>PMBS01000315.1 GCA_003153015.1 Myxococcales bacterium
ACAGCGGCGTGCGACACAGGGACAGGTCAATGCGTGCAAACACCGATAACGTGCCCGCCGGCGAGCGACCAGTGCCACGACGCGGGTACTTGCGACCAGAACACAGGGGTATGTTCAGTAGGCCCAGCCAAGGCGAACGGGACGTCGTGCGACGACGACGGGGCCGGGGACCTATGCTGCCAGGCTGGGGTCTGCAACTGCGCTCTTTGATGGCGACTTGCGGACAGAAGTCGGGTCCGCCGGAGTTGAGGCCGGTGCTTGTGTCGGGTTTGGCTGCTGCACCGGCGCCGCGGTCACCAAGACCCGCGTTGGCGGCGGCCGCACCCCAGCCCGTCAAAAATCGTCGTGGGACAATTTCCCTGCGCGTGGAAGGGATGGCTTGGACGGTTCACGCGGGGCTGCTGGCCTCGGTTTGGAGATAGGTTGGATCGGGGGGGCGGCGGCCAGGTTTTGGACGTTTGCCTTGCCAGATTTGGGCACATGCGAGCGATGGGCCGAGGCATGCGACTTCGCAGATGGTAGCTGTGGCTCGCTTGCGGGAGGGACTGCGGGCACGGCTAGCTGACTCGGGGCAGGCACCGGCGTGACTTCGGCCGGTGCGGTCGGCTCGGGGGTTTCGGGTGCCGGGACAGCAGGAACTTGCGGAGCTGCCGCGTGGTCCTGGGTCGCAGCCGACGGTGCGCCGTGGTGGCCACGGGACCTGGTGAGCCACCCCGCGACCAGTGCAGCGGCGATGAGCACGACCCCGATGGCCGGGCCGAGCCGATGCCGCTTGCGGCGTACTGCGCGTTCAGGCTGGCGGGCGGCTTCTTCGGGCAGGGGTTCTGCACCGAGTGCCTCGGCCGGGGTGACTACCGGCCCCGGCGTGGCAGGGGTCGCAGGAGGTGCCGTGGGCAGGGTCTTCTCCGTGGTGCGATCTTCAAGAGGACCACGCACGATCGCTTCGGCCGAGATGGAGGAAGAGTCCGTCGTGGGCGTGGGTGTGTGGACTGCCATGGGGGCCAGACATCGCACACCGGAACGCTCCAGTTCGAAGTTGAGCGGGATCAGGGAGGGCTGGCAGGCGCGGACAAAGAGGCTGGCAGCCTCGGGCGTGGCAAACATTGCGACGCCCATGCCGCCGCGGCTCGGACTGGTAGTCTTGGCGACACCGCCGATCTCCTTGGCCAAATCTATGGCATTCATGAAAGTCCCAGATTGCAAGGGTGCCGAGGCCGCAGCCGCAAGTTGGGTGATGCATTGTCCATAGCGCCCGGCTGAGGCGATAGCGGCCGTGGTGTTGCCTTGGGATAGTTCGGTCGCAAAATGGCTGGCCTGCTCAAGCAGTTCATTGGTGATCCGCGCATATGCGATGCGATCACGTTCGGCGAATTGGCGTACGTTCGACAGCCAGCCAACTGGAAACAGGTCATGCCCTGTCTGAAACACGACCAGGTGCAGCCCCGCAGGCGCTGCCAAGGCTTCCACGCGTGGGGCAGCGGCTGCCCGGGTGACGACCTTGATCAGGCCGCCATGAACGGCAGCGGCCAGTTCGCCTTCTGCGCTGATCCCATCATGAATGGCGCGATGGCCGGCCTCGGCGACCACCAGGATCTCATCCCTGCGCTCGTTGATGGATTGTCCGGCCGTCTCGAAGATGGCGGCGGCAGTGGCAACTGCGATGGCAGGTCCAGTATCGAAGGTGACTGCTTCTCGGTCTACCGGAGGCTTGGCTGATCTGAGCAACACCGAGCCTGCGGGCAGCGCCGCGGCAGCTTCCCCGAGATAGATCCGAGCGCGCTCGACCACGGTGGCCACCAGCTGCGAGAGGGGCGAGACATCGGGGAAGAACTGGGCGATTGCGTAGCTCGAGAGCGCGGCCAGCACAGCCACCTCTTCCTCGGGCAAGCGAAACTCGCCCACCAGGAAGATGGCTCCTGGCGCGATCACGGTGGGCGTGCCCACCAAGGTGGTTCTTTCCCGTCTCATCCTAGATCTCTCTTGAAAATATCCGCACTTGGCCGCGAGGCTAGTTTCTGGTGCTAGATTCGACAGGTTAGAACTATTCGCTAGGTGCGCGGATCCTGTGTCTGCTCGGGCGACCCATCACCAACGGAGAAGGAGCCGGGGGGAGGCACGCGTAGTATGCCACACCCCGTCCGAGATGATTCCTCGCAGGCGTATCCGAAACGCCGCAGCGTCGCTCGGTGGTCCAGCGTGGGGGTCAAGCGATCGCGGGCTGTTCATTGCGCGATTGCGTCAAACTTGTGGGTACCGGCCTGCCGTGGTAAGCCATGTGCAGAAATTGGTACATACATACGCCTACCCCGGAGGCGCGTAGCACGCTCTGGTTCCTCCGGTCGCTAGGAGGGTGCGGAGTGAGGAAAGCGAAAGCCCAGCCTGAGAACACGATCAATGCCATCCTGCGGGCAGACCAGCTCGTGGGTGGAAGATACCGGGTTGATCGCCTGATTGGGCAGGGTGGAATGGCGGCGGTGTGGGCGGGAACAAACGAGCGCACCGGTAAGCGAGTCGCCCTCAAGGTGATTCTGCGGTCGCTGGCCAAGACGAGAGAAGCCCAGGAGCTTTTTCATAGCGAGGCCCTGGCTGTCAGCCGGGTGAACCATCCCAACGTCGTGACGGTTTTTGACGTCATTGAACATGAGGGAATGCCCTGTATCGTGATGGAGCTTCTCGACGGAGAGTCCCTGGGTAGCTACATCGCCTTCAGGGGATTTCTCACTGTCAGCGAAGCCATGGCGGTGCTACTGCCCGCCATGCGGGGGGTGGCCGCCGCCCACGCCCAGGGGGTGATTCATCGCGATCTGAAGCCGCAGAACATTTTCATTTGCATTGGTCCCGATGCGCGCGTGGTGACAACCAAGGTATTGGATTTCGGCATCTCGGTCATGTTGGAGCAAGCGATGGACCGCTCGGCAGGGCCGATTTCGGCATTGGCCATGGGTACCCCGGCCTATATGTCTCCCGAACAACTCCTGGGTTGGGCACGCATCGATGAGCGCGCCGACGTGTACAGCTTCGGCGTCTTGCTGTACGAGGCGTTGACCGGAGAGGTGGCGTTTTCTGGTCCGCCAGGACCTGAGCTCTTTCACCGCATCGTGAACGACCCCGCACCGCCAGCGACAATGTTTCGTCCTGAATTGCCGCCCAGCCTGGTTCACATCATCGAAAAGGCCATGGCCAAGAAGCCCAGCGATCGCTATTCCAACCTGAACCTGATGCTGGGCAGTATTGAAGACGCACTGGCGCCGCCCACCCCTGCCCCGCGTTTGGTCACACCAAGTGCTGGTGTGCCCGCGTATGCTCTGCGCGAGTCTTCCTCGGGAAGGTCGAGTTCTGTGGTGGGGGCCGTTCTTGGGCAGGAGCCATCAGGGCAGTTTACGGACACGCAGCTCTTCATCGCGCGGCCCACGGAAAAGGACATCCCGGTGGTTGCCATGGATGGGCAGGCTGACGGTGGATTCAGGGAGGGCTTGCAAGCGGCAGCGCCTCCGTTGCCGGCGGATCCTGAGAAAGGCGCATTGCTTCTGGACACTTGGCCGACCACGGCCCCGGTTTCTAGCTTCAGTTCGCACCCTGTTCTTCGGCACTGGCGTTGGTTCGTGGGCGTGGGGAGCACGGTCGTGCCAATTGTCGCGCTGTGGATCGCCGCGAGAAGTGCTGGTGAAGACCCACACGCTGCCCCAGCACGTATTGTCAATACTACTCCTGCGACAAGAAAGCCCTCCGTACCGCCGACGGTTCCTGCCGCGGTGCCAACCGCGACCAACCCCACTGTGGTGGAACCTGCCGTGGTGCCAACCGCGACCAACCCCACTGTGGCGGTACCTGCCGTTGTGTCAACCGCGACCAAACCTACTGTGGCGGTTACTGCTCCGTTGCCAGCCTCGCCAATCCCAGCCAAAACAAGCCCGCCTGCGACGGCTGAGAATCGTAGGTCCGCGCGCCCTGTGCGCGACGTGCCTGTTGCAGCCAATACCCATCGCTCCCGTGTGGCAGTCACAGACTCCGTTCCGCCCGGGCGACACGCCGCGCACGGTGCTTTGGACCGGGGTGCACCGTCCCCGCCGCCGGCCGCAACCGCTGGCTCATCAGCGAGGTCGGCGTCGCCGGCACCAGCGGCTAGCTCATCCGCGAAGCCCACATTACCGCGTGCGGGTGGCCTATCCGCGGACGACTTCTAGGGAAGCGATGCCTCAAACCGCCGAGTCACAGACGGCCGACGATCCGACCCGATGGCTGCGTCGGGCCTGCGCTTCCGGTCCTNNGTACATTCCGGTCCGGTTCTCGGCCCTCCTTGCCCTCGGGCCGGCTTGTCGGCCGGATTCTAAGCGTCATCCCGATCTTTGCCTGAGCGTTGGGCATCTGAAACTTGTCTCAACCTCTTTCATGTGTCCCTATGAAGGGGTCTAGCACGAGGCATCACACCATGTATTCCCGCAGAAGAAAACAACTCTCCCCATTTCCGGCTGCGCGGGGCATTGCCCTCGCACTTGCAGGCTTCGGTCTTGTCATGTTCCTTCCGGCCGCCCATGCCGACAACTTGCTTGCCGAGTCGTGGTCTGCGGTGGACGCTGCCGACCAGCCTGCCTACCGAAAGACAATCGAAGATGGGCTAGCCGAGTACGACGCCCGCCATTTCGAGGAAGCACGCAGCCTCTTTCGACGCGCCCACGACATCAGCCCCAACGCGCGGACCTTCCGTGGCATCGGCATGACTTCGTTCGAACTTCGCGACTATGTCTCCGCCGTGCACAGCTTGGCGGCGGCCCTGCGAGACGTACGCAAGCCTCTCTCCGCCGAACAACGCAAGCACACGCAGGATCTGCTCGATCGCAGCCGTATGTTCGTGGATGTGTATACGCTGACGATTTCGCCAAAGGATTCGCGAGTGCTCATTGACGGTCGTGCGCCGGAGTTCGAGTCCGATGGAACCTTGATGTTTGGCTTCGGCCAACACACGGTAGAAGTCAGGGCGTCGGGCATGGTAACGCGCACGCTTCCTATCGATGTCCACGGGGGTGAGCGAAAGGAACTCTCGGTGAGGCTCGAACCCGAGGAGGTCGCGCACTCGGCCAGCGCGGAGGCGGCCCCAGTCGAGACTGCCACGAAACCATTGCCCCCGGTGGTGTCGAATCGTGGCGCGGCTGTCTGGCTATGGGCTAGCGGAGTCGCCGCGCTGGGAGCGGCCGGCGCCGGCATCTACTGGTACACCCGAGAAAGTCAGCTCGATTCCTGTCACAATCCCGCGCCCATCAACCAGTGCACCAACGAATCCACCCTCAAGACTTTGCGGAACGTTGCCCTCGGTACGACGATAGGGGTTGGGGCTGCTGCCCTAACCATGGCCCTCATTGGCATACTCTCGTGGCATTCCCAGCCCGCTGCCGCCCAGAGCCAGAGTGCACTCGACTGTGTCGTGAGCCCGCTCGGGATTGCCTGCGGCAGATCATTCTGAGGCGGACTCGGTCCGGATTTGTGAGACGCGCTCTAGAACTAGTGGTCCGAGGGAGGAGAGCGTTGTAGATTGGGAGCTTCTAGTGTAGAACATGGGCTCGTGGAGGAATCGATGAGACACACTGTTTCAGGCGCGGTTCTCGCACTCTCCGTTTCCGCGGTTCTCTGCTTCGGATGTGGCTCGGGCGCCCCCCCGTCTGCCAACTCGTTCACGGAAGTCTACACAAGAACTATCCAACCGAAGTGCAGCACCTACTTTTGCCACTACTACGGCGTAGATATACGGTTCGGCGCCCTCGACATGAGTTCGAGGGTGCGCGCGTACTGGAGCCTCGTCGGCCAGCCATGCATGGGGGCTATCTGCTCGCAAAGTGGAATGCGGGTGGCCCCGTGGCAGCCAGAAGCTAGCGTCATGTACGTGAAGGTCTTGGATCAGCTGCAGCTGCCCACAGGGATAGCCAGGTGCGGAACCCAAATGCCGGCGGACACCACTAACTACTCGACCAACTTGGCCGACCCGTCCAGCCTAGCGCAGACCTCGACCGTGACGCCTGGACCGGCGCTTCCCATAGAAGAGCAGCAGCGCATCCATGATTGGATCCAGGAGGGCGCGCAGGACAACTAGTACCGCTCCTAGAAAACTCGTGACTGGTTCGGGTTGCCGGTTCCGGGGCCGGCAGCCGGATCCGGTTCCCAATCCGGCCACCGGTTCCGGCGACCGGCTCCGCTGCCGTCAATCTGGCCGCTCAACCAGCTACGAATCTACGAAAGGCGATACCAGCCGTGCTGGGGGGCCACCGACGCGTTCCCCGCCCCCCTCTCAAGGACAGGTGCGCGTGTTCGAACCCGGGCTCAGGCCGGCCCAGCCAGGGCCAGAGTACTTTACGAGCTCCAGCCAGTTGTACGGCGGAAAATCGTTGGGACAGCAAACCAGCGACTTCGGACACTGCATACCGGGCCAGAACGGACCTCCGCACACGCACTGGTTGAAGGTGACCCCGGTGCAAAGAGCATACGAGATCCCGGTGCAACCTGGGCAGGTGTCGATGGCCACGTAATACCCAGTTGCGCAGGGTGGCTCAGGATCCCAGCCGGCAGGCGGATTCCATGGTTTGGCGCCATCAGTGACTGGTTGAAACGAGCCTGAGTTCTCGTAGCATGCCAGGCCGGCGGCGGTCGCTACGAACGCCGCAACGCCGACAATGAATGAGGATCGCACGTTCATTTGCACTCGCATGGTTCAGCCTCCCGGAGTACCGGGCCTATAGGAAATAGAGGAAGGTCAGCTCGAAACGATCGTTGTGGACGTTCGTGTCGTCTGCCAGCTTCTGGTCGACACGTTGATAGGAAAAGCCCATCCGAACCGCGGGCGTTACGTCGAAGAAGATGTTCCCATCCAGGTACCGCGAAGACTGGAATACGCCCAAGGCATTAACCCACGGCTGGCGGGGCGAGATGGGATGATAGAGACTCGCGATGTTGTTGGACTTTCCCTGACTGTAGTTCCCGCTGACGAAGACGCGCCCCCGCGGGGGCAGGTAGTACTGGAGGCCGACTACAAATGTCTGCCAATTGATCGTGTGAAGGACTTCATTCGAGTCGAACGCCACCAGTCCGGGGTCGACGTTGGGCGTGTACGGGCGGCCGACCAGGGGCGCTGCCCCGCTCGCGTCCGGCACCGCGACTCCCAAGTAGTCGATCGGGGTCCCGGGGGGCAAGGGGTACATATTGGGCATGGTCGCGCCTGCGGTCATTCCCGTGTATTGGTCGGCATGGCCGGTACCCGTCACAAACTCTCCGGTTACGGTTAACGCATTTCCGCGGTCCGTGCCGTCTCTTGCAGGGATGATGGGAAGGAGCAGGTTGACCGCGAGTGCCCACCCGATGAGAGGTATCGGCGGGCCCGGCAGCGGTGCATGCGGGTCGACCCTGAACTGGCGTACCATACCAGACACACCGAGGGAGGCTGCCCGCGCATCCGTCCCACCGCTGCCCGGAGTTGTGATCCCCTTCCAACGGTTGACGGCGAGGCGGCCCCCCGCTTGGGCATCCGGCGTTGCAGAATCGCGCTGAGCCGGGCGGAACCCCCCGGCCGCGATTTCGAAGTTGATGGGATTCGACGCGAAGGTGTGGCTCAG
>PMBS01000167.1 GCA_003153015.1 Myxococcales bacterium
ACCGGCATCGGCGGGGGCACGGGCGGTACCACGGGAACCGGTGGTGCAACCGCCTCGGGCGGCGCGACCGCCACGGGCGGCGCGACCGCCACGGGTGGAGTCAAGACCGGCGGCACCGTTGCCTCTGGTGGGGTAACCACTTCTGGTGGCCTCATTGCTTTGGGTGGAGTCATTGCTTCGGGCGGCGCAACCGCCTCGGGGGGCATCCCTCGCTCGGGCGGCCTGCTTGCCACCGGCGGGCAGGTGTCATCCGGTGGGGTCATCGCCTCGGGTGGCGTAGTCGCTTCGGGCGGGCTCATTGCTTCGGGCGGAGTGGTTGCCTTGGGTGGCACAACCGCCTCGGGAGGCGTGCCTGGCTCGGGTGGCGCTTCCGCCGCCGGCGGGCAGGTGTCATCCGGTGGGGTCATCGCCTCGGGGGGCGTAGTTGCTTCGGGTGGCGTTGCCAGCCTGGGTGGCACCACCTCCTCTTTTGGTGGAACCATGGCCAGCACGGGCGGTGCAATTGCCAGCAGTGGCACCCCGGTATCCACCGGCGGCTCAAGCACCGCCGGATCCGCGCCTGCCTCGGCCAGCGGATGCTCCTGCAAGATTGGCCAATCCGACACCGGAAATCCGGGAGCAATGGGGCTGCTAATCGCGGTCGGCCTCTTCTTGCTGGGCCGTCGCAAGAAGCACGACTAGGGCGCAAGCGACAGATAGGGCGTCTCTCGTTCCGGATCCGGGTAACGCCAGCCACCTTGTGCGGACAGCACCTCGACGGCGAACAAACCTCCCGCGCCGCCCCCGGCCACCGACGCGGAGTAGCTTCCGTCACCGGCCGCGGTCGCGTCGACCACGCTCCAGTCGACCTCGCTCTGGAAGGGTTTCCACAGAACGCGAACCAGGGCATTCGTGGGAACCGCTGTGGCAAAGTGTGCTCGCACCAACCAGGTCGCCGCCGCGGGATCGAATGGCGTCACCGACAGCTCGGCAAGGCCGGGGCCTTGCGGCCGCGAAGACCGCAACCAAACCTCAGCGGCGGGCATGGTCGCGGGCGGGATCGGCATGGCCGCCGACACCTGGGCCTCGCTGGCGTCGATCGCCCGGGGATCGTCGTCAAGGGCCGGCACCTCCGCGGACCAATGAAACGGATCGTAGCCCAAGCTCAACATGCGCAGGTGATCGGCGAACGGGCGGATGTAGGAGGTGTCGTCGGCGAGCTGCCTCCAGGCATCGTCCGCCATGGTGGTTTCGGCCCGCGCGGCGCTCAACCAATCGCCGAGTCCCACGCGCTGGTACACGGCGAGCGCGGTGGCGCCACGCAACTTGTGGCCGAAGTACTGGCCTAGGTCGGCGAGCGCATGGCATTCGCGAACGATGTCGCGTGCAAGCACGTTGTCGTTGGGCGCGCCGCCCGCCAGCGCCGCGCGATCGGCGGCCTCAAGCACACGGCCGGCCACCTCGACGGGCGACAGCCGCGAGGTGGCGGCGCCGGCGACCAGATCGGCCGCCACCTCGTCGGGGCCGGCGATGGCAAAACTGTCGAACGCGCCTTGCCGGTAGCAGGAAGCTGTCTGCGTTCCAGGCGGCGTGGTCCAGGACCCGACGTCGCCCCCGAGCTCGAGCTCGGGCGCGAAGTTGCGCGAATCCGGACCGCAGGTGCGGGCGGTCTGGATCCACGGCACGATCTCGCTGGCGGCCTGCATGGCGTCCCACAGAAAATCACCGCCGGTCTCGCGCGCCAACATCGCGCGGAAGAGATCGTCCGGCGTGTTGGGGTCGTAGCTCAATCGCCCCCACAGAAGGAACATCATTTCGTCGCGGGCGAAAGTCCACGGCGAGAACCGGTCGCTCTCCTGGGCGTGGTAGCCGTCGCGCTGCGGGAAGTAGGCCTGCGGGGGCTCCAGGGTGAAGCCACGAACCGCCGGTGAGAAGGCCAGGGACTGGACCGTCCGTCGCGTGCGTGCGTAGGACGCCTGGCGAAAGATCCGATGGGTTCCCCCGGCCCGCACCTGGAACACGAAATCGTAGGGCGTGGGCGGGTTGAGGAAGTTCTGGTAACTGTACCCTCCGAAGCTCGCCAACCAACCGCCGGCGATGGCGTAGGGCGCGCCCCAGTGCTCGCCGTTGTACTTCGCCTCCACCAACATCCTCTCGCCCGCCATGGCCTGCAGCGAGAGGATGTCCGTCTTGGAAGCGCCCCAGGTCCGCGTGTACGGCGCGACCCCGGTGCCCGCCTGTTGAATGCCGGCGATGAATGTGTCGCCGTACCACGAACTCGGACGATTGCTCTCGCCGATGCGGAAGCCCAGACGGGCCAAGCCGGGGGCGCGGGTGGCGAGATCCTGGGCCGCCTCGCGCGTGTAGATCTTGACCGCGTCGTCGCCGATGATGTCGGCGGACACGCCGTCCGGGCTGGTTAGCGCGTTGTAGCTCATGAGACCGACCTTGATCCCCCGCGCCGTGGCGAGCGCGATGACCCGGTTGAGGGCGGCGAGATTCCGCTCCCGATCGGCCAGAGGCGCGCCCACGTTGGGGAAGGACGGCGAGCGCGCGAAATACAACAACGCGTTCGGGAAGATGGTTGATCCCAAGTCGTACATCCCGTGGATGTCGAGGAAGTTGAATCGCGCGTGCGCGAGCAGATCGAGATATTGCGTCCAGTACTGTTCGTCGAGGAACCACCAGTTGCTCTCGTTCTGTTCCTGCAACACCAAGAACGGATTGGCGGCGCGGACCGAGAGCGCCGGCGCGCCGCGCACGACCGCCGGCAAAGGCAGCGCGCCCGCGCCCTGGAACCGCAGGCGTTCGGCGATCTCCAGCGCGCCGTACATCGCGCCCACAGCGTCGCGGCCGACGATCCACGTCACGTCGCCGCGGGAAGCGATGACGTAGGACTCGGGCCGCGCGTCCAGCAGGAGCGCGATGGTTTCCGTTCCACCCGCCAGCGCCGCGTCGCCGACCACCGCCACCTGAACCCTCGCCGTGCTCTGCGCCTCCGCGAGCGCGCCGTCGAGTGCGCAGCGGGCGTAGTCGACGGGCGTGGTCGGCTGGTGACCATCCGCGCAAGTCACAGTCGACGGCCAGCACCCGTCGGCGCCTAGCTGCCCCTGGCACAAGTCGTGGCTGGGCGGCGGCTGCCCGGTGTCGACTAAGGGCAACCCCGGGGATCCGGCGTCCCCGGGTGGGCACGGTCGAGAGTGCGTCCCACATCCGGCCACATGAAGGATGACGACCAACGCCGAGGTGACCCAGGCCGGATGCCTGCGAACGTGCCACATGTTACGCACCATATTTCACACCATACGCTACTGCATGGTTAGCTGGATGCAGGTGGGACGCACCTGGACGTGCAGATGCTATGAAGCTTCACGCGTTACTCATACATATATATAAAGCGCGTAAGAATGGTATTGCTCCTTGACGCAGAAGCATCGATGCCCATGCATCCTGGCACTGGCCGGGTGAACGCGAACTCGCGCGAGAGAGCAGCGATTCATGGGCGCGGACTGACGTCTGGCTCTTCACGACAACAGGAGATATCGAAATGAAGGATACGACGAAACACAGCTACTTCGCCGCCAGTTTCGCTGCCGTGGGATTGATCGCCCTTGCCTCATGTTCGCTGAAGCCGAGCCAAAACAACGGCAGTGGAGGCACGCCAGGCGGGGGCAGCGTTTCAGGCGGAGGCCAGGGGGGCTCATCGCTCGGGGGCCAGAGTGGCACCACCGCGAGCAGCGGCGGCAGCACCATCGGCGGCAGCGGCACCGGTGGCACCACCCCAGGCGGCAGTACTACCGGCGGCAGCACCATCGGCGGCACCCCTTCAGGCGGCAGCACCATCGGCGGCAGCGGCACCGGCGGAACCCCCGCAGGCGGCAGTACTATCGGTGGCAGCGGCGGTAGCCGGACAGGTGGCTCCACCATAGGCGGAACCCCCGCAGGCGGCAGTACCACCGGAGGCAGCCGTTCCGGCGGCGCCGGCGGGGCCAGCAGCGCAGGCGGGGCCGGCGGCGTCCTTACCGGCGGCAGCAGCGGCGCTCGCTCGGGCGGAACCCCCGCGGGTGGCAGTTCCACGGGTGGCAGCGTCCCCTCGGGTGGCAGCCCCGCGGGTGGCAGCGTCCCCTCGGGTGGCAGCATCCCCACGGGCAATGTCACGGCCTGTACCTCGGCCTCGCCCGCGCCCACCTACACGATCCCAACACCCATGAAACCGGTGGACGCGCAGGCCACGTCGCTGGTCAACCAGATGGCGTCCACCGACAAGATCAACATCCTGTCCGGCGACCACACCACAACTCCGTACACAACGGCCGGCGTGGCTTTCCGTTCGCTCGGCGTCGCCAGCCTGAACATCCCCAACTACCCCATGCGCGACGGACCGCGCGGCATGCGCAACATCATGCCTGGCGATGTCGCCACCGCCTTTGCGGTTGCCGAGGCGCGCGCGGCTTCATTCGATCTCGATCTCGAATACAAAGTAGGCAATCTCCAGGGCAGGGAGATGCGCGCAGCCAAGAACGAGCTCTCCCTCGCGCCGGTGATCAACACCCTCCGGCACCCGCGTTGGGCGCGTGCGCAGGAAACCTATGGCGAAGATCCGGTGCTGCTCGGTGAGATGGGCGCTGCCTTTGTGCGTGGAATGCAACAACCAGGCGGGTGCGCCGCGTGCCCCAAGCACTATGTCTTGAATGACACGGACAACAACCGCATGCAGGCCAATCCGAACGTGGACATGCAGACCCTGCACGAGAACTACAGCCGGCCATTCGAGATCACGGTCAAGAAGGGGGATCCGGCGTGCATCATGGCTGCCTACAACATGGTCAACGGCACTCACTGCACGGAAAACAAGAGCATCCTAGGCGATATTCTGCGCACCCAGTGGGGTTGGGGTGGGTTCGTGGTGTCGGACTGGAGTGCGGCCCAGGCAGGCCATGGCGCTCTATCGATGAACGCGGGGCTCGACCTCGAGATGCCGGTTCCCTCGGCCTTCACTACCCTCAGCGGCGATCTGACATCGGGCACGCTCACCTCCGCGAGGCTCACCGAGGCCGCCACCTTGGTCATGAACGCGCGCACAAAGTTCAAGGACCTCGATTCTGGCTATATGTCGAGCACAGCGAGCTTCGGCCTGGCCGGCGCGCAAGAGGCGGTGGACCTTGCCGAAAAAACCGAGCTGGAGGGCGCGGTCCTGCTGAAAAACGATGGCATCTTGCCGCTGGGCACTGTCGCGACCACGGTCGGAAGCGGTTCGC
Organism: Myxococcales bacterium; assembly: GCA_003153015.1. Classification (GTDB taxonomy): domain Bacteria; phylum Myxococcota_A; class Polyangia; order Fen-1088; family Fen-1088; genus Fen-1137. The sequence continues at coordinate 5,238 of PMBS01000167.1, forward strand.
CCAACGCCAAGACCATCGCGATCGTCGGCCCGGACAACAACCTGCCGGTCGCACCGACAGCCGCCCAAAACAATCTGGCAAACTTCGTCTCGGGCCTGGGCGACCGAGGTAGCAGCCAGGTGGTTGCTCCGCATGCCGTGTCGTACGCTCAAGGACTTCAAGCCCGCGGCGGCCTCACCATCAAGCAGAGCTCCGATAGCTCCGCGGCGAACGGGGCAGATGTGGTCATCATCCCAGTCTCGATGGCGCATGAGGATGAGGGCGAGAGTTACGGTGGGGGCGCCGACCGCCAGGATATGACATTAAGCGGGGCCCATCCGAAGCACTGGACGACGAAACCATCCACCTTCATCAAGAGCGTCGCTGCCATCAACCCGAACGTCATCGTGCTGCTCAACGTGGGCAGCGCCATCATCGTCGAGGACTGGATGGCCAGCGCCAAGGCCATCATCCAGACCTTCTACCCTGGACAAGAGGGCGGAACCGCCCTGGCAGCGCTGCTGTTTGGCGACAGCAATTTCTCGGGCAAGCTCCCCTTCACCGTCGGCCAGAATGAATCCGATTACCCGCAGTTTCAGAACAGCGGCTCCGCCAGCGCCACCATCGACTACTACCACGGCTATCGCCTGTTCGAAAAGAACGCCAAGCCGGTTCGCTACTGGTTTGGCTATGGCATGAGCTACACAACCTACAGTTACAGCAATCTGCAGGTGCTCTGCTCGAACTCGACGATCCCGGCGACCGGCGCCCTGAACGTTCAGGTCACGGTCAGCAACACCGGCAAGGTGGCCGGCGACGAAGTCGTTGAGCTCTACATCGGCTATCCGAACAGCAAGGCGCCCAAGCGGCCAGTCAAAGAGCTCAAGACCTTCACCCGGGTTACCCTCGCTGCTGGCGAGAGCAAGAACGTCCAGCTCTCCATACCCGCGAGCGACACGGCCTATTGGGACATGACCAACTCCAAATGGACGGTCGAGTCGGTGGCGCACACGGTGCTGGTAGGGCTGAGCGCCGATCCGACTAAGCTCTTGTCAGCAACCTTCACCATCCAGTAGAAGAGGCTGACTCGCTGTTCACCAAGGCGCTGAACGAGGATACCTCCATGCACAGATCGACTGGTCGGTTGTTCATTGCAGTGTGCCTGTTTGCCGGGGCTGGACTCTTTGCCTCCGCGGTCCGGGCTCAGGGCGAACCGCCATCCGCGGCACGTTCAAAAAAGCGCGGCCCTCAACGGGGCAAGAAGGCTGTCCCAGCCCAAACCGAAGAGCCATCCGCGGCACCCTCGTCAGACGAAGCCGCCCCTGTGCCAGAGGTTCCCACACCTCCGCCGAGCCCGTCACCCCCGATAGAGAGCGCCCCTCCGCCCCCAGCCGATGTCTTGCCGCCCCCGGCCCCTGTCCTGCCACCCGCGGCCGATGTCATGCCACCCCCGGAGGGGTCGTACGCGCCAGCCGCCGTATCCAAGCCCGCCGCCAGAACCGGACCTCCCCTCGAGGCCGGTCTTCCCGGCTGGATGGTGACCACACCGGCGCCGCCCGTGTGGTCAGGGCTCGACTGGGATTTCTGGTGTCCCAATTGGGCCACGCACGGTGCGGCGCCAGCGCCGCACGTGTCGTCAGGCCTCGACTGGCACGGCAACCTCGAACTCGATGATGGCTATGTCAAGTACTCGTGGGACCAGGCAAGCTATAGACCGGTCACTGTCTTGGATTCGCGCGGCCGCTTTGTCCTCGGTCCGATGCTCACCCAGAATCTAGGCCACGACTTCTTCCTGCGCGAAACTGGGCAGGTCGTGGCTTGGGCTCGTGAAGTCCATGACGGCCAGCACTACCAAATCAATGCCGATGACGTCTATGTCCAGGTCGGCCAGCAGGGACTCTGGGACTTCATGGCAGGTCGGTTTCTCACCTGGCGTGTCTTCCGCAAGGGTCTTGGCTTCGACCTATACACCCTTGAGGATACTGGGGCACGCACCAGCACGAACTATACCGACCAGAATGGATTCTTCCCGCACCTTTACGAGGTCGACTACATCTTCATGCGAGACCCATCGATAACGCCCGCAGGCCGGGCCGCGTTTCACCTGTATCCGACCTCATGGTCAGGAATCGAACTGGTTGGATCCTACGGCCACCTGGAAGGTAGCCAGAACGTCCTCGGTGGCCGACTTGCCGCCGGCATGAAGCTAAAATACTTCAGTCTGCTTGCCGGAGCAGAATATCAAGCCGTGTGGGGAGACCAGCCGGCGGTCTACTCCGATTCAACTCCATGCGCCAAGTGCAACTCGCGGAGACATTACGGGGCTGGCGGTAGCGCGGCCGTTACCCCCTTGCAGCAGATCGAGATCGCCTTCAGCCTCGCGTATGGCAAGGAACATAACTATCTTGATCTGAATGACGAGATTGACACGCCCAAGAAGACGTTTAGCTGGGGCGGCTATCTGCAAATTGACGTTCTCTCGTTCGCCGTGAACCGCTCGCTCATCGTAGGTGGTGCGTTCTTCAGGAACGAATGCCGCGGTATTCAATGCACAAGTACGGCGAACAACGCGGAAGAGTACGACCGTCACGATCAGATCGCCTACTACGTTGCCTACCCCCTCGGCTTCAACAACGCGGTCGTGAAGCTGGTCTTCTCCCAAGCCACCGGATACCAGGAATTGCTCAGTCCAGGGAATACAAACAAGCTCAATGCCTCCATGTATTCGCTGCGCCTCCGCTTTGCCTACTACTACTGAGGCCCAGTGCTGAAGGGCCGCGGTCAACACCGTCAGGACAGCGATCAGCGCGTCCATAGGCGACGCCTTGGCCCTCACCCTCGTGCCGTCCGCCGCCAGATCAAAGGCGCGGCGGTCGAGGTTTCACGCATCCTTTGGCGACACGCTTCAGCCTAGGGGCAGGAAGAAACCGGTGTCGAATTCGAAGCCGTGTTGGCGCAGGTCAGGTCCCAGCTAGTGCAGAAATTGCTGCCATCAGTGTCCAAGCAGTTGTACCCGTACTGGGGGCAGCTCGAGACGCGGGTTTCATACGAATAGCAAGCCTGGTTGGGATAGCAAATGCACATCGTCAAAGTGTTGTCATCGCAACACACGTCATTGGAGGGGGCTTTGCTGCCGCCGCTACCGCAGGCGCTGAACAGAACGATGGCGACCAATGACAGAAAGCTCAGCACGGCGATGCGAAGATTGCGTTTATTGCTCATGACCTGCCTCCAGTGGGTTCTTTGGTGGGAACGATAGTACGTGCTCGAACAGCCACACAGCGTACGCCATCTCAGCCGTAAGATCAATAATCCCGCGCTCACTCGCGGCAGCGGCGACGAGCTGATCACGGTGGAGCGTGGAGCGTCGCGCCGTGCGCAGCCGATGCAAAATCCTTCTCTGCCGGCCGACCGCAGGCCTCAGGCTTAGGGTGCCGGGTGGGGGCCGTCGTGGGTATAGTGGAAGTAGTCGAAATCTGCCACGCCGCCGGCGGCGGCCGTGCTCAGGTTGTAGGTGAAGAGGCCGAACTTGATGCCCTCGAACCAGGTGCGGCCCACGGTTGCGCTTCCCCCCAGCGCCGTGAAAGTCACGCCGTCGGTTGAATACGCGAACGAGATCTGCGACGACGCGCTCATGCTGGCCTTCAGGTACACCGTGCTGGCCGCGAGCGTGGGTCCGGTTGTGTACGTGCCGTCGATGTTGGCGCGCACGACGCTCTTGCCAGCCGTGCCCACGACGCCAATCCAGCCGTAGGTTTGCCCGAACAGCGTGATTCCCGCGCGCTGCCCATCGACGATCCCGGTGGTGTCCAGCTTGGTCACCGCGGAGGCCACCTTGCCCATGGCGTGTTGGACGACCGTGTTGTACGCGAAGATGATGCTGTCCTCGACGAAGGGCACGCTGCCTGATGCGGCGCTGGTGCCACTCTTGCTGGCGAGCGGCTGCGCCGAGAGACGCAGCCAACCGGGGCGCGCGGTCAGCGACCAGTTGGTGTCGTCAGGGTTGTGGTTCCACAACCATTGCACGCCAAGCGTGCTGCCGTCGAATTCGTCGGAGCTGGCGGGAACGGCGATGGGGAATGTGGCGCCCACGTCGGGCTTCTTGGGTTGCGCCACCGGCTCGCCGATTCCGTTGCCGTCCAGGTCGACGCCTGCCGTGGGCCAGTCATCGGCGCCCCACTGCGCCGGCTCGAGGTGCCCGATGCGGCCCCANNACGATCCCTGGTGCGGACCATTGGTGGAGGTGCTGCCACGCTCGAGGATGGTCTTCTTGGTGTAGGGGCCGAGTATGGCGGACGATCGCAATACCACCTGATAGCCGTTGTCGATTCCGCCCTCGGGCGCAAAGATGTAGTAGTAGCCATTGCGTTTGCCCAGCTTAGGTCCTTCGAGGGTCGGGCCGTTTGCCACGGTCGTCGTGGTGCCAAGCAATTGCTTTCCGTCCCAGCTCATCTGCTGAACAATGAGGGGTCCAGCCCCGGTCTGGCTTCTGATGAGATATGCCTTTCCCCCATTGGGACCGTCGCCACCGGCGTTCTTCACATCGTCCCAGAACGGACACGGGTCCTCCCAGCCAGTAACAGCCTTCACGACAAGCCAGGGATCCCACGGTCCGGCCGCGTCCGCGGTTGACGTCATGATCAGTCCCTCGGTGGGAGTCGTCACGTAGACCCAGAAGCGGCCCTCGTGGTAGCGAATGGCCGGCGCCCAGGTGCCGTCCTGGTAGGCCTGTCCGGGGGTGTTGTACCTTGGATCAATATCCAGCCGACGGTAGATTCGGGTCAGCAGAGTCCAATTCACCCCGTCCTTGGAATGCAAGACCGGCATTCCCATGAAGTGATGCGACGCCGCGATCATGTAAAAGTCGCTGCCCACGACGATGACGTCCAGGTTGTTGTAGTCCGACCAAAGCATGGGGTTCTTGAAAGTGCCGTCGCCCTGATCGCCCCAGGCCCCGGGAACCAGGACCGGCGAAACCGAGGTCGATCCGCCAGCACCGCCGGACGCACTCGTGGTTCCGCCGTCGCGTCCGCCGGAAGTAGCCGCGCCACCGGCGCCGCCCGCGCTGCTCGCGCCGCCGGACGCGCTCGAGGTTCCGCCGCTGCGCGCGCCGGAGGTAGCCGCGCCACCGGCGCCGCCTGAGCTGCTCGCACCGCCGGACGCGCTCGAGGTTCCGCCGCTGCGCGCGCCGGAGGTAGCCGCGCCACCGGCGCCGCCTGAGCCGGTCGCACCGCCGGTACGTGCACCGCCATTCGCGCTCGATACACTGCCGCCCGCTGCCCCGCCATTCGCGCTCGATACACTGCCGCCCGCTGCACCGCCATTTGCGCTCGATGCGCTGCCGCCCGCTGTACCGCCACTCGCGCTTGATGCGCTGCCACCCGATGCACCGCCATTCGCAGTCGATGCGCTGGTGCCCGCCACGCCGCCACTAGCAGTGGCACCGCCCGAACCGAGCTGTCCGCCGGAACCAGACGTGGATGCATCGAGCCCGCTGGTGCCCGCATTGGACTTCGCCCCTCCACAGGCGCTTAGGCACAAAGCAGCCACTACTGCCAGCCAGCGACCCCGGCTCGAAAAAGCAGTAGGACATGTTCTGTTCATGAGACACCTCTAGCTTGGCCAAGGGAGGATTGGCATTGGGGCTTCGGTGCTGCCCTGCGATATCGCGTGTGGCCGGTCACGACACCAAAGTGTACTCCGGTTTGGGGGCCGGCGCGGGCGCCCTTCGTATAGGATACCAATGCCTCCCATGAAACAGTTTCTGGCCACCCTGCAAGTCAGCACCCAGCGCAAGCGCGAGCTGGTGGACATCACGGAGCGGGTGCGCGAGGAAGTCCGCCGTTCGGCGGTGAGCAACGGCATCTGTGCCCTGTATGCTCAGGGGGCCACGGCAGCGCTGATGATTCAAGAGAACGACGATCCGAACATCACCCTGGACGTGCTGGATTGCTTGGAAGGCATCGCCCCGCAGGGCCGGTGGCGCCACGACAGAGTAGACGACAACGGTTCGGCGCACATTCAAGCCGGCATCGTCGGCCCCAGCGAGGTCATCCCGATCCGCGACGGCAAACTCGGCCTTTCGACCTGGCAGAATATCTTCCTGTGCGACTTCGACGGCCCGCGGAACCGCCGAACCGTGATTGTGACCATTCACGGAGAGTAGGCGCAAGACTACAGCCATGCGCTTCAAGAAGTCCTAAGAACGCTTGACAATGCTGCGGCGGGAATAGGCTACAATTGCACGCGTTTGTCTCGCGCCGATGTTGCAGGTCAGCAGGCGCGTCTGAAAAGGAGAAACCATCTATGCGAATCAAGTTTGCCATCTCGTGTGTGGCGATCACCCCGTTGCTGCTGTCAGTCGCCTTTCCCCGAACCGCTGCAGCGCAAGTGAACCTACAGGTCCAGATCGGCGTACCGACAATCCGATTCGAAACCGCACCCGCTCTGGTCGAAGTCAGCCCCGGTGTACAGGTTGTGCCGGAATACGACCAGGAGGTCTTCTTCGTAGACGGCTGGTACTGGCACCGCGCGGGCCGGACGTGGTACCGCACGCGAGACCACCGGGGCGGTTGGGCCGTGGTTCACCGGCGCGAGGTCCCACGGGGCTTGGTGCACATTCCTCCCGGCAGGTACAGGCACTATAGGGCCGAGGGTCCGCGTATGAACGAACCGCGACGGGAGATGCGAGGGCACCATGGCGAGGCCCAGTTCCAGCGGAGAGAACACGCGGAACACAACGATCGCGGCCATTTCGATCGCAACCACAGCGAGCACCAGGAGCACAGGGAGCAGCACAGGGAACACGGCGAATCGCACCACGGGCACCGCTGAGCGGGTGCTCTCCCGATCGAAGACGCGCGCCATGGTGCGCGTCTTCGCAGCCAGCCGGGACTACAGCAACACCGTCTCGCCCATGAGAGCGCGGTCCACGCCCCGAGCCGCCTGCCTCCCTTCCATGATGGCCCACACCACCAGGGACTGGCCGCGCACCATGTCCCCGGCGGCGAACACGCCGGGGATGCTGGTCTGCTGGTTTTCGTCGACTGCCACGTTGCCGCGGTTGTCGAGCTTCACCCCCAGCTCGGTCAGCATGCCCTCGGGCTCAGGGCCGAGAAAGCCCATTGCCAGCAAGACAAGATCTGCGGGGAGCGTCCGCCCGGTGCCCGGCAGTTCCTCGATCTTGGGCGGCCGCCGTTCGGGCTGGGGCACGAAGCGAATGTCGGCGATCTCGATGCCTTGCACCTGGCCTTCGCCCAGCAAGCGCCTAGTCTGCACAGAAAACAGGCGCGGATCTGTGCCGAACCGCGCTGCCGCTTCTTCCTGCCCGTAATCGACGCGATAGATCTTGGGCCACAAAGGCCATGGGTTATCCACTGCGCGCTGGTCCGGTGGCCGCGGCAGGATCTCCAGTTGAGTGACACTCTTGCAGCCTTGGCGAAGCGCCGTGCCCACGCAGTCGTTCCCAGTGTCGCCGCCGCCGATCACGACGACATGCTTGTCGCGCGCGTGGATTGGGCTGGCGTCCGTGCCACCGCTGTCGAGCAGGCTACGGGTGTTGGCGACAAGGTACTCCATGGCAAAGTGCACGCCGCGCAGATTGCGCCCTTGCACTGGCAAATCGCGCGGCTTGCAAGCACCGCCGCAAATCACCAGCGCGTCGTTACCGGCGCGCAACTCGGACGCGGACATGGTCTTGCCGACCTCGACGCCGGTGCGGAAGCGCACGCCGGCCTCCTCCATCAGCTTGACCCGCCGATCGACCAGGCTCTTGTCCAGCTTCATCGCAGGAATGCCGTACATGAGCAAGCCGCCCACCCGGTCCGCGCGTTCGTACACCGTGACCAGGTGCCCGGCGCGGTTTAGCTCCTCGGCGCAGGCCAGGCCCGCTGGGCCCGAACCCACCACGGCCACCGTCTTGCCCGTGCGTTGGGTCGGCGGCTGCGCCACGACCCAACCCTCGTCGAAGCCGCGGTCGATGATGGCGCACTCGTTGACCTTGATGGTGACCGGTGGCGCATTGATGCCGAGTACGCAAGACCCCTCGCAAGGGGCTGGGCACACGCGGCCGGTGAACTCGGGGAAGTTGTTGGTCCGGTGCAGCCGGTCCAGGGCTTGCCGCCAGCGTCCCTTGTAGATGAGGTCGTTCCACTCGGGAATCAGGTTGTGGGTTGGGCACCCGATGGTCAACCCATCGACCAACTTGCCGGTGTGGCAGAAGGGCACTCCGCAATCCATGCAGCGCGCGCCCTGCTCGCGCATGCTCGCCTCGGGCAAGTGGCCCTTGAACTCGCGCCAGTCGGAGAGCCGCTCACTGGGCGCCCGGGTCACCGGCGTGGCGCGCGGATACTCGAGAAAACCGGTCGGTTGTCCCATGGTCTACTTCTCGTGCACCTGTGCCCCGTCCCTGGCGTTGAGCTGGAAGGCTGCCATTTCCGCCTCATCCGGCGACAGGCCCTTGTCGCGCATGAGCTTCTGCGCCTCCATCACCCGCCGATAGTCATGCGGGATGACCTTCACCAAGAGCGGCTTCCATTGCACCCAATGAGACAACAGATCTTGCGCGCGCACGCTCCCCGTGAATTCAACGTGTCGTCGGAGGAGGCCCAGCACCTGCTCAGTTTCCTCCGGGTCGTCGAGTGGTCCCAGCCCGACCATTTCCAGGTTGCAGTTGGACTCCAATTGGCGCTGTTCGTCCAGCACGTAGGCAATGCCGCCCGACATGCCAGCCGCGAAGTTGCGGCCGGTCTGGCCAAGCACGACCACTTTGCCACCGGTCATGTACTCGCAGCCGTGATCTCCCACCCCCTCCACCACCGCGCTGACACCGCTGTTGCGCACGCAAAAACGCTCGCCCGCCATACCCCGGATGTAGGCCTCGCCGCTGGTGGCGCCGTAGAGCGCCACGTTGCCAGCGATCACGTTCTGGTAGGGGGTGAAGCCGGCTTCGCGCGGCGGCCGGAGAATGAGCTTTCCACCGGAGAGACCCTTGCCGAGGTAATCGTTGGCGTCGCCCTCCAGGACGAAGGTTATCCCCTTGGGCACAAAGGCCATGAAGCTCTGCCCGGCCGAGCCCTTGAAGTGGATCGAAATGGTGTCCTCGGGCAAGCCTGCGCTGCCATAGCGACGCGTGACCTCACTGCCCAGGCGCGTGCCCACCGTGCGCTGGGTGTTGCGCACAGGCAACGTGGCGGTGACCTTGCGGCCCGACTCCAGCGCCGGCCTACACATGGGGATGATGGTGGTGTCGTCGTACCCCTCCTCCACCTTGTGGTTCTGCGCGATCATGCAGCGTGTGCCCACTCCGTCGGGATGGGGCGGCTGATAAAGGATGGCCGACAGGTCCACGCCCTTGGTCTTCCACTGATCCACCGCGTGCCGAATGTACAGGCACTCGGTGTGGCCGACCATCTCGTTCACCGTGCGGAAGCCCAGCTCGGCCATAAGCTCGCGCACCTCCGTGGCCACGAAGCGCATGTAGTTGACCACGTGCTCGGGCTTGCCACAGAAGCGCTTGCGCAACTCGGGATCTTGCGTGGCAATGCCGGCCGGGCAGGTGTTCAGGTGACACACACGCATCATGAGGCAACCCATGGCCACCAGAGGCGCAGAGGCGAAGCCGAACTCCTCCGCGCCTAGCAGCGCGCCCACCACCACATCTCTGCCAGTCTTGAGCTGGCCATCGGTCTCGATGGCCACCCGGCTACGCAAGTCGTTGAGCAGCAGGGTCTGGTGCGTTTCGGCCAAACCCAGTTCCCAGGGACCGCCCGCGTGCTTGATGCTGGACAACGGCGAAGCGCCGGTGCCCCCGTCGTGTCCGCTGATCAGGATGACGTCGGCCTTGGCCTTGGCCACGCCCGCGGCCACCGTGCCCACGCCCACCTCGGCCACCAGCTTCACGCTGATGCGCGCCCGGTTGTTGGCGCACTTCAGATCGTGAATGAGCTGGGCCAAGTCCTCGATCGAGTAGATGTCGTGATGAGGCGGCGGCGAGATCAGCCCGACCCCGGGGGTGGAATGGCGGACCTTGGCGATCCACGGATACACCTTAGCACCGGGAAGCTGCCCGCCCTCGCCCGGCTTCGCCCCCTGGGCCATCTTGATCTGGATCTCGTCGGCGCTGACCAA
>PMBS01000036.1 GCA_003153015.1 Myxococcales bacterium
CAATCACGTCAATGACTTCCGCGACAATATCTCGCTGATGGAATACGACGAGGCCTACGAGCAAGTCTCGATCGACATCTGCAACAACGACATCGAGGAGGCGACCGACGACGCCGTCGAGGCCGACTCGGCCATGGGCAATGTCCGTGTGATGCGCAACCGGGTGCGAAACTGCTTCGACGGTATGAGCTCGCAGCCCAACCTAGGCGGCCCGACCTACTACATCCAGAACGTCATGTACAATGTCCTGTACAGCCCCTTCAAATTCCACAACGGCACAGTGGGCGACGTCGTGCTACACAACACGGTGGTCAAGTGCGGCGACGCCTTCGGCTGCTACGCGGGCGCGACCTGGAGCCGGGCGTTTTTCCGCGACAATCTCTTTATCGGTGGCCCGGGCGGCACCTACGGCGGCTATGGCAACGGTAGCGGAAACGTCCTCGACCTGGCCGACGCCGACGCCACCTGTTCCTTTGACTACGACGGCCTCGGGTCAATCGGGACCAACACTTTCGCAGGGAAGATTGGCGCCACCCGGTTCACCAGCTTGGCAACCTTGCAGGCCAACACCACTGAAGTCCACGCGGTGCAGGTCGACATGAGCGTGTTCGCCGACACGGTGCCGTTTCCCTCCAACCCTTATCCGCCCAAGCCAGTGGTGGATCTGCGGCTGGCCGCGGGGAGCGCCGCCATCGACAAGGGGGTGGTGCTGGTCGGCCTCAACGACGGCTTCGCGGGCGCCGCGCCTGACCTCGGCGCCTATGAGCTGGGGGCAACGCCTCCCGTGTATGGTCCGCGGACGGCCGGGACAGGGGGCACCGGAACGGGCGGCGCGAGCGGCGGCAGCGGTGGTACCAGCGGAGCGGGCGGCGCGAGCGGCGGCAGTGGTGGAGCGGGCGGCACCAGCGGCGGCACCGGCGGCAGCGCCGGCACGGGCGGACGCTCGGGCACGGGCGGACGCTCGGGCACGGGCGGGAACGCTGCGGTCACGGGCGGGAACACCGCGGGCACGGGCGGGAACGCCGCGGGCACGGGCGGAAGCGCTACGGGCGGAAACGCTACGGGCACGGGCGGGAACGCTGCGGTCACGGGCGGAAGCGCTACGGGCGGAAACGCTACGGGCACAGGGGGGAACGTTGCGGACACGGGCGGAAGCGCTGCGGGCACAGGGGGTGATTCATCCGAGGGAGGCACGGCAACGGGACAGGCGGCGAGCGGCGGATGCGGCTGCTCGCAGAGCGGCGGCGGCGGCGGGGCTGCGTCGCTCGCGCTCATCGTCCTGATGTTGGTCGTTCGCCGGGCCAGGTGCGCGCGCAGATGACCTCTTGGCGAAGGACAGGTGGCGCCGCGCTTCCAAAGGTGCGGCACGAGCAAAGGCATCGTTTGACACCGTCTCTCGACCGACCGTACCATGCTGGGATGGGGTTTCGACTGACGGGTATCGCCATTGCTGTTGCCTTGCTCCTGCCGGCCAGTGTCCTGGCGCAAACCAAGGCGCCAGGTTCCGCTGTCCAGACAAAGGAAAAGGCAGAGGCCAAAGCGCACTACGATCAGGGCACGGTCCATTTCAACCTGGATGAGTGGCCGCAGGCCATCCAGGAGTTCAGGGCCGCCTACCGCCTGTTTCCGGACGCAATCTTTCTTTACAACATTGCCCAGTGCCACCGGAAGATGGGCGATGCGGCCGAGGCGCTGAGCTTCTACAAGAAGTACCTGCGCGAGCGGCCGGATGCGCCGAATCGAGCCGAGGTGGAAAAGCGCATCGATGAGCTAGAGGCTACGCAGGCCGCGCAAGCCAAGTCACGCGAGGCTCCCCCGGCCGGGTTGACTCCGCCTAATCTCCCCGCACCAACCCCCGCTGCCGCTGCGCCGAGTGGACCGACCCCTGCCCCTGCGCCAGGACCCGCGCTAACCGAGCCGGTTGCCGCGCCGCCGGCCCAGCCGACACCGCCGCCCGTCCTCGGGAACGCGGCCCCGGCTGTCCCCGCGCGCGCCGACTTCGCACCGCCTGGCGCCGATGTCACGACCGCAACCCCTGCCCAAGGTGAGGCTGGGTCGAGCAGCATCTTGCGAAAGTGGTGGTTCTGGACAGGTGTGGGGGTGGTGGTTGCAGCCGCCGTAGTCGTGACCGCCGTCGAACTCTCCCAGTCCAGCTCGCCCGGCCACTACCGGGGCGACATGGATCCCCCTGTGCTTACGGTGCCCTGATGACCAATAGACAGACTTCTCCTCTGCTCCTGTTCTTGGGCTTCGCCGCACTTGGCGCTGCCTGCCAGAAGAACCAACCCGTCACCGAGATCATCCTGGAGATCGGCACCAACATCCCGGTCCCCGCGGAGATGGACAGCTTGTCGATCCAGATCTCCACCGCGTCGAGCGGCGTGTTCTTCAACAAGGCGTACAGTCTTGGCACTGGCCCAGGCCAGATGATGTTGTCCAAGCCCAAACGGATGACTCTAGCGCCGTCAGACACAGCGACGACAATCACGGTGCAGGTGGACGGCCTGCTCGCAGGCGTCGTCATCGTGTCCCGCACGGCCATCGCCAGCTTTGCGCCAGGCGAGTCTGGGCTCCTACGCATCGACCTGCTCAGGGAGTGCGAAGGGACTATCTGTCCCGCACGCCAGACATGCGTGAACGCCGGCCTATGCACCGATGCGAATACCGGCCTCACTCCTTTTGACCCCGGCAAGTCCCCCGACCCGGCACCACCCGACCGGGACTCCGGCGCTCCCTCGGCTGGAAAGGATGGGCAGGCGGCCGACGGCCTGCCTGGGGCAGGGGGCGACGGGCCGCCGAACCTGACGGACGTGGCCCGCGACCTCGGCGTCGATAGGCCGCCAAACCTGACGGACGCGGCCAGCGATTTCGGCGCCGATGGGTTGGTGGCTGCTCCCACCGATGCCATGAACGATGGACAGGCCGCCGACGGCCTGCCTGGGGCAGGGGACGATGGGCCGCCCGATCTAGCGGACGCGGCCCGCAGCGCCGACGGGTTGGTAGCTACCGACGGATCCGGGCCCGACGTGCCGGCCAGCAAGCCCAACGGCGCGACGTGCACCTCGAAGGCCGAATGCCAGTCGGGCTCCTGCGTGGACGGTTTCTGCTGCAACAGCGACTGTTCCGGGACCTGCATGTCGTGCAAGGTTTCCGGCAGTGCCGGGACCTGCTCGCTGGTTCCGCTCAACGATTCCTCCGACGGAGATTGCCCGGACGAGGGCGCGCAAACCTGCGGCCGGAACGGCAAGTGCGACGGCGCGGGCGGGTGCATGCTCTACCAGTCCGGCACCGGATGCTCGGCCGAAACCTGCCCAGCGGGATCCTCGACCCACACCCGGCCAGGCTTGTGCGACGGCCATGGCGTCTGCGCCGCGGGCCAGCTGCTCGACTGCGCTCCTTTCATGTGCAATTCGGTCACCAACGCCTGCTACGCGAACTGCTCGACCGGCGGCTCGGAATGCAAGCCGCCGGGCCAGTGCACAAACGGGTCATGCGGCAAGAAGAGCAACGGCCAGACCTGCGTCTTGCCTTCAGAGTGCACATCAAACTTCTGTGAGCAGGGAGTGTGCTGTGGCGGCGCTTGCCAGGGCTTGTGCACGTCCTGCGCGGTGGACGGCTCCCTCGGAACTTGTTCGGCGGTCAAAGCCGGCAAGGCCGACCCCCAGAGCCGCTGCCATGACAAGGGCGTGGCTGGCTGCGGAACCAACGGCTCGTGCGACGGCAGCGGCGCGTGCCAGAACTACGCAACCGGGCTCCAGTGCCAGGCCACTTGTGATCCCACGGGCACCACGTTCTCCACCTTCACCTGCAATGGCTCGGGAGCATGTGGCCTGTCCAACACACAGCCTTGCGCGCCCTACCACTGTGATGCCAGCGGCTGCAAGAAATCCTGCACCGTCCCGACTGACTGTGCCTCGGGCTACCTCTGTTCCCCCAGCGGAACCTGCGTATTGCCCACAACCGAAGACTGCATGAACGGCATCGATGACGATGGGAATGGCCAGATCGATTGCGCTGATCCGGCCTGCAACGCTGGCTACATGTGCGTGCCCCAGTTGCCAAGCGGTTTCACCGGCCCCGGGGAGGTCTATGACGGACCCGGCCCGTCCCCGCCATGCGACCCGCTCTACACGACAGACTACCTCAACGGGTTCGCGACACCACAATGCCCAGTCTCCTGCACCGCGTGCACATGCGGCTCTCCCGCCAACGTCACATGCGGAAGCCCTGGTATAGCGAGCGGGACAGGGCTTTGCCAGAAACCCTACACGCCTGTGGCACCCGGCGTCTGCACGGCTGTTACTGTTACCACGGGCATGGAGTTCGCCACGATGGCCGGTGAAGCCAGCGGTGGTTCGTGCACGGCGTTTGGCGGGACCGTCACCCCGTTCACCGGGAACACGGGTCACCTCTGTCAGGCCAATGCAACCGGAGGTAAAGGCTGCCCCAGCGGCTATGTCTGTTGGCCCAAACCGCAGTCGCCCTTCCCTCCCCAAGCCTGCGTCTTCGCCACCGGCGACCTGAGCTGCCCGAGCACCGGCTACACAGTCAAGCGAAACTACTACAAAACCCAAGATGTGAACGACACCCGCGCGTGCTCTGCTTGCCCGGCCTGTGGCGCCCCCTCTGGGGGGGCGTGCTCCGCAACACTTGGCATGTGGACGAAGCCATCACTCGGAACTGCGACCTGCGTCGATCGCACCGCCGCCTCGTACACCGTTCCCTCGACCTGTCAGGCATTTCCTGCCAACATCGGGGCCATAATGTTTTCGGGCAAGGGCTACACCGGTGGCTCCTGTGCTCCAACCGGCCAAGCGACCGCCACCGGCGCCTGCACTCCGTTGGGCGCTCCGACTACGGCGTGCTGCACGCCGTAGCCATAGAACGGCCGGCAACCAGCTCGATCTCGCACAGCCATTCGGGCCGGCAGATGTCCGCCACCACGATCGCGGTTGGGGTGGACTCGGACAGGCCCGCGGCCTGCGCAGCCCGGCGGAACTCGGGCAGCAGCCGTGCCTGCTTGAGGTAGGCGGTCACGCTCACGGTGTCCGCCCAGCCCAGCCCAGCCTGCGCCAGCACGCCGGCCGCGTTGGCGAGCATACAGCGCAACTGGCCCTTCGCATCGCCAGGAGCCACGATGCACCCTTGCTGATCGATGCTGGCCGTTCCTGACACAAAAACGCGTTGCTGCCCGGCCTCGCGCAAGAGCGATCCGCGGGCGAAGAACGAGCCATAAGCGCTTGCCTCACCCATGGGTGCGGCGTTCATCGCTTCGATGGTGGCTTGGCCGCCGCTGCCCACGGCGTAGAAGTCCATGGCCAATGGGCTGTCGGAATCGACCAGGGCGCCCTCGATTCCGGTGCTGGCGGGAAAGCGGACCAGACCCGCGTCTTGGAAGAATCGTCGGCGGCCCTGGTTGAATGCCACATAGTCACGCTCGATGTCCCGCAGGTAGATCCAGGTCCGCACCACATCGTGGAAAGACAGACCCCGATCGGCAAGCGCATGCGACGCGAGGGCGTAGAGGTCGTAGGCAAGATCGGTCAAGCTGGCACTGGCGCTCAAGCGCGGCACGAGCGACAGCATGCGCAGGTGGCGAGCCCCGGCGCGCAACACCGTGGTGCACAGTGGCCCAGGCAGGGATCCCTTCCACACCACACTGCAACGCTCGGAGCGCGGCCGCGAAACCTGAAGCTGCATCTCGCAGAAGCGGCGGCCCGCGGCCGGCGGCTGGATCAGAAAAGACAGCGGCAACCGTTCGGCATCGGGTTGGTTCCAGGCCGCCGCCAGCTCGTGGCGTACGCACCAGGAGGGCTGCGCCCGCAGGTAGACCCAGCCAGCCGCTACGTCTGCGGGAACGACTCCCAGGGTGCGCAGGCTGCGCAAAGCGCTTGCGGCCATGGATCGGAACTGGGCTCGATCGTCCCGGGAGGCAAGCGTAGGAGTTGCGTGGATGAAGAGATCGCTGGCGTCTGCCCCGTCGATTTGGGCGATCTGGAAGGGCGCCTCTGGGCGCCGGGTGCGCGAGCCGGCCATGACCGCGCAGTCTAGCAGTTCACCCGGCTACAAGTAGCGCAGACCATCGACCACGCGCAGGCGGGCGGCGCGCATGGCGGGGTAGAGGGTGGCCCCGAAACAGATGAGCTGCGTACTGGCCGCCACCAGCAGGATCTCGCGCACCGAGATCTGCACGGGCAGGCGCGCGATCAGATACACCTTGGGGTCGAGGGGATAGCCATAGAGCGCGGCCAGGCCGCAGATGGCCAGGCCGTAAATGATGCCGAGGCCGGTTCCCGCAAAGCCCACGAAGGTGCCCGCGGCCAAAAAGACCCGCAGCAGCGTGGCGGCGCGTGCGCCCATGGAGCTGAGAATCGCGATCTCGCGCACCTTGGAGAGCACGATGAGCATGAGCGAAGCGATGATATTGAACGCTGCCACCACGATGATGAAGAAGAGCAGGATGGCAATTACCAGCTTCTGCATGGACAGGGCTGCGAAGAGATTGCGATTGAGCGTCTTCCAGTCGATCACGCGCGCCTCGGGACCCAGCCGGCGTTCCACCTCGGGCTCGATGCGAACCGCCTCCATGGGATCGGCAAAACGCAACTCCACGCCGAAAATCGACTGGCGTGCGTTGCCCATGCGGCGCGCGTCCTCCAAGTTGATGTAGGCCAGGCGCGCGTCGTATTCGTGAAAGCCCAGCGATGAAATGCCGACCACGCGGAAGGTATAGGCGCTGGGCGCCGAGTCGATACCCCCGGAGAAAGGCACCAGCACCTGCAGACATTCGCCCACGCGGCTGTGCAGGCGGCGGGCCAGCTCGCTGCCCAGAATGATCCGCCCCACTGGATCGGCAGCGGCCGGGTCGGGCAAAGGCTGCTCCTCGGCGCAATGGGCTGGCCTTCCCAGGTCAGCGAGAGAGCCCGCCACCATGATCCGTTTCAGCTCGGGGGCACCGTCGGACAGGTCGACCCCTTTCAAATTGGCGCCGACCTTGCCGATCATGACTTCCCCCGCGGTGAAGCTGAAGGTGGACATGCGCTCCAGCCCAGGCAAGCCAGCCAGTTCCTTCTTGATCACCTCCGCATCCCGCTCGGCCTCTGCCATGTCTCGTTCCAGGCCGTACGTGGTCACGATGAGGTGTGCGTTCACCGCCAGAACCTTCTCCTGAAACTCGTGCTCGAAGCCGCTGGTCACGGCCAGCACCACCACCAGCGACGCCACCCCCAAGACAACGCCCATTGTTGAAACCGTGGTGAACACGGAAAACACCTGCAACAGGATGAACAAGAGCATGGCCAGGGCGGCCACCAGCGCGAGGACAACCCCCACGGTTTCCAGGCCGCGCACGTGGCCGCGCGACGCTGCCAGCATGCCCAGGCCGGCCACGGTTCCCGCAACCGCAATGTATAGGCCGACTCGGATGGCTCGTGAAGACGTCGTGCGCCGCAGATAGCGCACGGCCACGAAGCGCTCGAAGCGGTAGGTAAGAAAAAGAAGAACGCTCGCGGCCAGGATGGCAAGCCCGATCCCGATGGGGCCGAGCAGGGAAGCCGATCCGCCGAACAAACTGGTCACCAGGGGCACGCGGGACATGTGTCCCGCAAGCTACGGGACGAAGACCGCGTGGTCAAACCCGTCTGCCCTGTGTGGCTGCCCTGTGTACTCCAGACCTTCCTTGACAGGGCCGACCTGCCAAACCTACCGTTACACAATCATGGGCCTGGTTCGTTTACGTCTCGCGGCGTCAGCGCTCGCCCTGGCCACGTTCGCCCCCTCCGCGTGGGCGGGCAGGAACGACCTTCAGCTTCTCAACCTCTGTCCTTCGGCGCCGTCGGTCCTCAATGCCCCGGAATGCACATGGGTCCAGCGCCAGGCCGACGGTTGGATCAATGGCCCGGTCGTCCCAGACGCCAAGGGCAGGCAGGATTTCCGCAGCCTCATGTCCGAGTTGGGCGTCGTGCTTGCCCCCCGCATCCCCATGACGGCCGATACAGGGGGGATCGCGGGGTTCCAGCTTTCCGCCGAGTTCGGCATGACGCAAATCAGCCATGACCAGGGTTTCTGGAACGGGGTCAGAGGTGTATCAGCGGATTCCCCCAAGGCGACCCGGCCGGATGCCATGCTGACCACCGTGGGAGGGTTTGTCCGCAAGGGGATCTGGTTGCCGGTGCCAACCATGGAGCTGGGCTTCGGGGCGGTGCACCTCCTCGACTCGCACCTCGTGGCGTGGCAGGGCTACGCAAAGCTGGCCATCCACGAGGGGTTTGACGACTGGCTCATCCCCTCCGTCGCGGTTCGCGGAGCGGTTTCATACCTGACCGGCACGAGTCAGGTCACTATGACCACCGCCACCCTCGATCTTCTGGTGTCGAAGGGATTCGGCCTGCTCAAGACGGCGCGGCTGGAGCCCTTTGCTGGCGGGAGCCTGATCGCCATCTTTGCCCATAGCGGATCCATCGACGCGACGCCTTATTGTGACGCCTCGAAGCTTGCGGCTATGCCTGCTGGCAGCGATTCCGGAACCCGGTACTGCGCTTCGTCTCAGGCGGGAAAGACCAACGACTTGAACGCGAACTTCAGCTTCCCGGCCCAGAACGCGATTACTCGCTATCGAATGTTCGCCGGATT
>PMBS01000375.1 GCA_003153015.1 Myxococcales bacterium
ACGGTCAACATCTCGACCCTGGCGTCTTTCATCGTGGCTGCCTGTGGGGTCAAGGTGGCCAAGCACGGCAACCGGGCGCTCTCGTCGCGTTCCGGTTCCCACGACGTCATTGAGGCCATGGGCATCGACCCCATGCCCACGCCCGAGACGGCCTTGCGTTGCCTTCACGAAGTGGGCATCTGCTTCATGTTCGCGCCCAACTTCCACGCGGCGACCCGGCATGTGGCTGGTCCGCGCCGCGAGTTGGGCTTTCGCACCCTGTTCAATCTCCTGGGGCCGCTCACCAACCCGGCGGGTGCGCGCTATCACATGAACGGGGTGTTTGCGGCCGAGCGCTGCGAGTTCATGGCGCGTGCCCATGCACAACTGGGTTCGCTGCGCGCCCTGGTCGTGCACGGCGCCGGCGGGCTGGACGAAATCGCCCCCTCCGGGTCAACCCAGGTTGCCGAGCTGTGCGACGGAAAGGTTCGCTGCTACCAGATCCAGCCCGCGGATTTTGACCTAGCCGAACAGGATCCAGCGGGCCTGGCCGGTGGTGATGCTGCGACCAACGCGCGTCTGCTGCAGGCAGCGCTGGCCGGCGCGCCTGGGGCGATTCGGGTGGCCGCGCTCATGGAGGCTGCTGCCAGCCTCTACGTGGTGGATGCGGCACCCGATCTGCGGGCCGGCGCCCGCCGGGCAGGGGCGGCTCTCGACAGCGGCAAGGCCCGCGCCGTGGTGGAACACTTGCGCCGCCTTTCGCCCGTGCAGAAGAAGGAATGATTCTCGACGAGATTCTCGCGCAGACTCGACGGGCGGTCGCTTCGGTCCGAGGCCGAGTGCCGCTAGCCGAGCTGCAGGAGCAGCTTGCCCTGGCGCCGCCGGTGCGGGATTTCTGTGGGGCCATTCGAGGCAAGCCCGGGCTGGCGTGTATCGCGGAGTTCAAGCGACGCTCGCCTTCCAAGGGCTGGATCAATCGGGACGCCGATTCGGCCGTGGTGGCGAGCGCCTACCAGGCGGCCGGGGCAGCGGCCATTTCGGTGCTGACTGACAGCCCGTTCTTCGGTGGCTCGCTTGATGATCTGCGCCGGGCGCGCGCCGCGGTCGACATCCCGGTCCTGCGCAAGGACTTCATCATCGATCCGTACCAGGTGACCGAGGCGCGCACGGCGGGCGCAGACGCGCTTCTGCTCATCGTAGCGGCTTTGCGCCAAGAGGATCTGGTCGGGCTACTCGCCGAGGTCAGACGCCTGGGCATGCAGGCCCTGGTTGAGGCTCACGACCGTCACCAGGTGGAGCGTGCGCTCGCGGCCGGGGCGCGCGTGATCGGGGTCAACCACCGCGACCTTTGCACTTTTCAGTTGGACATGACCCTGGCCACCAGCATGCGACCCCTGGTCCCGTCGGACTGCCTGCTGGTCGCGGAGTCAGGCATCTGCACCGCGGACGATGTGAAAAGGATGCAGGAGGCAGGCATTGACGCTGCTCTGGTGGGTGAGAGCTTCATGGGCGATCCCGACCCTGGCTCGGCGTTGCGCAGGCTCTGGGGGCGCACATGAGCTTTCTGGTCAAGATCTGCGGCGTTACCCGGCCCGAGGACGCCGAGCAGGCGGCCGCGGCCGGTGCTGATCTGATTGGCCTCAATTTCTGGCGTGGGTCGAAGCGGTTCGTAGAGGACGAACAGGCGCGCGAAATCAGCGCGGCCATTCCGCCGGGGGTGCTCAAGGTGGGCGTGTTTGTCAACGCCCATCCCCTGGTGGTCACTGAGACGATGGCTGAGCTGAAGCTCGACCGCGCGCAACTGCACGGTGACGAGATCCCGGCGAGTTGGACCTGGCTGCCGCCGGAGCAAATTATCCGTGTTATTCGCGTTCGGGACGAGGCGTCGCTCAAGGAAGCGCTGGGCTGGCAGGCCAGCCTTTTCCTCTACGACGCGTATGCCGAGGGGTACGGCGGCAGTGGCAAGCGAGCACCCTGGGAGGTGGTGGCAGCGGGCGCGCGGCGGCCGTTTCTCATCGCCGGCGGCCTGAATCCCGCCAACGTCGCCGAGGCAATTGCCGCAACTCGGCCGGACGGCGTGGACGTATCGTCCGGGGTCGAGGCTGCGCGCGGGATCAAGGACATGCGCAAGCTGCGGGCTTTCATCAAACAGGCCCGCGCGGCTGCGGCAAAGCTGAAGTGAAGACTGTCTTCGCCATCCTGGGTGGGCCAGCACAGGTCGGCCAGCGTGAGCGTGGGCGGTAGCGGTAGCGACCCGCGTGGCGCGGATCGCGTGGGCGACTCGCGTGAGGGTGAGCGTGAGCGGATCGCGGCCCGCGGCCCGCTTTCCGCGACACGCCCACGAACGCGCCCCCGCGACCCGCTAGCCGCGCCCCCGCCTGCTGGGCGGCCCGCAATTTCCCGACAGACCCTAGCTAGCCAGCTATCCCACCAGCGGATTCGTTGGAGGTGCCAGCGTCATCATCAGGTACATGGCTATGCCACTTCTGGGGTGTGAGCGGACTAACTCCTCGCGCACGACGCGTAGGCCGGCCCTGCGAGGGAGATCGAGATACTGCTCACGCTTGCGCACGAATTTCCCTCGATCCAGGAGGGTCAGCAGGTTGCTCAGGTATCTACGTGGCAGATGAACAGGATCGGAGGTGGCGATGCGCCGAACCGAGATGGCCTTTGCACACATTTGCAGCAGCGCGAGGCACTCGTCGTCGGTCAGGTGATGAAGAAGTCCCGCGAGGACGATTCTCGTAGGTGCAATCCGCTTGATGTCGGCGGGCGTGACCAGCCGACACTCGTAGTTCACGTTGAGGGCCGAGGTCTTCTTGCGTGCCGATTCAATTGCGCTCTCATCGGTATCGAAGCCGTGGTAGGCACCAAATCCCGTGAGGTACTGGAGAGCCACCCCTGTCCCGCACCCAACGTCCAAGATCACATCGCTCGGTCCCACGTCGAGGTTCCGATAGAGCGGCGACCAATCGATGCCCCCCACGACAAGTGGCCGGACACGATCGTAGACAAAAGGATGGCCGAGAATGCGCTGGTAGAGTTTCATGGCAACTTGTTCTGGTCCGGGCGTCAGGATCGGGCGCCGAATGGGTAGTCGACCTGCATTCCGGGGGAAGCCAACCGGGGAGAGAAATCCAATCCTGGCCGCCTCCGTTCGAGAAACCAAAGGGTCCTTCCCGTCGCCAGTTCCGTGACCCGCCCTGCAACGAAGTTGCTTTGCAGGCCGATAACGGTGTCAATGGCGTGTCCCTGAAAGATGTTTTGAATCACTTCATCTTGGTTGGAGAAGCTATTTGATTGGCGAATCAAGGGGACCATGGTGTGGAAGTAGTCTGGATCAAATTCCGCATAGCAGGGCACACAGGTCTTGCCGTAGACGGGATTGATTCCGTCGGCGTTGCCGCGGGTGGCGATGGCGGCATTGCACAGGCCCCACATGTCGATGACTCGCGCGTCGGTGAATACCGAGAAGATTCCGGCATAGTCCGTGACCAGGCGCGCCCCTGTACGCCGGATCACAGGACGGAGAAACCGCACATCCCCGCGGAGCTCCGCGTTCGTGTGTCGGCTCAACTCCTCGGCATATTGAAGTTTTCCGGTTTCCTCGGGCGTGTCAATGCTCGCGGCGGACAAGCGCGTGCCGCAGAAGAGCAGCGACCCCAGGACAGCCACGACGATATGAGCGCGTGCATATATGGGCCAGGGCTTGCTTAGCCTCCAGGCATTCTCCAACCCCCACGAGAACAGGATCAGGACGAGGGGCAGAGCAGGGATCCAGAATCGTTGGAATGGCATCCAGTCTCCTCCCACGTGGATGATGTAGAAGACATAGCCCGCCAAAAAGGAGAGCAGGAGAAAGCCGTCGGGGCGGCGCCATCTACACAGCGCCAACGAGACGAAGGGGGCGAGGGCCCAAAGCCCCCAGTCTTGCAGGATCGCCTGAGCGTAGCCCAGACCACGATGCGGATCGCGGTTGACCAGTTGCTTGGCGTAGTAGGTCGAGGGCAGCGGCATGCCGTAATACCACCAGCGCCACACGAAGTAGATGAGGTAGGCAGCGACGGGAATCGTTGCCCAGCGGAGGAAGGCCCGCCAAGAGAAACGACGTCCGGTCCACGCCGCGAGCAGCTCGAAGCTGAGTATGCCTGCCAACGGAATCATGCCGTCGATGCGTATCAGCGCCGCTGCCAGGAAGGGATACAGGGAGTAGCGTCGGCGATCGGTGGCGAGACGATCTTCCGTCAGATAGAGGAAGAAGCCTGTGGTGAGGGCTAGGGTGTAGGGCACGGTTTCCAACGCCGACTGGCTCGCCCGGAAGAGATCCGTGCCGAGCAGCAAGAGCAGGGGCGTGGCCACGGCGAACAAAGGCCGGGCGTGGTGGCGGGCCAGCCGGTAGCTCACCCAGGCCAGCGCGAGCAGCGTCGCCAGGGACACGACGCGCGCGAAGACGGAGGCATCCACGGCGCCCCAAAGATAGGGAACGGCCAGCAGCACCATCCACAGAAAGTTGGAATAGCCCTCGACGCGCTCGCCCGAGGAAAAGACGGGACCATGGCCGTGGGCCAGATTCTTCGAAAACGAGAAGGTGATGTAGGCGTCGTCGATGCGGAAATCTCCCACGAGACGGAGCTGCCAAACACAGATGGCCGACGTGACGCCGAGGAGAAGCAGCAGCAGTGCCCAGTCGCGCAGCGAAGGTCGAGGGATTTTCATGGCCATACACTCATACGCCGTCAGTTGCTACCGTTCCAGCGTGCGAATAACTTGGCGTTGAGATCTCCAGTATGGCCTCGCTTGGCCAGGGCAAACGGATGCTCGATGGCGACCACGCCGAACTCGCCACCTTGGAGTAGGCGGGTGACCGTGCCGCGCTCGTCAGCAATAAGATCAACGGGCTCGCTGGGAAAGAAGATGTATTCGGCGTCGAAGATGCCGATGGTCATGTTGTAGGCGTTGGGCCGATTCGAAATATAGGGTGTGACAAATGCCGAGCCCGAGACCTTCGCGCGCGGTGGCAGTAGGCGAACCAGTCGCTCGGCTGCCTGGTGGCGGCTCTTTCCTTGGGAGTCAACTCCAAACACATACTTGACGGGGCCACCCCAGGAATTGTGCTGTTGGAACACCGCGCCGAATTGGTAGCTGACCGGCACCGCAAGGCAAAGCAGCGTGACCAGTGCCGCGCGCTGATGCTTCGCCGCAAGGCCAGCCTGCTGAGGATCAGCGGCGCTGCGCGCGTTCAGCCACTGTAGCCCAAGCGCTACGCCAGGAAAGAGAAACGCGATCCAAGGGGCGCTGTACTGGAAATTGATGCTGAAAAGAGGCCCGTCGTGGGCCGAAAGCACGGTGAGGAAGAAACCGGGGACGGCAAGGAGCAACCCGATTGGCCGCCAAAATGGGATGAAGGCAAGCGGCAACAGGATCTGAAGTAGGTAGACAAGCTTGGACGTCTCGGCCAGGGTGGACATGGTGAACGCAGGATTTCCCAGCACGGTGAGCACCACGCTGCCGGGGCCCTTCTCACCGCGGGGAATCAAGTCCTTGAAAATGTCCGCGAAACTCTCGCCACCCCCGATGTGTGGCATCACGACAGACTTGAGGGCGTAGAACCAGACGGTGCCCACCACAGCGATGAACAGTCCCACCTTGGGGCGCCGCCCAGACAGCAGGAAGTAGGCACCGAGAACCGCGACCCAGGCAGAAACATCTTCGTGCACCGTAAGGGTCAGGAAAACCAACAGCACGGCCCAGCCATCCCGGCGCGACTCGAGAAGGTACCAAGCCCACCACAGCAGGAACGGTCCGAAGGGCAGGAAGTGGAATTCGAATAGAGTCTCGCCGTGCAGGGCGGGGTAGAGAAGATAGGAGAGGGCGAGGATGCAGGCAGGCCATCTGTCGGTGTGCTTGCGCGCCAGCTGGTAGAGAGGGATCGCCGCTGCTCCGATGAACACGGCCTGAATGAGCAGGAGGGTTCCGGCGTTTTGGCGAAGGGCGTAGATGGGCACAAGGGCGTAGGCGAAGAGCTCAGCGTGATTGCCAAAGTGGGATCGCCCCGGGCCAGCCCATGGCGGCGCTGCGAAGAACGATCTACCGTGCAGCATGTTCCAGACCAGGCTGTCGTAGATGCTGAGGTCGTAACTGGAGCGGAGGGAGTAGTAGGAGCAATAGGTGTAGTAACCGAAATAGCAGGCGTACCCAATGGCGCCAGCCGCGACCAGCGCAAAGGGCAGCGAAGGCAACAGGCGCGGGAAAACAACGTCAATGCGTTGGCGCAGACGCCGCAGGCGAATGGCCACTCGTTCTTCCCAGGCAAACGGCCCTGCGCGCATGGCGGACATGACCGCGGTCCACGCGGCCAGGCCAAAACCCGCGACCAGCGCGAGAAATGGCAGGTCGTGTCCCCGCCATGCCTCCCAGCGGAACAGCAGTGCAAGAAAGCCGACCAAGTAGAGGGGCGCCAGTCGCCGGGTGGCGTGGAAAAGCCGGCCGGTCACCCCCGCATGGACGCAATTCATTACGAGGTACGCAGTACCCACCAGAACAGCCACGGCTGCGCATCCAAACATAGAAGCGAGGAGGACGTGCCGCGCGTGGATCGGCAGTTGGTTGGCCTCGAAATATCTCGTTATCGAACCTGGCGTGGCCGCAATACCCAAGGCGAAACCCAACGATACGCCGCCCACACCAAGCAGACCGAGGGATCTCGCCAACAAGGCAAGGACCGATCGGCATCCACCGTGGTTGTCGCGGATCACGTCTAGTACCCCACGCGAGCGAGAACGCCCCTATTCAGATCCGTGGAATAGCCCCGTTTGGCCAGCACGAACTGGCCACGCTCCGCAACCACGCCGAAGGTTCCTGGGGTAAGGACTTCGAGCGCCTTCGCGCGCTCGTCTCCGCCGGTGGGAACGCTAAAGAGCAAGTAATCGGCATCCGCAACGCCCATGCGCAATGTGTACGAGTAGGGCCGGTTTGAGATCTGCGGCACAATGTTCTCGGAGGAACAAATCTTCGCCTTGGGCGGCACCATCGCGATCAACGCGTGCAGTTTTTGGCGTCTTTCCCAGTCCTCGGCGTCTGTCCCGAAGTGATAGATGCCGAACCCGCCGCGCACGGCATTGTGCTGAATCAGCGCGCCGAGCTGGTAGGTGGTGACCAGCATGGCTAGCGAGATGGCCGCTACCCAGGCGCGCTTCCACGCCGTCCCCTCGTGGGGGCGACGGGCAGCTTCCCGGCCCAGCCACGATAGATTGACAATGACGGCGATAAACAGATACGCGGTCCAATGCGCCGTGTATTGGAAGGAAATCTGGTAGAGCGGACGATAGCCGGTGGAGAGAAGGGTGAGAAAAAAGCCGGGAATACAGAACAGCAACCCGATGGGCCGACGCAGGGGAAAGAACGCCAACGGCAGAAAAATCTCAAGCAGGTAGATGAGCTTGTCCCGCTCTAGCACGACTCCCAAGGTGAAAGCGGGATTGCCGATCACGGTCTTGAGCACCCCACCAAATCCACGTCCCCCTTCGGGCAAGAGCCCGGAAAACATATAGAGAAATGCTTCCTGGCCGCCGCGCTGGATGGGCATGATGATCAGTTTCATGGCTACGAAGTAGGCCGCTCCCGTGACCGCGAGAAGCAGACCGGCGCGTGGCCTGCGGTCGGTGAGCATTAGCAGAATACCGAAGATCATCAGTCCGAGCGAGACGTCCTCGCGAACCGAGAGAGTGAGAACAGTGAAGACAATCGCCCAAACGTTCTTGCGGGCGAGAACGAAGTAGAGGGTGAACCAGAGAAAGAACGGAGCCAGCGGTGGGTAGTGGAAATCGTAGAGATTCGATCCGTGCAGGGGGGGGTAAGAGACGTACCAGAGCGCAACCAAACACGACAGCCAGGGCTTAAGGTACTTGCGCGCAACCAGGTAGAGGGGGATGGCGGCGCCGCCCATTAGCACAGCCTGCAAGACCAGGAGGGTCTCTGCCTTCTGGTGAATAGCGTAGATAGGAGCAATCAAGTAGTTCAGATAGGCGGCGTGCTCACCAACCATGTTTCCCGTCGGACCGCCGTAGGGTGTCGTCTTGAAGAGCGAACCGGTGTGCAGCGCGTTCCAGATCACGTTTTCTTCAAGCCCGAGATCGAGGCTGGAAGAGAGCACGTTCCAGTGGTGGACCACGGTGTAGTACGCAAAGAAGGTCACGTAGCCGGCTGCGGCCAGGCACACGATGGCAAAGGGGAGGAAGCTCCCGCTCCACTGCCCCAGTTCCTTGCCGTGCTTGAATGCCTTGGCGAGAGAGCCGGGCATGCCGAACACAGGCTCGGTGGACAATGCCACCTGCAACAACCGCTGGACGCCGAACACCAGCAGCAAGGCGAGCAGGAGAAAAATCACCTCGCGGTCTCCCTGCCAGAGCTGCCAATGGAACATGAGGGGAAGAAACCCGGCCAGGACAAGCGGCGAGAGGCGGCGCGCGAGACGTTCGATGGCTTCCGCGCGGGCAAGGCGCCGCCGTGCGAGCAGCACAAGCGACAGCAGGAGCACGACCGCTGTGCCCGCAAGAGCAGAGACTACCGCACTGACCCCGCGCGCTCGCGACGGTCCATTCGTCACGACAAAATCGCGGAGGCGGTCCGCAAACCAAAGCTCCCAAACACAAAGACCCAGCGAGAAGCCCACCAGCGCCAGACCCCCGGTTCCCGAAAGAACGGCGGAAAGCCAAGGTCGCTGCCGTCTGCTTGAAATAGGCGGAGGAATCTCCGCAGACACGTCACCTACCAAGGCGATCGCGAAAGGGACGATGTCTTGGGCTCCACCTTCCTCCTCGCCTGCGGCCGTGGTCACGGGGCCTTTCCCCCGCGTCCCCGATCCATTCCGGCGGGTAGACCTGGAGGCTGCTGCGCCAAAGGCCGGAGATTGCCGCTTGAGTCGCTTGGCTCGCTGGGGACCCCGGGTTTTTCCTGGGCCTTGACCGAGAAATTGACTTCTTTCGCAACCGCGTAGAGTGGCCGGCGTTGTACTTCTTCGTAGATGCGCCCGATATAGGCGCCCAGAATCCCGATCACCAACAACTGAACCGAGGAACCCAGTGCGACGAGAATCATGATCGTCGTCCAACCCGGCACCGCATCCACACCGCGCATTCTGACGTAGAAGGCCCAGGCACCAAGCCCCATGGCCAATAAAGCGGCGATAGCCCCCAGCCAAGTCGCCACGCGCAGGGGCAGAGTCGAAAACGATGTGATGCCGTCAAACGCAAACCCCAGCATCTTGCTGAGCGGGTACTTGGTGGTGCCGGCGAAGCGCTGTTGCCGTTCGTAATGTACCGACGACTGTCTGAACCCCACCCATCCCACCAAGCCGCGGATGAAACGGTGCCGTTCGCGCAAAGAGCGCAAGGTCAGAATGACCTGCCGGCTCATCAGGCGAAAGTCGCCCGCATCGAGTGTCACATCGAAGCCCAACATGGCGCGGAACACGCGATAGAAGATCGAAGCGCTGATGCGCTTGAACCACGTCTCACCCAATCGGCGTTGGCGAACTGCATAGACGACGTCGTAGCCCTCGCGCCAGCGAGCGATCATGTCGCGCACCACCTCGGGCGGATCCTGAAGATCCGCATCCATCACCACGACCGATTCTCCCTCGGCCCGGTCGGTACCGGCAGTAATCGCGATCTGCTGGCCGAAGTTGCGTGACAACGATATCAGTTTGTAGCGTGGTTCCTTGTCCACCAGTTCCTGGAGCAGCCTGGCCGAGGCATCTCGCGAGCCGTCATCGACGAAGATGACTTCCCAGGTTTCACCCAAATTGTCCAAGAATCTGCGTAGGCAGCGATCGAGTTCGGGAATCGTCCCTTCTTCGTTGAAGACGGGGATGACGATCGACAGGGTAGGACGCGCTTCTTGCATACCAGGCTTGTTTATACCGCGAACACTGCGCTAAATGGATCGGTGAATCGAAGCACTGATGCAGCCGTGTTGCTACCCGACTAGCCGATTCGCCGGGCCCAGCCCCTCGCGCAAGACGGTCACCCAGTTGTCCGCCAGGCTCACCACCGTCGAGGGTGGGCCACTCAGGGTTCCGCCGTCCAAGATCAGATCAAGTTCTGTGCCGTATTCCTGCCGGATCTCGGCGGCGGTGGTCAGGACATGGCCGTTGCGCGACTTGGCCGTGGCCGTGAGGATGGGTCGGCCTAGCCGCCAGGTCAGCTTTTCGCACAGGGTGCTCTGCGGGATGCGGACCCCGATGGTGCGCCGGTCGCCCTGCACGAAGGGCGAGGGTACGCTCGGGTGGGCCAGCAGTTCGGCACAGTAGGGCCCGGGGAAGATGCGATTGACCAGACGGTAGGCTGACTCGCTCATGCGGGTGAAGCGGGGGAGCTCGCCTATGTCGGGCAGCAAGAAGGTCAGCGGTCGGGTTGCCAGATCGAGACCGCGCATGCGCTGAATCCGTTCAATGGCATGCTTCTGGCCAAAAACACAGCCGAGGCCGTACAAGGTGTCGGTGGGAAACGCGATCACGCCTCCGGCCGACAGGACGGCAATCGCCTGCTGCAGAACCGCGTCGGCAGGTTCTGAGGGCGACACCTCCACGATGGGTGCTCGGGGCGAAGTCATTCTGGCCGTATAGTGGCAAATGGGCGGCGCGCATGCAAAGGCTTGCTTCCCTGATCCCGCGTAGCCGCAGAAGGTCGTGGTCGCAAACGTGGCCGTGGTCGTGGCCGTGGCCGGAGTGATCACCGTCGGCCACGGCCACGGCCACGACGACGACCAGGACCACGTCTACGACCACCACCGAGCGCTCCGATTGGGTGCGCGGCTCGATCATGGAAAGGTTTGTCTTTCCAAGGTCGTCCGCTCCTTCGCTCCGGTAGACTGCCCGTGATGCTAGCGCCCATCTGCGCCATCTCGTTCGCCCTCGCGACCGGCCTGCCCCAGCGCGGGACATCGCCTGAGCCGGAGCCGGCCCATCGGGTTTCGATTCGCATTGCCGGGCCGGTGGCCTTGGTCGAGGTGGAACGCGAGGTGTTCATCGGTGCTGAGCGGGCCCCAGCCCACGACACGGTGGTCGATCTCGACTTGCCCGAGGGTGCGACTCTGGTCGACTGGGGAGCTCACGGAGCGGGCCGGATGGTCGCCCTTGCGGCCACGGCCGAGGCTGTGGCCCGTGCCCACTACGCGCGCGTGCTGTCGTCGCATCAACTAGCGCCCGCCCAGGTGTCTCTTGACGAGGCCGCCCGCATCCGCGTGCATCTGGCGCCGCTGGCTACTCCTGGGCGCGTGCTTCTGCGCTATCGCTACACCGCGCCCGCAGCTTGTGCCGACGGTCGCTTCGTCCTGCACCTGCCCGCCAGCCTGGAAGAGAATCCGACCGCAGCCCAGGTGACGGTCAGGTTCGACGATCTGCCGGCCCAAGCCAGGCTGTCCGAAGCGAGCGTCGCCGGGGTGCCGGTCCGTATCCAGCCCAACGGGCGCGCTCCCGTGGTCCATGCGACGGCGCCCTTGCGGGCGGCCTGGGAGGTGGGCTACGCCCTGCGCGAGCAGGCAACGGCGTGGCCGGGCCAGTTGCTGGCGGCGCGAGCAAGCCGGCGCCCGACGGGCAGGTCGCGCGCGGCTGAGGTGTTGGCGGTCGGCCTCTGTCGGCCGCAAGGCCTGCCCAGTCGCGTGGGGAGCCCGCCGGCTCTGCCGGCGGCGGACCATCGCGGGAGGGCATGGGAACCCTTTCAGGGTTCCCATATCAGCGAGCAACCACCAAGGGAGGTTATGCTGCTCATCGATCGTTCCCGCAGCGTGGGCACGGGTGGCATGTCCAGCCAGCGCGCCCTGGCGCGGGCTTTGCTTGAGGCGCTTCCTCCCGCCCAGCGATTCAACGTCATGCTTTATGCGCGGACAGCGACGCAGGTCTTTCCCATCTCACGTGCTGCCACGGGCGAGGCTCTGGACGTGCTTGCCGCGGCGGCCGATCCCAATCTGCTTGAGAACGGCACCGACTTGGTGGCTGCGCTCCGCCGCGCTGCCGACTGGGCGAAGGGTGACGGGCTTTCCACGGGTGGTGGGTCTCGTCTGCTGGTCATCGTCAGCGACGGAGCTTTGCCTGAGTCGCAGACCACAGAGATGCTCGCTGGCGCACTTGCGCCTGTGGTTCCGGGCGCCGAGCTGCGCATGTTGGTCTTGCTCATGCGTCCGGCCGCCGACGACCCTGTCCCAGCCGACGCCGTCCAACGACTGGACAGGCTGGTGGGACGGTTCGGCGGAGTCGTGCGCGTGCTGGCGGCCGAAGACCTGCGTGGGGTGGCGCGATCCTCGCTGGCTGCGCTGGCGCAGGGTGGAGATCTGTTCAACCTTCGCACCCAGAGGCGCAGGGAATTGGCCGCGGCTGTGGCACCGGGGACGGGCTTGGTGAAGGGGTTGACGTTGCCGTTTGGCCAGGGTCTCCGCGTCCAGGTGGCGGCTGAGTATGCAGGCACGACGGTCCGGGCCAGCGCCTCTGCCGCGACCGTCGCCAGCAATTGGCTGCAACCCTTGGTCGACGCCCAGCCCCCGAAAGCCTGGGCAGGCTCGCTACCCGAAGTCGCGGTATTTATCGAGGCCGTGCTGCCGCGCCCGCAGCCGTCCGCGGACAGCGTGGTGCGTGGACAGATGGACCCGCTGGTCTTGCGCAACGCCCTGGCGCTGGCCTTTCTGCCGCGCGCGCGGGCCTGCTATGTCTCGCGGCGAGTGGCCAATAGCGCCGATTTGGCCCTGCGCGGTCGACTCCGGCTGGAACTTCACCTCGAACGGGGCGAGCTCGAGGACGCGATCATCCGCCGGTCCAGCCTGGACCGACCCGAGATCGAGCGCTGCGTGCGCGAAGCTGCCTTCGACGTGGAGTACCCTCGCCCCATGTTTCGTGATGCGCCCACGGTGGCTGCGGTCAACCTGGTGTTTCGGCCCCGCACACCCGAGGAGAATCGCCCTGACGCTTCACTGTTCGACCGGCAGATCGATCTCATCTTGGGACCAGTCACTTTCGACCCGCAGAAGCTGCTGGAGGGCGAGGCGCCGGAGAGCGGTGCGGCAGAGAAAGACCGAGGCGACTGAGTCAACTTGACCTGGCCCCCAGCGCCGACTATAAAGCCACGTTCTTTCCAGAGGTTTGTAAACCATGTCGCTGAAAATGGGCCTGATTGGCCGCAAGTTGGGCATGACCCGCGTGTTCCACGATGACGGAACATCGCTGGGCTGCACCGCGCTCGAAATTGGGCCCTGCGTGGTCACAGCGCAACGGACGCCGGACAAGCACGGGTATGCGGCGCTGCAACTCGGATTTGAGGAACGCTCGCTGCGCCACCTGCGCCGTTCGGAGGCCAAGCTTTTCGAAAAGCTGAAGATCGAGCGGACCCCTGCGGTGTTGCGCGAGGTTCGCCTGGAGCCGGGCGATGTGGCCAAGTTCGACGTGGGCAAGGTGGTGAAGGCCGACGAGGTCTTCAAATCGGGCGACGTCGTCGACGTGGCCGGCATCACCAAGGGCAAGGGCTACCAGGGCGTGATGAAGATGCACAAGATGGCCGGCTCGGTGAACGGCCACGGATCGCACGAGTTCTTCCGTCACGGCGGTTCCATCGGCTGCCGTCTCACCCCCGGTCGCGTGCACAAGGGCAAGCGGATGTCCCAGCACATGGGGCATGTCCGTTGCACCTCCTCGGACCTGGTGGTGGTCAAAGTCTTCCCGGAGCAGAACGTCGTGCTGGTCAAGGGCGCGGTTCCTGGGCCGGCCCACGGCCTCGTCTTCCTCAAGGGCAGCGCCAAGAACGTGAAGAAGTACATCGTTCCGGTCGTGCAGAAGGAGGCCGAGGCCAAGAACCCGATGAAGGCGTCGAAGAAGGGTCAGGGGGGCGGCTAGACGTCGTTCGGCTAGGCAGGCAGGTTGGCTTCGCTTCGCGACCGCAACCGGCGCCACGACGTGTTCTTTCACAAGGCACGTCGCGAAGGGTTCGCGGCTCGGTCGGTCTACAAGTTGGAGGAAATCGACCGACGTGTGCACATCCTGCGCGCAGGCGCGCGGGTGCTCGACCTGGGCTGCCGGCCCGGATCATGGTTGCAGTATGCGTGCAAAGTAGCGGGGCCCCATGGCGTGGTGGTCGGCGTCGATCGACATTCCCTGCCGCGGCCGGTTGCTGGCGCGCGGGTTCTGGTCGCAGACATCTTCACGCTGTCCGATGAGGAGCTGCTGTGCGGCCAGGCGGCCTTCGACGTGGTCTTGTCCGACATGGCACCCGACACGACGGGCATACGCGCGACGGATCAGGCGCGCTCGGCGGCCTTGGTAGAGGAAGCGCTTGGCCGGGCCGAGCGGCTGCTCGCGCCGCTGGGGGCATTCGTGGCCAAGGTATTCCAGAGCCCCGAGGTCGCCCGCATTCGTGCACGCATGTCCACGCATTTTTCGGAGGTACGCCTGCTCAAACCTGAAAGCTCGCGCGGGGAGAGCACGGAGCTGTATCTGGTCGGGATAGGCTTCTTGCCCTAGGGGGTGTCCCTAATAGCTGGGGGGTATGAACGAGGCATTGTTCAGGTCCAACAGGGGTGATCGCAGCTTCGTGAATGCCGTTGTCTGGCTGATGAAGACTGGCAGCCCGTGGCGGGATTTGCCCGACCGCTACGGAAACTGGAAGACCGTCTACAACCGCTTCGCCAACTGGGCCACCCTGCGCTCTGCAATGGATCGATGCCCAAACATCGGGCCGCTGAACCATCTGGCTAAACCGCAAACTGGAGCCCGGCGTGAGCGAGGCGCGTCCGGCGGGCGGCAG
>PMBS01000284.1 GCA_003153015.1 Myxococcales bacterium
GCAAGCTGACCGTCCTCGCCGCTCCCGCCTGGGGCTCACTCATTGAGCTTTCTCACTAATTTATGAAACCCACTGTCTCATTCACGTTGACAACTTCCGGACAGCCCTTCGACAGCTCGCCGCTCGTCGGCGCTGAGTTCGAGAACCTCAGCCAAATACTCGACGATTCCGCGGCGGATCTCCCGAAAGAACTTCAGTCTATCGAGTGGGTTGATCTGGTGCGCGCGCAGAAGCCCCAGTGCGTATTTCGCTGCAAGAGGATAGCCCTGCAGGCGCTGCGGCAATTCCGGTGGAAGGTCCACCTCGTACAGTTTGCACCAATATTCCAACAATCGTCGGATGTCGTCGGTGCCCATGCCCCTCAGCACGACAGATGGGAAGCCCCTCAATTCGTAGAGCTGATAATCCGCGACAAAGATGATCCGAATTCCCGAGTCCTTGGTTGCATCGAGATACGCCAGCAGACGTCCACCACCCGGCTCGGAGAAGTCGATATGGTGAGCTGAACCAACGATGACATCGATCTTCAGCGCCATGCGGGTGGATGCCGAGAGACCCTTGATAGCTTGCAGGTCGTACCCAATATGGGCAACTATCTCGTCCTCGACGTCTTGTGCGTCCATGCCGGGGGTGCACACGATGTGGTGGCGAGTGACCCTCGGTCTAACCTCAGACAGGACGTGCGTCACGAGCCGGCGCTTGCCAATTCCGGATAGTCCCTGGACGACAATCACGGCCGACATCACCAGAAGACTACGGAGACGCTCTTGCTCTCCCTGGCGATCGACAAACGGCGCGTCCCGATCCGCAACGTCCTCGCTGAGGGGCGACGAGGAATTTGCCGCCGTGCAGACGCGGGGCTGAAGGCCGCCAATTGCAATGCCCAGCGCCGAAATCGCGTTGAGGAGTTGGGGGTTACTGGGGTCGCCGGGGAGAATATCGGCAAGCCTCGTAATCGCCTCGTTACAGGCCTGCAGACATCTGTTCGCAAACGGTGGAACGTCGTCTGGTATCTCTATGACGCTCGCCAGCGCTTTCACATCATCGTTGTCCGCCGTGCCGTCGCTGACGGCGTTGAAAAGGATTGCAAGTTGGTCCCGGAAAGCGGGAGGTATTCTCTCCGAAAGGCCGTCTGCAAGAATGGAGGGATCGGGAAGCCTTCCGTCCTTCTTGAAAAGCGAAAGGCGGTCCGCGAGTTCCGCGTGAGCGGGATTGCGCCGGAAGAGAAGCGGGAGTCGTCCAACAAGGCGAAGAGACTGCGTGGACCAGACGCTGTGGCGCTTGCCGTGCTGTTCATCAGTCGCAACGTCTGCGATTAGCAGGATTTCGTCGTCGCCAGGAACGGTCAAGAGAGAATCAAAGGCCGAAGGGGCGGTTTGCTGCGTCCCAACGATGCAGCTTCGACCGACGAGTGCGGTATTGGAAAAGACGGACGCCACCTCCTTGGATGCGGCCTGCTTGAACATGGTCTCGAATTCGTTGGTACTAGGCGTAGCAGCTGTGACGACTAGTAATTCTCCGGCGCGGAGGTCGGCGTTGGTGAGGGCATCTATGCAGATGCGTAGCTGGACGACAATTTCGCGGCCCTCGGACTGAATTGAAATGCCGGACGGTGTAGGATTGGCCCTGGTCTTGAGATCTGGCTCCCACTTGGAGCGGTTTTCTTTGAAACGTACAATAGGGTCCGCTGCGCCCAGGAAGACCGGCGCAACGGCTGTGCGGACAAAGTCCGCTGGTCGGGCTGCAAGATCCTCTAGCCCGGCCTTCTTGTAGAAGGCCGCCGTCTCCGTGGAGGAGCGCACGAGATGGGACCCTGCAACCACAGTCATGTTGTAGTGGCGAGATGCTGCTCGTACCTGGGGCAGGCAATGCGGTGGCACGGCGTATTCAGGAAACACGAGGAGATCTACGTGGGCCTGGCCGGCCGCCTGGAGGCAGGCTTCGATCTTCCGGGAAAGGTCAGATATCTGTGCCGTTTCT
Organism: Myxococcales bacterium; assembly: GCA_003153015.1. Lineage (GTDB taxonomy): Bacteria > Myxococcota_A > Polyangia > Fen-1088 > Fen-1088 > Fen-1137. The sequence continues at coordinate 1,981 of PMBS01000284.1, forward strand.
ATTCCACGCATTAGAGTGGCGATCGGCGGGTATTGGCGTAGCCTCCCGAGGAGGCCCGTGGCCGAGACCCCTAGGTCAGGAGGTACTGGCTCCCGCAAACAGTTGAGCACCTGTGAGGCGTAGGCTGGGAGGGCGGACAATTGGGCAATGGCGACTCGCATGAATGCGCTGACTCCTAGTTAGGGCGTAGCAAGAGTGCGGTGAGGAAGTGGCAGAATACCGCGAGCAGAAGTATGGGGAGAGAACCGAGGATCGGGGCATGGCGGATTTCGTGAAAGAGCTTTGCGCTCCGCGCGCGGTCAGACTGCAACTGATACTGCTTCTTGATGCGATCCATGTTGGCGGCCAATTGTCCTGCGCTTGGCATACTTGTGTCATGCGGCCACGGCAGCCGCCAGAGACTCGGCCAGGCGGGTGGCGGTTTCTTCTTGCTTGCGGAGCTTGGCTTCGAGGTCGTCGAGGAGGGACATCAGGTGGTTGACCTTGGCGACGATGCGCTTCTGCTCTGTGAGTGGTGGCAACGGGAGCGTCCTACGCCGCCACCGTGTACTTGCTCTTGCCCTCGCCCCAGTAGGATTCATAGATGTGCTCGAAGACTGCCTCGACGGTCTTGTCGAAGGCAGCGTCGTCGAAGAGGGTCTGGGGTAGGTTGTCCAGGGCGTCCTTGATGGCGACCTTTACGGCTGCGCGGGTGTGCTGGCCTTTGCGCCAGTCGATGACCAGCTTCGGGGCGATCTTCTTGGGCAGATCCTTGGCGATGGTCTTGAGTAGTTTTCGGTCCTTGGCGCCTGGCTTGCCGCCCACGCCTTGCAGGAGATCGTAGACGGCCAATTGTTCAGCGGTCAGGCCCTCACCGCTGCCGCGGGCTTCCTCGGCCTCAAGGTTCTTCATGAACGCCAGCAGGGCCTCGAAGAACTCGCTCACGTTTTGAGAACCAGCGTTGTACTCGGCAATCATCTGCTCGAATCGCTCACCCAGTGCAACGCGCGTGGGATTCAGGTGGATCAGGGCGGCAACCCTGGCGCGGGTCGCGACGATCAGGGCTTCGGTGCTGGCGGCTTTGTGCTTGGCCTTGTCGAAGAAGCGCTTCAAAGCCTCGAAGTCGATCTTTCCGAGGTGAATCCGGCCACGCTCGGGGTCCTGGGGACTGTCGCGCAGCAGGAAAGCCTTGGCCGCCACGGATTCATCGAGCAAGCGATCCACTGCCGACATGACCTGGCTGATGTCCACCGGCTTTTCCAGCCCTTGCAACCCGCGCGCGATGTCGGTCAGCGCACCCCAGTCCGGGGACAGCGCTGTCTTGTCGTCGTCCATGCTCACGGCGTGATACAGGCGGTCCGCCTGCCCGGCCAGCAGCATGAACTGTCGCCTCCCATTTTCAGGATGTACCAGCTTGTCGATGGCATCCTTCAACGCCGTCAGCCGCGCCAGGCCGCCCACGGGCGCAATCCGGCCCACATCTACCCCGCGCTCTTCGGCGCACTTCTTGGCTTCTTCGATGGCCAGCCGCACATCCTTGACCTGGGCAGCCCTGGGCTGCACTGGGCTGTCGCCACCACGCGCGTCGGTGCCGTAGATGGCCAGCGCCTTCTGCAGATTGCGGAACACCCCCACGTAGTCGACGATCAGGCCGTTCGCCTTGCCCTCGAACACCCGGTTGGCACGCGCGATGGTCTGCATCAGCGAGTGGTTGCGCATGGGCTTGTCCAGGTAGATGGCCCCGCAGCACTCGACGTCGAACCCGGTCATCCACATGGCGCAGACAAAGACGATGCGCAGCTTGTCCTTGTCGTCCTTGAACTTGGTGGCCAGGTCCTCTTTCTTCATCCGCAGCCGGTGGGGCAAGATCTCCAGCCCCTTCTTGCGGAAATCCTCGACCTCGTTCTGTCCGGAGGACACCACGACCGCCATGTCGGTCTCGGCCATGAAGGTGCTTCGCTCGTCCAGAACCTTGTAGTCGGCACTGTCACGCGGGGCGGCTGCAAGCCGCTTGGCCACTGCCGTCCGTTCCTTGGCCCACGCCGCTTTGACCTTGTCGTACATGCGCACCGCGGTCANNCGCTCCTCGCGCGTGATCAGGTGATACTGGCGCGCAAACTGGCGCTCCACCGCCTTCTGCTGATCCTCGTCCAGCTCGGCATCTTCCAGCAACTGGGCCAGATCGTCCGCGAAGTCCTCGTTGGCAAGCTGCAACTCCGGGATGCGCGCCTCGTAGTACAGGGGAACCGTCGCGCCGTCTTCGATGGCCTGCCGGAAATTGTAGACGCTGATGTAGTCGCCGAAGACCTCGCGGGTCTTCTCTTCGCCCGCCAGCAATGGCGTGCCGGTGAATCCGATGAAGGCCGCGTTGGGCAGGGCGTTGCGCATGTTGAGCGCAAAGGTGTCGTACTGGCTGCGGTGGGCCTCGTCCGCGATGACGATGATGTCGCTGCGATCGGAAAGGACTTCGTACTTGGCGCCCTTGACCTCGGTGCGGAACTTCTGGATCAGGGTAAAGACATAGCGATGGTCCTCGCGCAGAAGCTGCTTCAGGTGGGCGCAGTCCTGGGCGCGCACGCGCTCGGGCTCCTCGGTGACCGCCTTGCACGCCGCGAAAGTCTTGTAGATCTGGTCGTCCAGGTCGGTCCGGTCGGTGATGACCACGAAGGTCCAGTTCCCTGGAATTCTGCGCAAGATCTTCTGCGACAGGAAGACCATGGAGAACGACTTGCCCGAGCCTTGCGTGTGCCAGAACACGCCCAGCGCCCGCCGGGCAGCCAGCTCCTTCGCGCTGCTGGCCGCGGTTCGCGAGACCAGCTTGTACTTCTCCACCGCCCGGATGGCGTTGTTCACGCCCAGAAACTGATGGTTCTGGCTGATGATCTTGCGCGTCTCGGACTTGCCGTCGGAAAACAGGGTGAAGTTCTCGACCAGGTCGAGCAGCCGGCGCCGGTCGCAGGTGCCACGCAGGATGGTTTCCAGGCTGACAGTCGGCAGCTCGTCCTCACGCTCGATGCGCTTCCATTCCTTGAAATGCGCCCACTGGCCCGTGATGGTGCCCAACCGGCTTTCCATGCCGCTCGAAAAGATCACAGCCGCGTTGAACCAGAAGAGCTGGGGGATGGTGCCCAGGTAGTCGCGAAAGTTGTTGCGAAACCCTTCCTCGACGTTGCGATCGATGCCCTTCAGCTCGATGAAGACCAGAGGCAGCCCGTTCACGAACCCGACCAGGTCCGCCCGCCGCTCGTAGATTTCGCCCTGCACCCAGAACTGCTGGGCCACGAAGAAGTCGTTCTTCTCGGGCTGGTCCCAGTCGATGACCCGCACCGTGCGGTCCTCGTCGGCATCGTCTTCGTTGGCGCCGGGCACCCGGACCTTCACTCCACCCTCCAACAGTCCATAGACCTCGCGGTTGGCCGCCACCAGGGTCATGGCAGATCGGTCCCCGGTCAGCTCCTCGATGGCCTGTTCCAGCCCGCTGGCGGGCAGCCCCGGATTCAGCTTGGCCAGGGCCGTGCGCAGGCGCCGCAACAGGACCACCTCGCCCTTGTGTTCGCGGCCGAGCGTGCCCTGCTCGCCGAAGACCTCGTACATGACATTGGCGGCGTCCCATCCCAGCGAGCGGAACAGATCGATGGCCGCCTGTTCGACGTGTTCTTCTTGGACAGGCGGGGTCACTTGGTCACCGTCGGCATGGGCAAGACCCTATGATGCCGCGGGTTCGGGCGGCAGGGTAGAAACGTCGATCTCGCCGGAGATGAGGCGAGGGAGGAGAAGATCGCGGGTGGCGCGGAGGTTGCGGTTTCTGAGCACAAAGTTTCGCAGAAGGCCGACCGTGTCCCCAATGATCTCGTTGAACCGTGTCAGCAGAGGCGCAGGCGGGAGTGGGCATGGGTACGCCTTGAGAACGCCCCAATTCGCCCTCGGCATTTTCGTCCCCTGCGAAGTCTGCGACGAATGGTCTACAAAGGAATCGCTCGACACACAGCCGAGTGCCACACCAAAGTTTTCCCGATCCTTTGCCCGTAGGACAATTGTGTCGGACGAACAGACTGCGTCCACCGGCGCCGGACCGACCTTGTGGAAATATGGTCGAATCTTGCCGAACAGGATGTCTCCCTGTTTGGCCCACAGCTTTGTACTCTGCACCTGACCGGCCTGCCCCCATTCCCCGAGGGCGATCGAACGCCGGGGCAAGTGTTCCAGTCCGAAGTACGGTGTGGCCGGGGCCACCTCCGCCGGGTCCACAGCGTCACGGATTTCATCAACCAGATCGCCCAGCAGACACGGGCGCCATCCCTCCGGTATCTTCCCCGCTCGGCTGCTGACCAGCTTGGTCTTTTCGTGGCCAGGAAAACGGAAGCTCACGAACCAGTCGCGGTATAGCGAGCGGGCTATCTCCTCCAGGATCTTGACCCGCTTCGTGTTGTTCTCGACGAGTTCGTCGTAGGCGGACAGGAGGCCGACGATGCGCCGTTGGATCGCCTCGGGTGGCACAGCAATCTCAAGCTCCTCAAAACGTGACTTGTTGAGAATCGGGGTTCTCACCCCGACCGAGCCAAGGTTCTTGAGTTCAGCCTGACGAGTACACAGGTGGTAGTAGAGAAACTCAGGGAGCACCTCTCCTGTCGGAACAACCGTGTTGAGTTGCTGATTCGTAAACGACGGTCGAGTGACCAAGACGGCCTTGCCCATCTGCCAGCCGATACAGGAGACAGCAACGCTTCCCTCGGGAACCTGGGATGAGTTGACCAGGTTTGCCCCCTTCTCGGAAAGGCCACGCTCAGTTCGATCCAGCACGCGACGGCCGTCCATGTCCGTGGGCGTGATAAATGGATAGGCGTCGCCAAACACATCGCCCGCTGCCGTCGGGGGAGTTCTGCCAGTGACGACGCGACCAAGTTCGCCAATTTGACGAGTCTTCCATCCTCGAACTGTGATCACCGTCCCATCTCCAAGAGTTCGGCAGCGTTCTGTGAGATCCGTTCTTCCAACTCCCGTGCCTCCGCGTTCAGCGTTTCAAGCTGCTCATTCAACTCCCCCAGTCTCTCCTTGAAGTCGACGCCGTCGTCCTCGCGCTCGGTCACGCCCACGTAGCGGCCAGGATTCAAACTCCAGCCCTGCGCTTCGATCTGTTTGAGCGTGGCAGCCTTGCATAGTCCGGCCACGTCGGCGTACTTGCCCTTGGGAAAATGCTGTTTGGTCAGCTTGGCGCTGCCGTGCCGGTTCTCCGGCTCTTCCCCGCGGAAGAGGCGCACGATGTTGCCGAGAAATTCGACTTGTTCCGGGGTCATCTCACGGTGGGACTTGTCCACTTGGCGGAACTGGCGACGGGCGTCGACAAACAGCACCTTGTCCTTGCGGTCATGGTTGGACTGGCAGGCCTTGCCCCGGTCGAGGAACCAGAGCGTCGCGGGCAAGGTCACGGTGTAGAACAGGTTGGTGGTCAGACTGACAATCACGTCCACTGCGCAGGCGGCAAGCAGCTTCTTGCGAATCTCCAGCTCGCTGCCGCGCGCATCTCCCGCGCTGTTTGCCATGACGAACCCAGCCCGACCCTTGAGCGTAAGCGGGCTGTAGAAAAGCTGAATCCACAGGTAGTTGGCGTTGTCCGCAGTGGGCATGCCAAAGGGGTAGCGTTTCTTGTCGTCCTTGATGCGGTCTTTGTCCACGGCGTTCTGGTTGAACGGCGGATTGGCCATCACGAAGTCGAACTTGCCCGTGGCCTGGTGGGGATCTTCGTAGTAGCTGTTGGCCTCCTTGATGTCGCCGGACAGCCCGTGCACCGCCAGGTTGATCTTGGCCAGGCGCAGGGTGTCCTCCATTTTCTCGACGCCGCAGACCGACAGCTCTTCCGCGGGGCGCTTGCGGTGCTCGGCCACGAAGTTCGCGCTTTGCACGAACATGCCGCCCGAGCCGCAGGCCGGGTCGTAGATGCGGCCGTGGAAGGGCTCGATGATCTCGACGATGAGGCGCACGACCGAGTAGGGCGTGAAGAACTCGCCGCCCTTCTGCAAGACCTGCGGAGCGAAGTTGCCCAGGAAGTATTCGTAGATGCGGCCGAAGACATCGCCCTGCACGTCCTTGGGGACGGTGCCGAAGGTCTTGAGCAACTCCTTGAGCGTGCGCGTCTCGAAGCGGCCGTAGGTTCTGGGCAGGGCGCCCTTGAGGTCGTCGTTGTGGTCCTCGATGGCCTTCATGGCCGCGTTCACAGCCTTGCCGATGTCGGAGCCCTCGGGCAACTGCAAGAGGGTGTCGTAGCGGGCTTCGTCCGGCAGGTACACGACGTGGAGCGCGTGGTATTCGTCCTTGCCGATGCTGCCGCGCCGCCGGCTCTTCTTCTCCAGCTCCTTCTGCGCCTCGGCGAACCGCTGGTCCGCATAGCGCAAGAAGATCAACGCCAGCACCGGCGTCGAATACTCGCTCGGCTTCAGGCTGGTGTTGGTCCAAAGCTGGTCGGCAGCATCCCAGAGGCTCTTCTCGAATTCAGGGGGCAGGGGCATGTCCCGGAGACTTTACACCCGACGGAGACACGGTTGGCGAGGGATCGGGTCCGGCGGTTCCTGCGATCCATAGTTCCTGCGATCCATTGACACAATGATGCCAAGGACGCTACGCTCCACCTATGCCCGTGAAGCCGCAATCTGGAACGGTGCCTAGTCCGCCTCCACCGCCCCGACCGGCTCCGACGGCCGTGCCCGGTGCCGGAACTCCCTTGAGCAAGTCAGAGTTGCCACCGAGGCCGTCGCCAACAAGGATTCCAGGTACTGGTACCCTTGTTACGGACGGCCATAAGCGCGGCGGATAGAAGGCCAAGGGCTCGGCCCAAGGTATGCCGTGCGGTTTCGGCAGCGAATACGAGACTGGTTCCGCTTCCGCAGGGCGGTTCGCGCTCCTGACAGGTTGAAATCGGCGGCGGCAGCAGCGAACACACCGGCCCAGCTCACAGAACGAGAACTGGTCGAGAGAGTGCGTCTGCGGTCTCATCTGGTCGTTGACGAGATCTATGAGATCGCCAAGCAACAACTCGACAGCGAAGAGAGACGAGACGGCGTACTGGCGGGCAAGGCGGCTAGTCTGCTCGGGATCGGGGGACTATCCGTTACGCTCGCATTCACGTTTGGCGGCCTTGTTTTGCAGCACCCGGAGCACTGGGCTGGGCTAGGCCCCTACGGGTTCAGGGTGCTGACAATCCTGTTCGTGGTCGCCCTGGCGCTCGGAATGGCCGGCGGCTTGATGGCTCTGTGGGTTCTGAAGGTACGAACCTTTGAAACGGTCAACGAGGCAGATGTGTTTTCCAGCGGTGAACTTGAGGATGGTGAGCGCGAATGGGAGACCGCATGGCAGAAAGACCCGAGCGGGACGGGCGCGGACCCCAGCCCGGACATTGTGGCTCGGTCGCGATACCGGCGGTATCTTCTGGTGCACTATTGGACGATCTACCGGCGCAACCGCCAACGCCTGGAAGAGAAGGCTCGCTGGCTCCTGCTGGGTCAGAAGCTGTATTTCGCCTTCATGGTTGCCCTGATGCTGATCGGGATCGGTGTGGCCGTTGCTGCGTTCAGAAGAAGTAGCACGCCGGTCGAAGCCATGGCCATTGTATCTACTTGCCCCGCTCGCACGGCCGAATAGCCTATGCTGCCTTCTGTTGCCGCTTTCACCCCACGTTCAACACAATCTTCGGTCTGGCGGAAAGACACGTCGGTCGCGTTGCCCTCCCAAGCCTGCGGGAGGCCGCACCAGCCCAGGATAGACCTACGCCTTCGCCTGCGCGTCGGGTGTCGCGGCCTTCTTTCCTCCGGCGGAAATGCACCAAACTCCGCCAGAAGCTTTCTCCAGTAGCCCCTCCTGGATCATGGGCTGCCTGGCTCGCTGGATCATCTTCTTCCACCGGGGCACACCACGGGACGTAGGGGTGCTGTCGTCAGGCTTCAGCAGGCCGAGGCAGTGTGCTTCGAAGTCGCGCTCTAGCTGGCTGCGCTTGGCCTCACCCCCGAGCCGCTGCAGGCACTGGAGGAGCGGCTTGTAGTACTCCCAGAGTGGAGTCACCTTGTCCTTGGCCGGCTGCACCGGCCGGGCGGCGCGACGGAGCGCCCGCCATTCAGTGCGCAGCGCTTTTGCCTTGGCCTGAAACTCCTGCAGACTCTTCGCCGTTGCCACCAGATCCTCTGCCTTGTCGTAGCGCCCCTTGGCTAGCATTGAGCCTGCGTCCTGGTTCAGCTTCCGGATGGAGGTTTTGACTTCTCGCTCCAAGGCAACGATGGCTCTGCGAACCTGCTGTCTGTTCGGAATGCTGCTCATCGGCTCGCTCCTTCTCGGGCGTTTGGCTCGCGGATCATGGAGTTCAAATCCAACGACTGGGCCAGAACCTGGACACCGGACGGCGACTTCCCGGTCTTGAAGATCTGTTTCCAGAAGTCGAGGTTCTGCTTGGCCCCGAAGACGGTGCTGCTCAACTGCCTGTCTACCCAGCACGGGAGCTTCGAGAGATTGACCAGGAAGGCGCGGACTCGGTCCCAGAGAGCCTCGGGCAGCTTGCCATGGAGGATGCGTTCCTTGTCCATCATCTCGCCGGTGTAGGCGAAGTAGTTCTCGATCACCAGCCGGATCCACTCCACGATGTTGCCCAGGATTTCCTCGCGCGCCACGCGCCACGCGCGCAGGTGCTCCTCATTGATTGTCTCACCCTTCTGAAGGCGATTCTCCAGACGACGCCCGCCGAAATCGGGATCCCATTTCCCCACGAAGAAGATCTCGGCGAAGAGCGACATGAGGCGTACAAGCTGGTCCCGTTCCAAATGTCGCGGGTTGTCGCCGCGCTCCATGCCCTCGTCCAGGCGCGAAGAGAGCGCACTCTTGTATAGAAACTCACTGAAGAAGGTGCGCTCCACGCCTGAGTACGCCAGGGGTTGATCCGCCGCTTTGCCAGCCCACTCCACGAAGTCCATCAGCTTGTTGTCCTTGTGCCTGGTGATGGAGTCGCGAGCCGAATCCACGATGTAGCGGAGCATTTCGCGATGCTCGCCCTTGAAGAACTTGACGAGATCGCTCTCGCTGAAGCTGTAGTCGTCTTTGGATAACCTCTTGATCTCCTGATACTGCTGCACGCGTTCGACGTAGATCGTGCTTCCCAAGTGTCGCATGACGGCCGGATCGAACGCGACTTGCCGCAGTTTGCCGCCGGCATTCGTGTTGGCCTGCAGGAGGACGTTCGTGTCAGGATCCAGAAAAACCCGTACCGGCAGTTCGTCCACGCCGAGAAGGATCTGGGCTGCGGCCTTGTGCTGACCGTCGAACACCTTGACCTCACCCGCACTCTCGGCATCGGGTGCCCACCAGGCAAGCGAAACGTGGAGCTGCGGTCGCTTCTTCATGAACTCCTCGATGAGCCCGCGGATATTCGAGCCGATACTGCGCGGGTTGATCCGGTCATCGTGATGCAGGTATGCGATCGGCAGTACGGAAAAGAAGTACTCCACGCCGCTCAGCTTGTCTCTGTACAGCGGGATCTCATGGATCCTCGTGTCGCCCGCTGCGGACAGGCTGTACTTCACCTTGCCGTCCTGTCGCTGGAGTTTGAGTTTCGCCTTGCCACCACCGTGCTTGGCGAGCAGATGCCCGAGATTCGCGCCCCGTTCACCCTTGTCCCGGGCCTCCACCTGGAGCGTTTCGAACTCCGCCATCCGGCGTGCTAGGCGCAGATCTGACGCGCCCTTGCTGCGATTGCAGGAGGCATGCGTGATGGCGAAGTTGTTCTCATCATCCAAACCTTGTTCGGCCAGTGGATCGATGTGATCGACATCCAGATCACCCTTATGCAGGACGAGATCGATGGGTCGGTCGCAGATGAAACACTTGCCGGACTGCCGGTCGTGGAGCCGCTTTTCTAGGCGTGCCCGCTCATCCTTCTCAAGCGACTGGAGGTAGTTTGAGGATGTCATTGGTGATTCACCTTTCCGTCGAGATCGGC
>PMBS01000135.1 GCA_003153015.1 Myxococcales bacterium
ATCGAGCAGGCCCTGGTCGACGCGGGTCGCATCCGGGTGCGACCGATTCTGATGACCACGCTTGCGACGATCGCCGGACTTGCACCCTTGGCCTTTGGCTTCGGCTCTGGCGCCGAGATCCAGCGGCCCCTGGCCGTGGCCGTTATCGGTGGTCTCGCGGTATCCACGTCCGTCAGCCTCCTCGTGCTGCCGTCCCTCGTGCGCCTGGTGCAAGCGCCGCGATTCGGCGGCTGAGGTGTGTGTACGGACATCCAGACTTGGCGTCGGTCCGGCTTGCTCAGAACGTCCGCACACGCAAGCCGCCGCCAAAACTGGCGATCCACACTTCGGCGGCATTATTGGGGTTGAAGAAGACACGCATCGGATGCGCGAACGGGTAGTCTGGGTCTGCGGCAAACGTCGGGGACGCGTCTGAAAGATTGCTTGTGCTCCACAGTCCGTTGGTCTCGGTGGTCATGAACATATGGTTCGGATTGCGCGGGTCGATGGTGCAGGATTCCACATTGTATGCTTCGGTGTCGCCCTGCCAGAGGTGCGTCCAGTGCTGCCCGCGATCGGTGGTTCGATAAAGGCCATTGGCGCCGGTCGGCCCCACGCCACCAAATTGCTGGAACACGCCGACATACCAGGTCTGCTGCGCAGAATCGTTAGGGTCGACGACGATGTCTTTGGTCCAGTAGTGCATCTTGGGATCGGAGCGATCGATCCAGGTCGTGCCACCGTCGCTGCTGACGAACACGCCGGAGGAATCCGTGAACCCGGTGCTGCTGCGCCGCCCGGAATAGGTGGCTACCAGCGTGCCGTCATTGAGCACCACGATGTTGTAGGGATGGCCTTCGGTGCGCGCGGGGTTCGTCAATTTGTTCCAGGTGGCCGCTGTTCCTTGGTCGAGCTGGCTGGTGTGGAATATGCCGCCTTGCGTGCTGTGCACCACGCTGGCGTACATGCTCTTGCCGTCGCTTGGATCAATCGCCAGGAACACCACCGGGTGCCCGAAGCTGTGCACCGTGGTCCAGTGGGCGCCCGCGTCCGTCGACTGCATGATGGCCCCGCTGCCGCCGTCGAGGGTGGCATCAGTGAGCCGATAGCTCATGTACATGTCGTGGACAGACGAGGTGGCCGCGTACATCACGCCCGAGGTGGGATGCACCACGGCCCGGTAGGTGGTGTTCAAGGCAAGACCGTTGTTGGACTCACGCATCCAATGCATGCCCGCATCCGTGGAACGTATGCTCCTTATGTCGGTGATTGAGCCGAATATCGTATTCGCATCCGCCCAAGTGAGCCACCAGCCGGAGGTCTGCTCGACGCCCGCGGTCCGGTAGGCCTTGCCCTTGGGCGTGGCCGCGCCCTCGGGATTCTCGTCGAGTGGATTGACGTAGGCCTGATGCCAGTGGGCGCCGCCGTCAGCGGTCACATGCACGAACCCCATGTCGGTCATGACGACGCGGTTCGCGTTGGTCTTGAGCACGGTGAACCCTTCAGCACACTCGCCGAACCCCCAATTCATGTCTCCGCCGTCGCCGGACCAACCCGTGGCGATATTGGCGTTGTTGGTGGCCTGGAAGACATTCGACCAGTGCGCCCCGCCGTCCGTGGTCTTGCAGACGCTGGGTGCCCCGGTCCCCGTGTCGGAACCGGCGACGTAGGCAACGGAAATGTCGTCTTTGGCCATACCGACGAACGCCGGGGCCTGGCCGGCAGGAAGGTTGGCGGTTAGATCCGTCCAGCTGGTTTCCCCGACATCCAGCCGATAGACTCCGATGGAGGCCGACCCGTACAGCTCGCAACCCGAAACCCCGGCCCACGCATCGCCCGAGTCCGCAGTCACGGCGAAGAAACGCGTGGTGGCCCCTGTCTTGGCCCCGGCGAACGACACCATCACTTCCCCGCTCTTGATGCCGACATGGGGTTGCAGGGCGAAGCTGGCGCCATTGTTGGTCGAAACCAGCAGTCCATCATTGGTCCCCACATAGATCGTGGTGCCGTCCCAGAATGCTCCGCCCAGAATCACGCCAGCGCCGGAGTCCGCAGCCGTGTAGACCGAGGCGAGTGTGGCGCCGCCATTCCCCGAGAAATACAGCGTGCCGTAGTCGCCCACCAGCAGACGCTGCGTGCTGGTCGGATCCACTTCGAGGTAGAGCAGGTCTGTGCCATTTCCGCCCGCGAGCTTGAAGCTCGTGCCCCCGTTGGTCGAGGCAAAAAGCGTGGGGACTTCAGCGACCGATGGAATCCCGTACAGCGTCGTCGCGGCCGAAGTGAAACGTATCTGTGCGTTCGCCCCGCCGCCCAGCGCGCGAAAGTCGATCGTCGTCCAAGTCGCACCGAAGTCACTGGAATGAAAGACCGCACCCATGTCGGTCGACATGTAGATCTGTTGGTCGAATGGGCTCAGCTCGGGAACGAACAGCGCGCCGCCGCCGCCGACACCGCGCGATTGCCACGGCGACGGCACAGGGGGGGTCGCGCCACCGGTGCTCGGGGAGCCACCAGTGCTCGGAAGGCCGCCCGCGCTCGAAGCGCCACCGGTCGGCCTCGCGCCGCCGGTGCTCGGGGCGCCACCGGTACTCGAAGTGCCACCGGTCGGCCTCGCACCGCCGCTGCTCGAAGCGCCACCGGTCGGGCTCGCGCCACCGGTGCTCGAAGCGCCACCGGTTGGGCTCGCGCCGCCGCTCGGGATCGCACCGCCGACTGAGGTACCGCCAGCGCCTCCCTGCGCCGACGAGCCCCCGCTTCCTCCCCCGCCCTTGTCGTTCGAGCATCCAACAAAAAGCAGTGACAAGAGGACTGCGCCCAATCGGGACGTCATGATGTTCTAGAGTATCACGACCATCGGGCAGAGCGGAATTCGGGAATCTGTCCGTCTGGCGCGACGGTCGAGGCGAGCTTCGACCTTCCCGAGAATGGCGACGTCATCGTTCCGATCACGCTCTGACTCCAGGCTAGTTTCTGTCAACGAGCTATCAGCCAACCGACCTTCAAAAGGAAGTGGTGAAGACCGTCCTGAAACAGGCCGAGTTGCTCTGTGCGGATTGGGTGTGATCGGGTTGTGCCCTACTCTGCCCCGCCCAGGGCGAAGTGGACCTTGAACCTGCGCACCCGCACGGGAACCGGCTTACCGTTGCGCTCGCCGGGGGTGAACTGGCACGCCTTGAGTGCGCGCACAGCCGCGTCGTTCAATCCTTGGCCCAGCCCCTGGACAATCGTGATGTCGCGAACCGCACCGTCTTCGCCGACGACGATATCCAGAATGACCGTGCCCTCCAAGCCGGCCTGGCGTGCCTCCTCGGTGTATTTGCCGGTACACCGGCCCACGGGCAAGGGCATCTTGGTCACTTCGTAGGCCTGCACCGGGGCAGCCAGCGCTTTCACGTCAGCCGCAGCGATTTTCGTATGAGTCGGTTTTGTCTGCAGGGTATTGCCAACTGGCATCGCGGGCCCCGCGCCGGCAGATGACGTCGATTCCATGGAGATGCCGAACACCGGCGTGGTGGTGGTATCGGTGCCGGTGGCCGGGCGCTCGGTTGGCGGCGGGTTCTTGAGCAGATTCTCACGCCGAGGAGCCTCGGCCATGGCCCGACGCCGCGCGGGCGCCTGGTGGGTGGGTTGCGTCTTCGGCTCGGAGGTGGCCTCGGGTTCCGCCGGCTTCTCTGGTTCGGGCGGCGGCGGCGGCTTGAGCAGCACCTGCACCACCATCGGTCGCGCCGCCTCGGCATGCGCGGGCAGGCGGACCACGCCCCTTATCAGCAGCAGATGGCCGACCACGGCCACCACCGCGCAAACCAGCAGGCGGGCCGGGTAGTTCATTCCTCCAGCACCGGAGCGATCAGCCCCGTGGGATCGATCTGGATGGCGAACGACGTCACACCGAGGGACTTGACCAGGTCGAGCACCCACACCACCCGGCCGTGCGACACGTTCTTGTCGCCGGCCACGATCACCTGGGTCTTGGCATCCTTGGCCACTGAAGCCTGGATCGCGGCGCGCAGAGCATCGGGCGCGGTTTGAACTCCGTTGAGATACATCCGACCCTCGCGGGTCAAGGTCACGGCCAGCGTGGTCGGGTTGACGTCCGAGGCCTGCGCAGCCTTGGGCAACTGCACCTCGATGACCTGCCGGGCGATCAGGTGCGCCGTGAGCATGAAGATGATCAGCAACACCAACATGATGTCCACCAGAGGCGTGACGTTGATGTCGGTGATGAGCCCCCGGCGGCGGACGCTGGCAGCCATCACTTTCCCTCGCTGGCAGCGGATCCGGTGGGGCTCCCGGCCTTGACGTGGGCGAGAATGCGGTGGCCCAGAGTGCCCGCCGAGGCCAGCGCGGTCTCCACGTGGCGCATGAGCACGTTGTAGGTGGCGACCGCGGGCAAAGCCACCAGCAGCCCCACCGCGGTGGCCACCAGCGCCTCAGCGATGCCGGCCATCACCGCTTGGGTGCCCAGGGCCGCGCTGCTCCTGGCCAAGTCGTGGAACGCGCGCACGATGCCGAGAACCGTGCCGAACAGCCCAATGAAGGGCGCGTTGGCGCCCAGGGTGCCGAGAAAGGCGAGCCCTCGCTCGTAGCGGATGCGCTGGGATTCGACCACCGCCGCCACATGCTCCTCCATGGCGGCCGGGCCTTCGCTCGCGTGTTCAAGGCAGGCCCGCGCCACCGCCGCGTCCAAAGAACGCACGTCCCCCAGCGCCTTGAGTGCCGCCGCTGCGCCCGAGGCGCGCAGGGCCGCCAACATATTCGCGATCTGCCGCCGAGGTCGCCGCTCGCGCAGGAAGAACCACAAGCGCTCGAGCACGACCGCCGCGCCCGCGATACTTAGGCCAATCAGTAGCCATAGCACCCAGCGCGAGCCCGCGCGTAGCATGAGGTCGAGGGCCTGAGCATCAATGGTCTGTTCGTTGTGCATGGGGTCTCCTTAGAATCGACCGCGCAAACCCACGGTCGGCAAGACGTAGCGGATGGTCGCGCCAGGCATGACTTCCTCGGGCAACAGCGCGCCGTTGATGATGTCGACGTAGAAATCCAGCAACCAGCCACGATAGACCGCGCGCTTGTCCACGCGAAAGTCCACCCGGTCGTAGCCGTTGATTCGCGCCGTGTTGTAGCCGTAGGTGGTGGTAGCCGGCTTGCCACTTTGGTATTGGAAGCGCACGCCCACGTCCCAGTTGCGCGGCAACAACAACCCGGCCACTAGATTGAGCAAGTGGGTGCGGTCGAAGTCGTAGGGCGCCCAGGCACCGTCCTTGTATCGCTCCGATCGCGACAAAGTGTAGGACAGCCAGCCGTAGAGGCCACTCTTGGCCTGACGCCTAATCAGCGTCTCTAGGCCGTAGGCGCGACCGGTGTGGGGCACAAGCAGCCGGTCGAGAAACTGCTGCGCGTCGGAGGTCGGAGGCGCAACCGTGGTGGAAATGAGTGTGGTGTGGCCGGCAGTGTTGACATCCTGCGGGTTGACCGTCAGGTCGAAGATGGTCGGATCCATGTACGCGAAGTAGCCCTCGACACTGGCGCTGAAATGCTGGGACAGGGGAACCTCGACGCCCAGGCTGCTTTGGATCGACTGTAGTAGGCCGTACTTGAGCGGCATGGTGTCGAGTCCCGGCAGGGGCAGAATGAAACGCGGCGGCTGGTGATATATGCCCACCGCAGCCTTGAGCCAGACCGCGCTGTCGTCGCTGTCAACCGGCACGCCGGCCAGATCGCGCGTGGTCAACTTGTAGCGCACGGTCAGGCGGGGATCGGCTGCCGCCTTGGTGGTGCTCTTGTCGTAGTACACGTCAGCGCGCACTCCCGGCCGGATCAACCAGCGCGAAGTGGGTCGCCAGAGCGTCTCGGCCAGCGCCGAGGCCACATAGAGCGCACGCAGATCCTTGGTGATCGTGCTCAGGGTGAACCCGTTGGGGACTACCGACGAGGGCGCGCCCTGGACGATGTCGTGCAAGCTGCCTTCCACGCCCCACACCAAAGTCAGACGCTCGCCCGCCCGATAGTGCCAGCGCGCCGAGGGCTCGGCCACCCAGGTCTCCACATTGCTGCCCGAGCTTTCGGTGTGGTCGTAGCCCAGCACCAGGCGGTACAGGCCGTCGAACCCGCCGCTGCCGTGGTAGGCGCGCAGGTCCGCCCGGTGAAAGTTCAGGATGAGCGCCGGCGCGAGCGAGGGATTGGGAGTCCCGGGGGCGGAGGTGGCCGCGCGGGTGTCGAGTTCGTCCCCGGCACCGAAAAACGAGACCGTCCAGCCATTGCGCGGATTGCCGCCGTCGAGCCGCAACTGGTAGTCCCAGTAGGAGAGCGAAACCCGATCCGTCGCCAGGCTCAGGATCAAGCCGGGATAACCGTAGCGACCGGCCGCGGTGACGGTGACGCCGATTTGCGGGATGGGCACGCGGATCAAAGCGCCCGTCTGCAAGAAGTTCACGTCCAGGTCGATGAGGAGGTGCTCGTCGGAGCGCGCCCGATGGGTGCGGCCGTCGACGATGCCCCCGGTGTAGCCGCCGTAGATCACCGGCGCGCCGCCCGGGTAGAACTGCACCTCGTCGATGAATTCGGGGTGCACCACGCTGGCCCCAACCAAGAGGTGGTAGAGCAGCGGCACCCGCGTGCCATCGAGCAGGAAGCCGGTGGTATTGGGGCTGGCACCGCGGACCACCGGGAAGGGAAGTAGCGCCACCATGGAAGCGGTCCCCGGCAGCGCCTGGATGACCCGGAAGGGATCGCCAAAGGTGCCCGGGATCTGTTTGATCTCAGGGCCGCGCAAAGTGATGCGCGACACCTCCTCGCGGTGCTGCTCCCCGACGATGACAATCTCGTACGGGTCATAGTGCTCACGCTCGATGAGGTAGGTAACCGCCAGTTCCTGCTGCGGGGCCAGGTGCTCCTGTTGTAGAAAGGGGTTGTAGCCCGCGGCGTGCACCGTGATGCGGGCATCCCCTGACGGCACCGGCAGGCGAAAGCGACCCTTGCCATCGGTCTCGACGGTAAAGTGGCGTTCGCCGACCAGGGCGGCCACCGTGGCGCCCGCAACCGGCAAGCGGGTTCCCATCTCGACCAGCCGACCGCGCAGCGCCGAGTTGAGCGGAGGACCTGCCTCGACCACCGGCGCGGGCGGCGGCGGTGGCGGCTGGAAGGTGTGGGTGAAGCTGATCTCCACTGGCACGGGTTGGCCGCCATAGCGCGCAGGCTGGAAAGTGAAAGCCTGCGCCGCGCGCACCACCGCATCGTCGAACACCGGCAGAGAATGGCTGAGCAGCTCAACCTTCCCCACCTTGCCGTCCGCCCCGACCGAGATCTTGATGCGCACCACGATGGGCTGCTCGTGCGGCGGGGCATCCGCTGGATAGGGAACCGCGGTCGGGACCAGCGGCTGGGGCGGCTCCAACTCTGCGGGCGCCGCGGGCGCAGCCGCTTCGGGAAGACCAGCGTCCGGACTCTGGGCGCGGGCCGTGCCCAGCGGCAGCGCCACAACCAGCGCCAGCAGCGCGATTTCCTTCAACGCCACAGGATCACCCAAGCGAGAGAACCGCCAAAGTGGGGCCACCACTGGCGGCGAACGATGGGCTGCGCGGTGTCGGGTTCCGTGCGGCCGGTGTCATCCACGCAGCCGGTCCACTGGCCGTCAGCTTCCAGCGCTAGGCCAGTCGACGAGCGCGGCCCAAGGACGTACAGCCATTCCGCGCGCAGCAGGCCAGCAACCCCCACGCCGTCGCAGGCCGGCAGCGGTGTCCGCGCATCAGGAAAGGTGTACGAGGTTTCCAGGGTAGTGGGATCGGGCGGGGGATTGCGCCGACTGGAACCGGTCTCGACCAGGCCGCCAAAGCCGATACCCACCCCGAGATTGAGATGCTCGGTCGCGTGCCAGGTGGGCTCGATGCTGCCGGCGTAGCGCAAGCCCCGCAGGCCACTGGCTCCCGTCTCATAGAGATACTGAAACGAGCCCATGAGCGACCAGCGCTCGTCCAGGCGAATGCCCAGGCGAATGGTTGGCCCGATGAGCTGAACGTTCGGGGGTCCGTTGATGCCAAAGAAGCGACCGTAGATCACCCCCAGGCCAAAGCGAAAGCCGGGCTTCTTCCACACCGCGCGGTCGCTCTCGGTGGGCAGGGACATGCGCGGAGGTCCGTCATCGTCAGCCGCGGGCGAGGCGAACACGGTCGGGCCGCTGGCCGGCGCCAGTGCAGTCGCGGCGCCCGGCGGTGCCAGAGCAGTCGTGGCCGCTGGCGCAGCCCGTGCCGAGCCCGCGACGAATTCAGTCGCCGCCAGTACGGACGCGAACAATATCTGCCGCAGCTTCATGGTGTGGTCGGACAAGCCACCGTCCACCACGCGGGCGTCGTGGCAGTGATATCCCATCTAGGTGCCGCGCAACCCGGATCGTTGTCGCAGCCACGCAGGGTGTAGTGGGTGACGTACTGGCAGGGGTCGTCCGGCGCGCCAGCGACCGCGAGCTGCCGGCCGCTCACCGGGGCGTCGCCAGGAAGCTGGGGGAAGCCGACCCAGGCACATGCCCGGTTGCGTAAGTCGGGGGCGGTAGCGGGTGCCTCGGTGTAGAAAGTCGTGCCGTCGGGGTCCGTGACGGTGCAGGCAAGTTCCGAGAGGTTGACCGTGACGGTCGCACCACCATCGACAGCACCCGCATCACCAACTTCGCCGTCCGGCGCCTGCAAGGGGATGGTGACCACCGCCTCATCGAGCTTGGCCTCGCCACAGGAGGTTTCTGCAGGGAATTGCCCCGGCTGCAACGCTACGGCCAGAACCCCTGGCTGGGAAAAATCGGGCTGCGGGAATCCGCCCGCTGAGAGGATGGAGAAACCCGCTGGCGGTGGGTCGCAGCCCGCGCGCGGGTAGAAGGCGACTTTGTCATTAAACCCGCCTTCCCGATAGGCGACGCGCTGGTCAGGCAGGGTCATGGAGATGAAACTGGCGCCGTACGGGATATCGCGCGTGGCGGGCGTGCCTGGATCGTAGTCCTCCTCGCGACGCCGCCGCTGCGGATGGCGAAAGTCGAGCACGCCATTGCTGTTGCGATCGTCGTAGACGATCAGGCTGGCGTAGGCTACCCGCGCAGTGACGTCCCCCACCATCACATCAGCTGAGGGCAGGTTGATGATGTCGATAGTCGCGGGCACGTTCGGCTGGACCTCGACGTCGGCGCCGGCGCGCTCAGGAACGAAGCGGAAGCTGTCAGGACAGCCCGCGGCGATCACCGCGGCCGCCTCTTTGGACTCCGGCGGCAGGAAGCAGAATGGCTCGGGCCACGCCTGCGCGCCCCACACCATGGCGACGTGCAATTGCGGGGTTTGCCCCTTGGTGTCCGCTCGCTGCACCGACGCGATATCCCCTGTCACCTGGAAGTGAATCTGCTCTAGCGGCTTTACCGGCGTGTCGAGGCCAGCCTGCTTGACACAACCGGAAAAGGCCAGGCCGGCAAACCCAGCCATGGTGAAGAGACGAGTCAGTGTTGCCATGTAACCCCCAATCCGCTGCTCCAACCTGCGCGTACCCGGCCGTGGAGCCCATGCAGCGTGGGCCCGCCGCTGACGCTCATGCCCCAGGAATTCCAGATGCGCAGGACAACGATCCCCTCGATGTCGGCCGCCGGCAGCATGGCCCAGCTCGTGCTCGCCCCCGAATATCCGAGCCGCGCCCCCTGGGCGAGCGTACGTGCTTCATACACCAGCGTTCCGCCCGCCCCCACGCGCAGCCCGAACAGGCCCCGCCCCACCGCATGCTGGAGCTGGCCGAGAAGGCGCAGGCGGATATCATCGTTGCTCACCACGTAGGTCGGCGAGCACGGCGAGTATTCGGTCGCCGTCGACCACGAGGCGGACGCACCCCAGGCCAGCATGCCCCCGCGGGTCGCCACGCGGGTGAAGGCAGCCCCCACACCTGTGGACATTCCGGTTTGCAAGGCTGCCGGCAAGGCCAGCACAAGCTGGCCTTCGAGGGTGTTTCTCGGCGATGAAGACACCTCTTGTGCGCCAGCACTGCTGGCGCAGGCAAACCCCAGCAAG
Source organism: Myxococcales bacterium (assembly GCA_003153015.1). Classification (GTDB taxonomy): domain Bacteria; phylum Myxococcota_A; class Polyangia; order Fen-1088; family Fen-1088; genus Fen-1137. The sequence continues at coordinate 10,005 of PMBS01000135.1, forward strand.
AACGCCAGCGCGGAACCACCTGCGACCAGCGAACGCAATGCCGGACGAACGCGGTCTTGTGACTTTGACTGGTTCAAGGTGGCCGAGAGAAACTTACCCCGACATTCCCGGGCCTGCCACCCCCGTCGACGACCGACTCGCGGCCAAAATCCGGGCCATGATAGCTTGGTTCCCGTCGCCACAATGCCGGCTCACTAGTCCTCCTCTGGCGTGGCATCCGCTTGCCCAGGTTCAAAGATCCTCGCGCGGTCGCGCAGCACCACAAAAGCGAGGTGCAGGGTTCGACTTGCGGCGGATCCACGGCCTCCCACACCACAAAGCGTGGCTGAGGTGCATAGCTCGCGCGCCAGCAGCCACATCTGGCGGGCCTGCTGGCGCCGCGCGATCGCCACGCGATGCATGCACCAGGCGCACTGGCCCCGACCATCGTGCCAGAATCGACCCGTCAAATCGCGGTCGTCGCGGCTGGAAATCTGCGTCTCTCCCGGCGACGAATGCCTGTCCCTCGCCTCACACGGTGCCTCTAGGCCCCTGTGGTTGCAGTTCGCCGGAGCGTGCCCGAGCCGAGCCAGGTGCTTGCGTCGCATGTTGCATCCCCTGATTTCGTGTGACACGAAAGTAAACAACGGGCGTGTTGCCAAGGTATTGCCGCTTCGTGAAGTTGTGTAAACCCGAGACGAAATGCAGACGGTCCAGTCGATTCCTGGACGCCAACTCTGGCCGAAGTTGTTTGTGACCAGGGCGATCGCGGCAATCGCCCGAAACTACGCTCCACTGGCGACCTACCGAGGAAACGCGACCCGCAATGCTATGTCAACGACGTCGTCAAACGTGTCGCTCATGGCGAGCGTCCCGCGAACACGCGCCAATGCACTTCCGCGCCATAGAGGCGCTCAGCGAGTTTCTGGCGAATTTCGTCGTCCGATAGAAAGCGCAGCAGGCAGGCGTGCAAGATGGCGTCGCGGGCGGACAGGCCCTGCTCGCGCTCGGCCTGCACCGGCCGCTTGACCGAGCACAAAATCGTGGTGAGCATGCAACTATGCAGACGAACCCTGGCCAAAAGAAATTCGATCGCTGGGCTCCCAGTTACGACCGCAGCATCCTGCAAAGGCTCATGTTCGAACCTGTGCACGAGGCTGTGCTGAGCGCGTTCAGCACCTCGAACGCTCCTCCACACGACGTGCTCGACGTCGGTTGCGGGACCGGCCGCTTGCTGGAGACTGCCGCGGGACGCTGGGATGGCGTCCGCTTCACAGGGATCGATGCCTCGGAGGAAATGGTCGAAGAGGCGCGGCGCAAGCACGAAGGAGACGCGCGGTTCGTCTTCAAGCAGGGGGATGCGTCGGCGCTGCCAGTGGAGTCCGACTCCTTCGACGTGGTTTTCAGCACCATGTCGTTTCATCACTGGCGAGACCAGGCGGCCGGGATCTGCGAGGTCGCGCGAGTGCTGCGCCCCGGCGGGCTCTTTGTCCTCGCCGACGTCGCTGTGCCGTTCATGTCCCTCTTGCGGCCTCTCCTCAAGTGGACCGACCACGCGAACTTCCAAGGGCCCAAGGACATCCAGGGGCTGCTTGAGCAAGCTGACTTGGCGGTGGTGACGCGCCGTCGGTTCTGGGCGCTTATGCGAACCCAGCTCTTCCTCGCGCGGAAGGGAGTCCCGATTGCGCGCTTGTGAGGAGCGCGGATCAGACCTCGCCAAGGTTGACCCTTTTGTCTGTCATCGCACGCGTGCGGATTGCGGGGCTTTCGTCGAGCGCCCCGAGCACCTTCACGTCACGTCCTTGTAGGCGCGTTTGGACCCAGCAGATGTTCCAAGGTCCGGGATCGTCCAGCGCAAATGCGTGGCGAACATCTGCCGTCAGAAACCGTGCAGTAGTCATCGCGGATGGGGTCATCCGAATGAACGACAAGAAACGAGCGGGCGCAACCCAGTACGACGCAGCGACCACGGCGTCCCGCGCCTCGGCCTCAAGGAACTCACCGCGTTTGCCGAGCCTCTCCGCGGCACGGACCTCAGCCTGAACCCGCCAGCGGACAAGTCGCTCAACGGTATACGCCAGCCTTCCGCGCGCCTAATCGCGGGCACCCCGCCGCCTGCGCGAAAATCGATCCAGCGTCAGGTACACCACCGGCGTGGTGAACAAGGTCAGCATCTGCGAGAGCAGCAAGCCGCCCACAATGGCGATGCCGAGGGGCCGGCGCATCTCGGAGCCGGTGCCGTGACCCAAGGCCAGGGGCAACCCGCCCAGCAGCGCGGCCATGGTGGTCATCATGATGGGCCGGAAGCGCAGCAAGCAGGCCTGGAAGATGGCATCGCGGGTGGACAGGCCCTGCTCGCGCTCGGCCTGCAGCGCGAAGTCGATCATCATGATGGCGTTCTTCTTCACGATCACGATCAGGAGGATGATGCCGATGAGCGCGATGACGCTGAGCTACGTCCGGCAGAGCAGGAGCGAGAGGATGGCCACCACACCCGCGGAAGGGAGCGTGGAGATGATCGTGA
>PMBS01000295.1 GCA_003153015.1 Myxococcales bacterium
ATCGCTTGCGCGCTGATATATCTCAACCTGCTTCCTCAGGTTCATCTCGAGTTTGCCATTCGATGCGAGCTTGAACTCCACAAGCGACTTGTCTGCCGCGCCACGAGAGATCTTGAAGTCCACGGGACCCCTACCATTGTTGACTTCACGGTTTACGTCTGCGCGGGTGGCGAACCAGGTTAGGCGGAACAAGATCTGGACATCCTGTTCGCGGCGCATCGGTTTGCCGCGCTTGTCGTAGAAGAGCCGGTATCCGTCCTTGTTTTCTAGAACATCTTTCAAGAAGGCAACACGCGCACGGGTCTCTTCAAGCGTGCTACCGAAGATGTCGTAGAACTCTGTCTCGTCATCGAGTCGGTGAACCACCCCCATGACCCGGTCGATGTAGATCTCCTCTGATTCACTCACACGCGCCTGAGAAATCGATTCGGCTCGGTCGCCGTTGTCCTCCTTGTAGCGGATGTAGTAGTCGAGGAGGGTGGGGAACGCTCTAAAGACAGCGCCGATCGCTTTCTTGCGCTCCTTCACTGTGGGCGCCTTTTCACGGCCCCTCTTCCCAGTCTTCCGTGGAAGGTGAGAGGCGAAGTAGCTGTTAAGCTGGGCTCGGAGCTGGTCATCGGGAACAGCTGCAACGATGTCGTCAAATTCGCCGACAAGATCGTCCTTGTTGATCCAGTTTTCGTCCCTGGTTAGCAGGTCTCGTGGTGTCAGTATGACGTGGTCGCCATCGATGAATGGGATCTCGTAGTGGTCAGACTGCCAAGTCTCGGTCGTGTAGTTGAACACTGCCTTCCGAATGGTCAGCAGGCGGCGCTGGTCTGCGTGCAAATGCAGCTTGGCGAAGCGCTCGGTGTACCGCAGCAGGTAGTCTTTAATGAGGTTGGTCGTGAAATCGCTAATGTTGTCGCGTCCAATACCGTCGTCAATGAGACATAGCTTTTCTAGGTGGCTTGCCTTTGCGACTGACTCACTGCCGAAGTTGCTGAAGAAAGTATGCAGATTCCTATTCAGGGCCCGGGCGAACTTCATACCCAGTCCCGAGCCGTTGTTGCCTAGGCGCGAGAAGCCCAACCATGTTTGCTTGACCTCCCGGAACATGAACCAGGCCTTGAGCTGTCCTTGGCTTAGGTCCTCGTCTGCCGCCTTATCACGTAGAAACCGGACGTACTCGATGATGTCTTGATGTAGCTTCTGGTACTCCGGGTTTGAACTGTTGAAGAGGAGAAATGGATCGATGAAGAGTGGCAGGTCATTGACTAGGGAGACATTGAATGCCCCATATCCCCTCAAGGCCGCGGGGGCGATGTTGAAATAGTCCGAGAAATAGACCCTGAGCGTTGGAGCAGGCCTCTTCATCAAAGCTGATTCTATTCTTTTCCAGGGCACTTCTGTGCAAATTCTCACGGCGGCACGAGGTTGCCAGAAGACAAAGGCTGACCCGACTAACGAAGGCCCCTACGGCCGCCCGTTTGCCGGTGATCCCCGACTGCCGGTGATCCCCGCCCGAAGGTGGTTCATCCGCGCTCGCAAAGTGCCATCGAGCAGGGATTGGGCGCCACGGTGAAACTCTCCGAGCTTCTCGCCGTGCGCCTGGGAACTGCGCCGGGAAGTCATGTCCACAGGTACATTCTTCTTTGAAAGTAGTCAGCCAGCTCAAGGTATCGACCGTGGAGCTTTCGGCCCTTGTCGGAGGAGTCCGCAGACCACCGCAGAACCTCGGCGGCGACGAAGTCGCGTGCTTTCCGAATGTCTTCGCCGTTGAGGCGTTCCGGGTCGGCCGACCTGAATCCCTTGCCCAGGAAGTCCAACATCAGCACACCGCTGGCATCTGTGAACAGAAGGTCCTTTGTTTGCTTGGCCGCATTTCTTTGAATTGCGACAGCGGGAGCCTCTGCTTTCAGTTGCAAGAAATCGTCGAGGCAGCGGACAAGGCCGCGCCCAATGGCAACGCGTGGATAGGAGGCCGTCTTGCACTCAAGTTCGTATGCGCCTACGAGCGCAGGGCCATATATGTGCGTTTCTCCAGTTTGGTTCCGAACAGTCGCGCCAATACCAACATCGATGCCACCGCGAAAGGGGTGCCCTTCAGCGAGCTGAACCAAAGTGAGCTGGCAGCATGTGGATAGCAGATTCAGCAGCGCTACCATCGGTGAATGCTCGGGCGACGGGCGGATTTCCATGAAGAGGACGAGCCCGTCCGGGAGGCGAAACCTGTAGACCTTCTCTCTCGTACCTGCCTCGACAATACTCCGCTGGTCACCGGGAAGGGATCGCAGGAGGTCCTCGCGTGCTCTTTCGGTAGACGTGGCTACGTAGTCGTACCACCCGACAAAGGCCTCAACGGCCCCGGCGCTATCGCGGACCGTCTGCCGGAGCCTCTCCATAGCCGCGTTCCAACGAACGTTCTTCTCTTCTGGATTGAAGGCCCCGGGATCGCTTTGAAACGCCTCGACGTACGCATCCGTCATCTTTCTCATCTGGTCCTTCTGGTCGAGGAGGTCGAGAAAGGCGACAGCAAAGTGCCCTACCTTGATATCTGAGGTAACTGTCGTTCGCAGTGGGCCGCGCATACCGACAGCATACGCTAAGATCCAAATCCTTCCCTTGTTGCCGTGACCGGTTCGTCGGCTGTCCGCGCCTCCCAATCGTGCACTTCCGGCCATCGTCCGATCGCGGGATGATTCCGGACTGAGGGTGGTTCAGCGTCAGCAGTAGCGTCCGGAATCCGGTCCATTCGAAAGATCTTATCCGCCCTTCCGAAGTACTCTCGGACAGGAATTGGAACAACCGTGGGCGCGCAGACCGACGGACACGGCATAAAGCGCGGCGGCGAGCAGCAGTGGGATGGAGCTCGTGCGATACTCCTGAGTCATGCGACCCCTTCGGTATTCCATCAACGTCACCTTGGACGGGTGCTGCGATCATCGTGAGGGGATCGCGGACGAGGAGTTGCATCGTCGCGCGGCCTGGAACCTCGACCAGGCCGATGCCCTGCTCTTTGGCCGGGTCACCTACGAAATGATGGAGGCAGCGTGGAGGCCCACGGCGCAGACGGAAGTGAGGCCTGATTGGATGGAACCCTTCGCCAGGACGATCGAAGCGGAAAAGAAGTACGTCGTGTAGAG
>PMBS01000310.1 GCA_003153015.1 Myxococcales bacterium
GCCTTGCGACAGGAAAGAAGTTACCCAATTCTCACAGAGAGCACAGAGCAGCCTCACGGCCGCAACCAAAGGGATCGCTCCGGCCACGGCCACGGCCACGGCCACGGCCACGGCCACGACCACGGCCACGACCTCCTGCAACTATCGCGACACCGTCGAGAATCTTCGCGGCCTGCGAAGATTCCGCATCCTAGTAGTACAGAGATCGGATAGGAAGAAGGGATGTGGACTGTGCCGAACCCAACCCTTCCTTTTCTGGTCCGGCTCTGTCTGCTCTGTGCCCTCTGTGGTGAAAAGAGCTAGCTTTCGTCGACCTGCCTGAGGAACTGCTGCAGGAGGCCGTCCACCATGAGATTGCGGCCCGCTTGGTCGTAGCGACCGGCACGATAGCCGCCCTGGATCTCCTCGAAGCGGGTCCGCGTCTCACTGACCAGGGTGCGATAGGGCTGGATCTTGCCGGTGACTTCCTTCTGATGCTTGCCCAAGTAAGCAACCGCGGAGCCGAGGGCGGCGACGCCCACAATCATGCCGAGAGGGCCAGCCAAGAAATAGCGCCAGGCGAAGCGCAGAGCGACCACGCTGGCCGCGCCGATGGCCGCCTTCTTCAGGCCCGAGCCGTCCGCCACCGAATCTTTGGCCATGGAGGCCATCTGCCCCGACGCGATCACCAGGGCAATGAAGTTGCCCTTGCGGCTTTTCCAGCCGCGCTCGTAGTACTGGCGAATCGCCTGCTTGAGAAAGGCGTCGTAGTCGTCGTACACCTCGGGCCGGATCTCATCTCCTCGGCTGGGCTTGTCGTCGCTGGCCATGATCCTATCGTACCACGTCTTTGGCAGCCCCTGCGACCGGCGCAAAATCGCGGTTGGTCTCGACCGCACCGGACAGGCTGGCCGGCTGGGCGACCTCTGCACGCGCGGCGGGCGGCAGCAAGATGGCGAAGGTGGTCCCGCCCGCGAGAGGCAGATCCACCTCAATCCGTCCACCGTGGTCACTCACGATCTGTTGCACCAGCGCCAGTCCCAAGCCAGTGCCCTTTTCCTTGGTGGAAAAGAAGGGATCGAAGATCTTGCCCAGGTCTTCCGGACTGATGCCCGGACCGCTATCGCCGACGGCCAGACGCACCCATCCTGAGTCGGCTGTGCCCACCTCCACCCGGATGCGGCCGCCTTCGGGCATGGCCTCCTTGGCATTGCGGACCAAGTTCAGCAGGGCTTGCCGGATCTGACTCTCGTCGACCGCCACCTCGGGCAGGCCGGAGGCGATGGCCAGATCCAGGTCGATGTGGGCTAAAGCCAGCTCGCCGCGCGAGAACTCCATCACCGAGCTGGCCAGGGCGCCCAGATCCTCGCGCTCGAGCTTGGGCTTGGGCAGCCGGACGAAGCGCAGGTAGGTTTCCGTGATCTCGCTCAGCCGGTCGACCTCGGTGGAGAGCGAGCGGACCAAATTGCGTGCTTCCGGGTTGTCCGCCCCGACCTCGTCGGAAAGCAGCTCCAGGTACAGCCCCACCGAAGCCAACGGGTTGCGGATCTCGTGCGTGATATGTGCAGCCATGCGACCCACGGTGGCCAGACGCTCGGAGCGAATCAGCTTGTGCTCGCGTTCCTCGATGGCGTGGGCCATGGCATTGAACTCGCGGGCCAGGTCGCCGATCTCGTCGCGCGACCGCACATCCGTGCGGCGCGCATAGTCGCCGCCCGCGATCTGGCGCGCGTGCTCGCGCAACACGCGCAGGGGCCACAGGGTCCGCAGCACCAGCAGTGCTGCTCCCACCGCGAGAAACAGGCCCAGGCCGGTCAGCAAGAGAGCTGCATCCACCGCGCGACGCTCGTTGTTGGAAAGCTCCGCGGCGATCTGGCTGCCGCGGCCGCGCAGGTTGCTCTTGAGCCGATGGAAGGTGGCCAATAGATTGGCGAGGCTGCGTTCGGCCTGATGGCCGGCATCCACGCCCACCGTCGGATCGCTGGCGCCCAGGTCGGCAGCCACGGCCACGACGCGCGCCTCCAACCCCACGATCTCCCGGCGATAGTCCTCGAACTCGTTCCGCCGCCGGGGGTTGGGTTCGTCGCTTAGGTATTGGTCGACGGCGGCAAGCGCATCACCCAGATCTTGCCGCGCAGAGGCAATGCCGTTTTGCGCCGCCACCCGACTGGTCAGGCCCTGCGGCACTCCCGTGCTGTCGTTGGCGCGGGAACGCGAGAAATCCTCCAGCGAGCGCAGTGCGGCGTCGACGGCAACCTGAACCTCCAGCCGCCTATGATTGGCGGCCAGCTCCTGGCGCCCCCGGTGCAGATACAGCAAGGTAAAAAGACTGTTGGCGCCGAACACGCTCAGAAGGACGGCGTAAGCGAGGAATATCTTGGCCGATACGCCGATCCGCATGGTTGTTTCCGCTGGCGGATACGCTAACACGGTCGAGCCCTGCCAGCGAGTCGGCCTCGCTCGGAAGGCCCTAGTCATTGACAAGAGACGGCCCGTGGGAAAACAATCGTGTCGGTATGAAGAATCCACGTGCTCGGGCTTTCCAACTAGTGTCCCTTATGGCCGGCATGGGCGCGGCGGCTGCATGCTTCTTCTCCAGCGGCCGGGTCTTTGCCGGGGATAGCGTCACCGTGGCCATCCTGGGCCTCGAGGCCAGCGAGGGCGTACCTGACTCGGTGGCGCTAGGGGTGACCGATGCGCTCCGCCAGCGCCTATCGATGTTGTCCGGCTATCGCCTAGTGCAAGGCCGCGATCTCGTAGAGGTGAAGCTGGTGTTTTCCTGTCCCGACGAAGCGCCTGCGTGCATGGGTCAGGCAGCCAAGAGCCTGGGCGCCTCGCGTCTGATCTTCGGCGCAGTGAAGAGCGCTGGTTCCGACTCCTACAGCATCACGCTCAAGCTGTTCGATGCCGACAAGGACGTCGTCGAATCGTGGACCACGGATCAGCTTAGCCGTGCCCAGTCGAGTGGCACCGCCCTCTACGCGCCGGTGCAGAAATGGATCGCGACCCTGACTGGCCAGTCCTTGCCAGGCACTCTGCGCCTGCTGGGCGGCGTGGTGGGCGCCTCGGTCACCATCGACGGGGTCGCCGCTGGGGTCATGGGTTCAGGCGGGCTCACCATCGCAAACGTGGCTGCGGCCAAACACGAGATCACCGTGAGCAAGCCGGGCTACACGCCGGCCAAGAAAAGCGTCACCCTAGGTTCCGGCGAGACCAGAGACGTCACGATCGAGTTGGTGGCAGTGGCGCCAGCGCCGGTTGCAGCACCATCGGCTGAGACGGCTGCGGTGGAACCTGTCGCCCCAGGCGCCACCGAGCCAACCGAGCCCGCCAAGGAGGAGCTGACCAGCAGCGGGTCAGATGGTGGAAGGATCGGGTTCAAGGTGGCGGCCTGGATTGCGTTGCCCCTCGGCCTGGCCGCCGTCGGATATGGAATCTACTGGAGCGTTCAGGTGAGCAGAGCCAACAACCTGCTCGATCAGTATCGGCGTTTCCCCTGTCCCGGGGCATCCTCGACGACAGCCGGCTGCGGCCAGAATGGGAAGCCAGCTCTCGACCTTACTCCGGGAGAAGTGGCCTATAGGGACAGAACCAAGACCCTGGGCGACAGGTACCAGACATACCAGTGGATCTGGTATGGGGCTGGCGCTGTGGCAGTGGCGGCATCAGCCGTGTTCTTCTATCTTGGCTACCTTTCGCATCCTTCCGGCGCGACCGCTGACGCCCGCGGCTCGTCCTTCCAACTCGCGCCCGTGTTCTCACCCGACGGCGTGGGCGCGATGGCGTTCACGACCTTTTAGCCTTTCTACCTGGCAAGTAGGATACGCAGCAGGCCCGTGGCCAACAGGCCCCAGAGAACCGTGGCGACCGGCCAGAAGCGCCGAGCCCGACGTCTCACCCGCGAGAATGTGCGCAACCCCAGTCCCACGTTGAAGGTTGACAGCACCACCAGCAGCGCCATCCACAGCCGGCTAGAAGGCAGGTGCCGATCTGGCCCGAGAGCATAGGCCAGAGCGCCGATAAGGAAGACCGTCCCGAACGCCGACTTGCCAATCGCCCAACGGGTCGCCCGCGCACGGAGCTGGGCCGCACGCACCTGGTGCAGCGAATGCGCCGACGGTGGTGCTCCTTCCGGCTCTGGCTCGTCATCCGAGTCCCTGGTTGCCATGGCCTATATCTTCAAAGTAGCTGGTCGGAACGCAGGGTGCACGATCAATAGCCAAGACCGGCGGCTTGGGTACAATCTGGCTTGCCATGTCAGCCCTGACGCATCTAGTGCTCGACATCGAAACCATTCCCGACAGCGATATCTACACGCCGCCACAGCCTACTCCGGGCGCGGAGCGTCCTTTTCCGCCGCTTTTCGCCTGCAAGCCCGTGGTCATCGGGGTCATGTGGCTGGACGAGCACATGGCCTGCAAGAAGATGGGCACCATCGGCGAGGCCAAGGACGAGGTGGGCATGCTCACCGATTTCGCCGAGTTCATGGCCAAATGGAAGCCGCGCTTGGTCACCTGGAATGGCCGCGGATTCGACCTGCCCGTGCTGATTCTGCGCAGCCTCCGCCATGGCATCAGCCTGCCCTGGTACTACCGCGAGCCTGGCTTCCGCTATCGCTTCAGCGCCGAAGGACATTGGGACTTGGGCGACTTCCTTGCCGATTTTGGCGCTGCCCGCATGAGCTCCCTGCACGGCGCCGCCCGCCTCATCGGGCTTCCTGGAAAAGAGGAGGGCCTCGACGGCAGCCAAGTCGAGGGCCTGTATCGCGCCGGTCAGATCGAAATCCTGCGCCAGTACTGCCTGTCCGACGTGACACAGACGGCGTTCGTGTTCTTGCGCACGCGGCTTCTGGTGGGCGAGATCGATCGGCCCACCTATACGCGCATGGCCAGTGACCTCCTCGGCGCCATCGAGGCTGACGGCCGCCTGGTCCGCATGCTGGCGCACATCGACCGCGAGCGCCTGCTGCTGGGCTAGCTTTTTCACCACAGAGGGCACAGAGGACACAGAGCCGGACCGGAAAGGAATGGGTTGGACTCCTGTCCAGTCCGAACCTATTCCTCTCCGACCTCTGTACTACTAACGTCGC
>PMBS01000190.1 GCA_003153015.1 Myxococcales bacterium
AGCTTGTACAGCTTCATCTCCAGGATCGCGTCGGTCTGTTCAGCGTCGAGCTTGAAGCGATCCTGCAGCTTGGCGGCCGCGTCGGCCTTGCCCTCGGACTTGCGGATGATGCGGATGGCTTCGTCGAGCGCATCGAAGAGAATGGCAAAGCCCTGTAGGATGTGGATGCGGCGACGCAGCTCCGCCAGCTCGAACTCGAAGCGACGGGTAACCACGTCCTCGCGGAAATCCAGGAACTCACCCAGGATGGCCCGCAGGTTGAGCCGCATGGGCCCGGCCACCTCGCGATTCTCCGTCGGCACCAGGCAGGTCATGTTGACGTGAAAGGACAGCTCGAGCGGGGTGTGCTTGTACAGATACGCCACCACCAGCGCCGGATCCGCGCCCGGCTTCAGTTCCAGCACCACGCGCACGTCGTCGGTGGATTCGTCGCGTACGTCCACCAACATGGGAAGCTTCTTGGCCAGAATGACCTGAGCGATGCTCTCCACCAGGTTCGCCTTGGACACGTTGTAGGGGATGGAGGTGACGACGAGCTGCTGGCCGCGCTTGCTGTCCTCGATCTTCCACTCGCCGCGCAGGCGGACGGGGCCCTGCCCGGTTTCGTAGATCTCGCGCAGCTCTTTTTTGGAATTGATGATCTGGCCGCCCGTCGGGAAATCGGGACCCTTGATGTACCTGAGCAGATCCTTGCTCTCCAGCTTGCGATCGTCGATCAGCGCTACCGCGGCCTCGCACACCTCGCCCAAATTGTGGGGCGGGATGTTGGTGGCCATGCCCACCGCGATGCCGGTGCAGCCGTTGGCCAGCAATTGCGGAATGCGCGCGGGCAACACCAGCGGCTCTTGCGCGGTGCCGTCGTAGTTGGGCCGGAAATCCACCGTGCCCTGCTTGATCTCATCCAGCAGTTCGGTGGCGAGCGGCGCCAGGCGCGCCTCGGTGTAGCGGTAGGCAGCCGGCGCATCGCCGTCCAGCGATCCGAAGTTGCCGTGCCCATCCACCAGCCGGTAGCGCAGAGAAAAATCCTGCGCCATGCGCACCATGGCGTCGTAGCAGGCGGTATCGCCATGCGGGTGATACTTGCCGATGACCGCGCCCACGATGGTCGCGCTCTTGCGGAAGCGGGCATCGGGGTAGAGGTGCAGATCGTTGTGCATGGCGAAGAGGATTCGCCGCTGCACCGGCTTCAACCCATCGCGCACATCCGGCAGGGCGCGTGCCGTGATCACGCTGACCGCGTAGTTGAGATAGCGGCGCTGCGCCTCGTCGGCCAGGTTCGCGTCAGCCGGTGGCGGAGGTTCGTCGCCGCCCCCCTTGCCCCGGCCTCGTCCACCCCCGCCCTTGCCCTTGGCCAGCGGCAGGGCAGGCCTTGCACCGTTTTCGTCGAGAAGATCGAGTTGTCGCGGAGACATGAAGCTACTTGGGCGCCGCAAGAATAGCGGCGTGGGTCCCAAGTTAGGGGACGGCGAGCACAAGATCAAGTAAGGCGGTGGCCCGCGAGCCGACCAAGCAGCCATTCAGGCAAATAGCGGTGATGGATTCCATTTCGCTTGACGGCGATACGATCGAGGCTCAGGACGGTCTTGGGAAAATTGTCGGGGATAGCTTCCAGGACCGAGAGCTCGCGGTCGATGGTGTTGCGGTCCAGCAAGCGATAGGCGACTTGGAAGTATTCGCGCTCACCGTCCTTGTCCGCCACGAAGTCCACCTGTCGTTCGCCCAACTTGCCGACGTGGACTTGGTAGCCAGTAGTTAGAACATACCCGAACAACTTACGGGGCCATGCCTCAGCCGCCGCACAGGTTGCCCCGCATGGCGATGTTTGTGAGCACGTTGCCTCGTCCGGCAGCTGGCAGATCGTCGCATCGTTGGTATTCACGCAACTCTGGCCGGTTGGGCAGTCCGCCGATGTGTGGCAAGCGTCGTGGCACTTGCCCCAGGTGCACACCAGGGGCTGGATCAGGACGACAAGCGCAGTCGCTTGATCTTCGCTATGCCGCTCACGAGCGGCCAGCCTCGATCTCGGCCAGCATCTGATCGATGTCAGCGGTGGGAGCGCCCAGGGTGGCAAGCCGAGCCACCGGATCGATCGGCGCGGCCGGATTGTCGAGTGCGCGCTCAACTGCACCCTGCACCCATTCGCCTTTCGACACCCGACCACGCCGCGCAGCCTTGCGCATGCGCGCAGCGAGCGCCTCTGTGACCAGGATCTGAAGCCGAATGCTCATATGAGTGTGCTACCAGGACAATACCATACCAGCAGCTTGTCTGGGCCCAGCACGTCGTGGGCGCAAGCCCAGTGCGTGGCGTCAGATTGCCACCGTAAGAGGTCATTGCGAGCGACCAAAAAGATCAGGCTCTCTGGTGTCAGTCCAGATCAAACGTCACATGCACGACGGTCAGGATGTCCTTGTCCAGCGACGAAGTATCGTTGCGGCCCTCCCAGGAGGTTTCAGTCGAGTTGGCAGGATTGACGTTAATGACGCCCATGTCGGCAAAGCGCAGCTTGCCCAGTTTCGCGCCCCCGGTTTGCTCCAGCATGCTGGTGGCGCGCACGCGGGCATCCTTTGCGGCTGCCGCTAGCATCTCGATCTTCAGCTCGCCCAGCTTGGTGTAGAAATACAGCGGGTGCGACGAGGCGATGGGAACTCCGCGTTCGAGGAGCTGGGTGATCTCGCGCGAGATGCGCTCGACCCGAGTGACGTCACCGGAGCGCACGGTGATGGTCTGCGAGGTGCGGTAGCCTTTGAAGATCTCGCGCTGCACGCGGTCCTCACCGCTGCCGGAGGTTTCCGTCTGGTGCACTTCCTGAACGCTGGCCGAGGCCACCCGGATCTCTTCGTTCTTGATTCCCTGCTCGGTCAAATAGTTAAGGGCAGTGCGCACGTGACCAGCCAGGGTGCGGTAGGCCACGGTGCGATCCATGTTCTGCGTCTCCAGGCTGGCCGTCCACTCGATCTGGTCGGACACGATACGCTTCTTGGCCGAACCGGTGACCTCGATGGTGCGTCCCTTGGGCCGCGTCTTGGTTCGCTCCCAGGTGCTGGCTCCGATGATAGTGGCCACGACAAAGGCCACGCTCGCCACTGCAATGCCTGCTCCGCACGAACGGGTCACGACCGTTCCGTTTGACATGCCCGAATAGTATCACAGGTACGGGCGCCCGAATCGGGGCAACCGCAGGTCGCCCAACGAGGTCGCCCCTACCTCAGCTTTCCAGTTTCCTGCGCCTCCAGCCGCGCGGGGGCTGTTTGTCCCTGGCATCGGGGTTGGAGCGCGAGTTGTCAATCCAACGGAAACTGGGAGCCGGGCGCATGTCCACATGGATGAACCCCACCCGCGGATAGAAGCCTACCCCCATCCCGCCCGCATCCAGGGTGTGGACAAAGTTCCGCAGGTCGCGCGGCCGCACACCCGCAACTCGGATGTCGGCTGCCGTGCCGTGGAAATGGTTGCTGGTTGTCCTACGCTGAAAACGATAGCCCGAAAGCAATTCCATCGGCCGGCCGCCAAAGCGGTCGTTGACTTGGGAAAGGATGGTGAGCAGGCGCGGATCGATCTCGTGTTCCTCACCAGTGCGCCGACAGCGAAACACGTGGGCGATTTGCTTGGCCGCTTCCACGCTGTACGAGCCGTCCGGGTTGTAGATATTGGTCTGCAGTTCCTCTTTGTAGTTGATCGAATAGACCCGAATATCGCCCGAGGGCCGCGGCGCCGGACTAGTACGCAACTCGCTGTCGGGCACCACCCAACCGAGCAGGCTTCCGCGGCGAACCCGCCGCTTGCTGGCCTTGGCCGGCTTGCCGCGGTCCTTGGCAGCCGCGCTGGCACCGGATGACCGCGGCCCGCCTGCAGTAGCTGCCTGCACTACCCCCACATGCGCCAAGGCCAGGCTCAATCCGAGCAAGGCTGTCAGGGGCGACCTTGGCATGCCCTTATAAGGGTTGCCGGGACTTGAGGGTCTGTCAACCTAAAAAGGGTGGCGGGGCTCACAGACGTGTGGGCAGAAAGCGACATGCGGCCCGGTCTCAGCCCGGCTATTCGGTATGGGACGCTGCAGCCGATGGGTCTAGACATGCCAGATGAAGCAGCTCGATGTGGAGGGTGGCAGCGACGGAGAAGATGCGGTCGTCGCGATAGAATTCGCCGTAGACCACCCGGCGAATCCCGGAGTTGGCGATCTCCTTGAAACAGTTCCAGCAGGGACTTGCGGTAACGTAGACGGTGCCACCGTCAATCATGACGCCGTTGCGCGCGGCTTGCAGGATGGCGTTACTCTCCGCGTGGATGGTGGCGACGCAGTGGCCGTTCTCCATCATGTGCCCAGCTTCGGTGCAATGAGGCATGCCGCGGATAGACCCGTTGTAGCCGGTCGACAGGATGGTCTTGTCGCGCACGATCACCGCACCCACCGACTTGCGCGGACAGGTTGAGCGCGAGGAGACGACCCGCGCGATGTTCATGAAGTATTCGTCCCAGGAAGCCCGCTCGGCCATGCGCCCTCTCTAGCACGATTCTGCTAGTATCCGCCGACCCGTGGACTGGAAAAACACCCTCAGCCTCCCCAAGACCGAATTCCCCATGCGCGCCGACTTGGCCCGCCGCGAGCCCCTGTGGCTCAAGCGCTGGGCTGACGAACGCCACTACGAAAAGCTGCTGGCGGCGCGCGAAGCTGCCGGCG
>PMBS01000252.1 GCA_003153015.1 Myxococcales bacterium
ACCCCCAGGGCTTTCTCGCCGGCCGCGACACCCCAAATTACTGTCGCACTGCGAACGGAGCCACCAATGGACTCAGTACGGATGCGCTGAGCGCAATATGGACCGACCCGGCGCAGCTCGACTTCTCACTGGCTCCTGGCTCGCCGCTCACCGGGACAGGAGATCCGACGTACTTCGACGCCTATGCCGTGGCGCCGACGCAGGCGACTTGGACGGCCGCAGATCTCCCTGAGGCCCGCACTGCTCCGATCGATATTGGGGCCTTCAGCTCACACTGAGGGAGGGCGGGGGTTGGCCGACGTCACTCCCGAGAGTCAGGTGGACCCGCGGTGGCGCCGCTATTGATCGGCGCCACCAGTGGCAGAAGGCTGAAGCCTTGTTAGAGAATGTGCTGGCGAATGCGATTCACGATGCGTTCCGCTGCGTGACCGTCCCCGTAGGGATTTCTGGCTTCCGCCATTCTTTGGTAGCTAACTGGGTCCGTCAACAGACGGCTGACTTCGTCGACGATTAGACGTGCATTTGCGCCAACGAGCTTGACTGTTCCAGCCTCCACGCCCTCAGGTCGTTCAGTAGTGTCTCGCATTACAAGGACCGGTTTACCTAGGGAAGGCGCTTCTTCCTGCACGCCCCCGGAATCGGTGAGAAGCAGTCGACTATGGCGCATGAGTGCCACAAAGAGCCGGTACTCTTGCGGCGCAATCAGCAAGACGTTGCTGAGTCCGCCAATCCGAGCGTAGACAGGTTCTCTAACGTTTGGGTTCAAATGGACCGGATAGATGAATCGGTGCGAAGGGAATCGCACGGCAAGACATCGGATGGCATCACAGATTTGGTCAAACCCATCCCCAAAGTTCTCACGCCGGTGACCGGTTAGCAAAACGTATGGCACTTCCGACCAGTCCGGACCGACAATTGTCGACAGCTCCCGATCGATCTGGGTCCGCAGCTCAGGCGCGTTCTGACGCGCAAGCTCCATGTGGAGGGCGTCAATCACCGTATTGCCGGTCACGGTAATGCTCGTGTCGGGGATTCCCTCTCTAAGCAGATTGTTTCGGGCTGTCTCGGTCGGAGCGAAGTGCAGCGTGACCAGTGGAGCGGCAAGTCTGCGGTTGGCTTCCTCTGGAAAAGGCGACAGGAGATTGCCGGTACGCAGTCCCGCCTCGACATGTCCGATCGCAACTTGCCGGTAGAAGCAAGCCAATGATGCCATCAGTACCGTCGTAGTGTCCCCCTGAACCAGCGACATGTCTGGCTGGAACCGGTCCAAGAAAGCGTCAATCCTCGTCATCAATCGAGATGTCAACGAAGCCAGGGTTTGGTTGGGCTGCATCACCTCCAAGTCGTGGTCGACCGCAATCTCAAACACGCGAATCACCTGGTCTAGCATCTCGCGGTGTTGTCCAGTCGAAACCACCACGGTCTCAAAGTGTGAACAATCGCGCAGCGCCGAGATTACTGGCGCCAACTTGATCCCCTCGGGTCTAGTGCCCATGAATACTGCGATACGTTTCTTGGAGTTCATAGGATGGCCAGCCTAGTCGCGGTTCAGGACTCGGTGGACCTATCAATAGTGGTCCATCAATTCCTTCAGGTTTGGTGAAGTGACGGCCCCAGCCGCCGCGCCAGAATCTCTTTCCCGCCGCGCCAAAGGAATTCGCTATTAAGCGTCAAATAGCGCTTCCAGAGCTTGCGCGGCTCCTTGCCCAGCCGCCACAACCACTCCATTCCAATTGACTGCACAAGAGCGGGCGCTCGCTGGATGAAGCCGGCTAGCACGTCGAAACTACCACCGACACCCATAATCACCGGGACATTTAGGCTCTCCCGGTGCCGCTCACTCCAGGTCTCTTTGAAGGGGCTCGGCATCCCAACGAATAGCATGTGGGGTGCACGCGCATGAATCTCCTCCACGATCTCTCCGTGGGCGGTTTGTGGAAAGTATCCGTCCCTCCAGCCCGCGACTTCGAGGCCTGGATAGCGCTCAGGGCACTTCTCCGCGAGCGCTGCCACGACATGCCTTCGCGCTCCGAGAAGATATGCACGAAGCCCGCGTCTGCCACCCGCCTCAAGGAGCCGATCCATGAGATCGACGCCAGCCACACGCTCGGGAACGGGAGTGCCGGCTGCTCGGAGCGCCCAGACCACCGACATTCCGTCAGCGACAATCAGGTTGCCCGCACAACACGCGCGCCGCAGCGCCGCGTCGTGTTGCATCATGCAAAGGTGTGAAGCGTTTGCCGTGATGACAGTGTGGCTTGTTCTGGGGCCGCAGCACCATTCTAGGCATTGCGCGACGGCATCATCGATGCGCACGCGCTCAAAGGTGAGCCCCAAGAGTTCGGACGGCGCTGAGCTATTCACGGTCAGCTCGCTGTGGGTGGGCGCGCCGGGTGGCTCGCATTTTCCAAACTTGTTCCTGTCGCGCGTTCAACTCTGCGGTCGCGGCCCGCTTGCCCATCCGCAAGCACGCGTGTTGGTAGTTCCGGAGAAAGCGCCGAAACTCGATGTCATCGTAGCGAGGAAGGCCCTTCAAGGCGCTTGAGGCATAGCCCCACAGCATAGCCAGACTCCCAGTCAACACCGGATGCTTGAAGAGGCGATATACCGAAACCGCGAGGTAATAGAGCGGCGAAGTTCCCATGAAGTATTGACCAAATCCAGCCCGTACCCGGCCCGTCCAGATTCCTTTCTGACTCGCACCCTGCGGACGAAGGTGGACGAAGCGTAACCGCTCGTCGTCCACACTCTCGGCAATCCATCCCAGCATGCGGGCACGGTGGCAGTCGATTCCATCCCACATGACTTGCCGGACGAAGCCGCCGATCTCCAGGAAGCAATCAACCCGGTAGAACTTGGTCATGCCTACCGACATCTCATCCCCACAAATCTCGGGGAGGAGGACGCCCGTGTCGGGATGAACGAACCAGGGCTTGCCGGAGCAAGTACCCAGTCTTGGGTTGCCTTCCATGCGTTGCAACAAGAGCTCGAAATAGTGAGATGGTAGGTCGAGATCCATATCTAGCTTGCACAAATAGTCGAAGTCGTTGATCTCCACCGTGTCCAGGGCTTCGTAGAAGGCTTCAACTACGCCCGGGCCCACGTGTCGTCGGCCGCGGTCATCGCGGCGCACCACCCTCATGTACGGCAGCTTTCTTCTATACTCGTCCAGGATTCTCGGAGTTTCGTCGGTGGATCCGTCGTCAGCGACCACCCAGAGCGCGGGCGGTACGCTTTGTGAAGCCACGCTTTCGAGCGTCACGCGCATGTGCTGCGCCTCGTCGCGGCAGGGTGATACGAGCAGGTAGCGACGTTTTGAGTTCAAGGGGTGAGTTCCGTGTTCCTCGACCGAATTGACGAGACTACAAGATGTCGACGCACAATTCGACCTCCGTCCGATTCAAGCTAGCATGACCCGATGACGTCGACACCATTGCAGGAACAGATACGGCGCCCACACGCGTGACCAATATATCCCCGGTGCATTGCTACACAACGCTCGCAACAATCCCTGCAAAAGCGAAGAATTCAGGCCGACACTCTCAACTAGGGGCCGGTCAGAAAACGCGTCTGCGATTTCAGCCGCCAACTGGTCCTTGGCCCATACCTCGATGGGCAAGACGAAACCCGCCTTCGGCCTGTCGAAGAGCCTCGCGTCGAGGTTTGGCATAGCAACCGACTTCAGTAGGTCCTTCTTGCCAATGGGCATAAACCTGGCACCATCCGGTACGGCCTGTATCGCCTCGACGACAACGTGATCTAGCAGTGGAACCCGAACCTCTAGCGAGGTTGCCATGCTCGCCGCATCGGTGTCGCGCAGCAGCCGCTCGCCGAGAAACAGGGCGAGTTCACACACGCTGACCGCCGCGAGCGGCGTGAGTCCACTCATCGCGTCCGTGAGTTCCTTGCTTCGGCTGGCGGGCAGCCCCGAGCTGGTGCCCACCCCGCCCAAAACCGAAACCTCGCGCAGAAACTCGCGCGTGAAGAGTCCGTACGCCAGTTGGTAGAGATCCAGGGCGTTGCCCCGCGAGCTGAACACGTCGGCCAGTTTTCCCCACCGTGTCTGCGGAGGCACCTCGCCTGGCGCTCCGAGTTTCAGGCGCACGATGAGCTTGGCCATGCTCGCCAACCACGTCTTCGGCACGACACCGGCGGCCCTGAGCAGTGTGCGTAAACGTGGCAAGTCTCGAAAACTCTGGTAGCCGCCGAATAGCTCATCGCCCCCGGTCCCTGCCAGGGCAACGGTAAATCCAGCCTCACGCACCAGACGGCTGACGAAGTAGGTGTTTATTCCATCGAAGGTTGGCTGATCCAGGCTAGCCAGGGCAGCTTCGAGCTCATTGTGAAAATGCGCTTGCGTCAGTCTGAATTCGACATGCTCGGTGCCAAGGGCCGTCGCAACCGCCCGTGCGTACTGCGATTCATCGAACTCGGCTTCGTCGAAGCAAATATGGAATGTGCGAATCTGTCTGCTGCCGGCGGCGACCGCGAGAGCCGCCGTGGCGCTCGAATCGACACCTCCGGAAAGAAAAACGCCGAGCGGCACGTCGGCAACCAAATGCTGTCTCGCCGCGGTCGCAAGCTCGGTGCGCAGCACCTGCACTGCCTCGTCGGCCGGGCGTTGCGGCCTGGGGCCGAGCGACCAATAGCGCTCTGGCGCCGCCCGCGGAGTGTCCAGGCTGACATGCAGGGAACAGCCCGCGGGCAGCAGTGAGATCCCGCGGACTGCAGTCCCGGGGCCGACCACAAAGCCGTTCCACAGGTAGGTCGCCACGGCGGTTGGATCGAGTTGGCGCGCAAACAAGTCCGTAGCCAAGAGAGCGCGCAATTCTGAAGCAAATAGCAACACTCTGCCGTCAGGTCGATCGATCTCGGCGTAGTAAAGCGGCTTGATCCCCAGGCGATCCCTTGCGATGAATACTCGTCGCTCCTCAGCGTCGTAGACGGCGAAGGCAAACATCCCGCGCAACTTCGCAACCGCCTGGCTCCGCCAACGACCGTAGGCACGCAGCAAGACCTCGGTATCGCCCTGGGATCTGAAGACCTCGCCTAAGTCCTGCAGCTCGCGTCGAACTTCGGCGAAATTGTAGATCTCTCCGTTGAATACGAT
The DNA here is from genome assembly GCA_003153015.1 of Myxococcales bacterium. GTDB lineage: Bacteria > Myxococcota_A > Polyangia > Fen-1088 > Fen-1088 > Fen-1137. The sequence goes on from PMBS01000252.1 coordinate 5,111, forward strand.
TGCGTTGCCACGGTCGCGATCGACCATCGGTTGATGCCCGTCGGCCGACAAGTCGATGATGGCAAGTCGGCGGAACCCGAAAACCACGCCAGGAAGTCCTCCGCTCTCGAACACGCCGGAATCGTCCGGGCCGCGATGGACTTGCGCATCCATCATGACTCGCACCTTCGCCGCGATTTTGGGGTCGATGGCGCCGATAGCGCCGGCGATTCCGCACATGTTACCGAGGACTCTTGTCTATGCGGAGCCTAGATGCAAGCCGCCATACCATGCCCAAACTCTTCGAGCGCCCGGCGCAGCAACTCTGGAAGTCACCTGGGAGAGCGTGCCTCAAGCATCGCCTTGGCCAGCAACATCGGCGAGCGCAGTGCCTGGACGCCGAGCTTGCTGATGTCCACGCCGATGCGAAACTCGCTATCCACGGTGCTGACAAGGTCGAGAAATGAGATCGAGTCGATCACCTCTGAAAGTGGTTGCCTATCGGCGTCGTAGGCGCCGTCGACCCGCTCCTTCACCAGCGCCACAATCCGTGCAGCGATGACGCCAATTCCTAGCTCGCCCGTGGCGACGCGGCCGATGCCGCCTTCCGAAAGCGCTCCGGCCTCCGCCTGGACCAGCTCTTGCGCCCGCGGTCGGAGCGCCTCAGCGTCGGGTTTGCCATTGCTGGTGCGGGGCAGATCAGGGACGACCTCGACGATCTTGGGGACCATGTAGCCTGGCAGGTACGTGCGCATCTCGCGCTTCAGCTCGGACGTGTCCGCGCCTTCCTTCGCGAGAACAAAAGCGACAAGCTGCGCGTTTGAGTCCGCGGTCTTCTCTGCGAGCACGATCGCGTCGAGGACACCAGGCACCTCGCAGATCGCGTTTCTGACCTCGCCTGGGTAGACGCGGTTTCCCCTGATCTTGACCATCTGATCGCTGCGTCCGACCAAATGAACGCGATCCGCCGAGTCGATGAACGCGTTGTCTCCGGAGAACGATGCCATGCGTGTCGGATCAAACGGCGCAGGCCGCAGTTTTTCCCGAGTCCGATCCTGGTCGCCGAGATAGCCCATCATGACTCCCAGGCCAGCATGGACGAGCTCGCCGATCACGTTGCGCTTGGCGATGGTGCCGTCGGGCAGAACCACGCAAACCGTGACGCCCGGGAAAGGCCCGCCGACGGAGAGATTCCCGTCGGCAAAGGACTCTGGACGTAGCGATGTGGCGCGGAACGCCTCGGTTTGCCCGTAGGTCTTGAAGATACTCACGCCAGGCGCCACCAAGCCAATCTGCTCCAGGTGGCTCTTCGACAAGTCCCCACCAGATATGGTGATGAAGCGAAGGCGGCTGTGAGCCCCGCGGGTCTGGAAGCTCAGTCCATGCACGATGAAGTCCTGCCAGATTGACGGCACACACGGAATGCCCGTGACCTTGCGATCGCTCGAAACGGCGAGCACGTCCCCTGGCATCCAGCTCTCACAAAGGACGGTCTCGCAGCCCGCATACGCAGCGGCCATGAGTTGGTTAAGGCCGACATCGAATGAGAAGGGCAGGAGATTGAGCAGGACGTCACGCTGGTCGAGCCCGTACCAGTGCACTTCGGTCTCGGCACGCCATGCGAGATCCTGCTCAGCGATGCACACTCCCTTGGGCTCGCCCGTGGATCCTGACGTGAACAGGGTGCAACCGACGCGCCCTGGGCTTGGGTACGCTTGGGTCTTCGCTGGCTGTGGCTGTGCGCCAGGTGCAGCTTCGCCAAAGTCCATCTCGTCGATGCGCACGATCGCGACCCCGGCGCGCGCAGCTTGCGTGGATGACGCTGCGAGCGTCGATGCGCCCTCACGATCCACGAACAGCACGCGAGACGATGCAGCTTCCATCACGCGCCGGATCTGCGGCCAGCGCCATCGAGAGTTCAGACACGAGAATGGCCGCCGAGTGCCGATGGCGGCCATTATCAAGGCAGCGCACTCAGGCGTGCGTCGCGAGAAGAGCAGCACGGGAGCCTGTGGTGAAAGATAGCGGTCTAGCGAGCTACACGCCCACCGAGCGCTAGAGGCATACTGCGCGAAGCTCCACGTGCGGTAGCGACCTTCGCCAAGTACGGCGGTGAGCGCAGGGGCGCTGCCTCGTGCTTCGCCGTGAAACATCAAGGCCTCGAAAGCCGTCTTGGTTGGCGGCGGAACGTTCGGCGGAGCTTCGACGAGAGCAGGGCGTGCGTCGGCAAGGCTAGGTTCTGGGGGTGCGACGACTGGCGTGACGTCACCGGTGCCCTTGTCCTTCTCGCGCCAGGCTCCAGGCATGATGCGCGCCGGAACGCCTATCGCCGTGGCATGTGCCGGGACGTCACCGATGACCAACGAGCCCGAGCCAATCGTGGCGCAGTCGCCGACACGCACCGGCCCGAGAACGCAGCTGTGGCACCCAAATAGCACGTGATCTCCGATCCGCGCTCCGCCTGGGCGCAAGCCCGCGCCGACGGTGACGACATGGTGGATGGCGCAGTCCACCCCGATCTTCGCTCCTTCGTGGATGCGGATCGGCCCGACGTGGGGGATCAGCATCCCAGCGCCGATCTCTGCGCTCGCCTCCAGGTTGATATGTGTGACCGCAGTGAAAAGCTTCTTTGCTATTGCGAGCGCCACATGAAGCGGCAACCAAAGAAGGCGCGGCTTTAGCCCGTTCTCGACGCGCTGGGTGCGATACAATGCAAGTGCCCAGAAGCCCTCCGAACCCCAGCCGCTGTAGCCCGATTTCTTGTAGCGTGCGAGATCGGCTCGCAGGGCGCGCCACTGCGAACTCCCCGCCCATTCCTTTACTTTGTCGCCGTCGTACTCGTGTGGATACATTCACCGCTCTCGTGTGCATAGGCTGCCTCGGCCGAGCACGGAAAAGGCCGACCCAAGCCAGCCAGTATTCATGGCGGCATCCTACGCGAGATCGCAAGAATGCGGCACAGAGTTTTTTCGGGCATCTTGGCGTCCCCTTCACCTCACGGCGAACGCCCTGTGGAAAAGCTCAGACCCCCCCCCGCCCGGCTCGACGACGACACGCAATGCGCTAAGAGTGACCGGCCACCCCTAGCCCGATATTGGCTCGCATGCGCCCCGAGTCGTGAGCCGGCACGTAACCGCAGCGAACGCCGGAGCAGCTCTGTGCCCAAAGCTCTCGAACCGACGACCGCGCGATGCTTTTCCCGAGGGAATTGAGTACGCGTCTGACGCGAGATGCCAACGTCAAACAAACGAAGGCGAGATGAGGCATGGAGAAAAGCTGGCTTGCCTCTCGTACCGTCTGTTTCTAGTACCGGCCGCAAATCAATGTTAATAGTCCTTCTCACTCATGGCTGATTCGCGTGATAATCGGATAAGAATCCGCGCAGTCTCGCCCTTGCACGGGATTAGCTACGGAATTCCATCTTGTTGCTATGGCGTAACGGAGAATTTGGATCGATCTCGCTTTGATGCTCAGTGTTGGTTCACGGGAGCCGATGCCAGCGTGGCGATGCTGTCCACGGTCCGTTTGGCAATGCCCCGGTTGGCCAATCGAGCCTACTACAAGATGGGCGGCAGTCGTGAGATGCTCAGATCGCTCGTCGAATGGCGCTACTTGCGTCAGTTCCGACCGGGAACAATGGCCTGGGTCTGGCCAGACATGACGCCGGATCTTCTCCGGACCCTCAAGCGCAGAGGCTACGTCATCGCCCTCGAACGTATCAATTCGAGTGTAAGGTCAGCACGCGAACTGCTTGATTCCAAGGCCGCTCAGCTGGGGTTAGCCCCCGACCACCGTATCACCTCGAAGTCGATTGAGTTTGAGGAACTTGAGCTCGAGCTTGCTGACTATGTGTTTGTTTGCAGTCCCTTCGTCGAAGACTCCTTCTTGAAGGCAGGAGTTCCCCCAGAACGATTGCGCCGTTGCACATACGGTTGGGATCCGCACACTTTCCCGGTGAAACCCCGGGAAGACCACGCGTGCGCAAAGCCAGTATTTCTATTCGTGGGGATTGGATCCATTCGCAAAGGACTTCCCGATCTGCTGGAACATTGGGACCGCGCCAATTTGCCGGCCCGGCTCCGCATTGTTGGGCCAGTCGACCCACCGGTTGCGAAACGCTATGCTCGTGTCCTCTCGCGTCCAGACGTCGAAGCAGTTGGAATGAAGCTCAATATGGTAGAGGAATACACGAATGCTCACGTGTTCGTGCTACCGAGCATTGAAGAGGGCAGTCCGCTGGTAACCTACCTCGCCCTTGCCTCCGGCATTCCCAGCCTGGTGAGCTACCCGGCCGCGGGGGGTATCGTGCATGACGACATCGAAGGACTCATACGAGATCCCGCGCACAAGTCAGGTTTTCAGGAAGCCCTTGCTCGATTGGCTACGGATGCTCAGCTGAGAGAACGACTCGGGCGCGCGGCATCTGCAGTAGGCGCGCGCTACACTTGGCCGCGCGTGGCGAATGAGCGAGGCAAGATATTTGCCGCGATTCACAGGTCGTAATGGTGCGTTCCCAGTTTGGTAGTCACTTTGCCGTAGCCACGGCGCTTTGGCCGGATTCGAGCATGGCGTTCCAAGTCAACTGAAGGCCCTCCCGGAGCATAACTCGGGGACTCCAATTGAGCTCACGGCGAGCGCGCGCGATGTCAAGGTAGATCTGAGAAATGTCGAACGGCCGACCTCCCTGGAATTCAACTCCACATGGACGTTGAACCACGGCCTCAATCTCGGCCAGCAGCTGCCGAATCGACACGCCCGTACCACTACCGATGTTGATAACTCGCTGCTCGCCGGCATACTCGGCCGCAAGTTGGAATGCGCGTGCTACATCCTCGACATAGACGTAGTCGCGCACTACCGAACCATCTCCCCAGATGACTATCGGTTTACCAGCCAAGATGCACTTCAAGAACACTGGAATGGCGCCTTGAATGCTACCAACGTGACGCGGCCCATATGCATTGGCCAACCGTAGACATACGGCCTTCAATCCGCGGAGCCTGGTGAATAGATTGCAGTACTTTTCTATGGCCAGCTTTGTGATTCCGTAGGACACGATTGGATCCGTTGCTGCTTCTTCGGACACGGGCAGAATTGTCGGGGAGCCGTAGACGGTGCCGCCAGAGGACGCAAATAGCAGCTTGGAGACACCTGTGTCGGCGCACGCTTCCAACAGATGAACACTTGCGGCGAGATTGCTCTCAATGTCAAACACCATGTTAGCGTTTGAGGTTGCAGGAAGTGTGGTTGCGACCAGATGGAAAACCCATTCGGCGCCGCGCACGACATTCCGAACCAGGGCCGAGTCGAGAAAATCGACGGTCACCGTTTCCAGCCGGCCTGTCGGCACCCTTGGGATCATGCTGAAGTCCCGCGTGATGTCGCACGCAATCACTTGGTGGCCCGCACGCAAGAGCGCAGCCGAGACGTGGCTTCCGATGAATCCATTGGCACCGAAGACAATACAACGTGGCATGGCTTCCTCCATGGCGATGCTCTTGTAGCATTAGATCTGTTTGAAGACGATGACGGAGTAATCGGGCATACTCTACCATCGCCTGAGCAGCCCGCTTGCCAACAGGTGGTCGCGAGCCACCTTCCCGAGAATGCGGGTTATCGCCTCCTCTCCCAGGTAGTTGAGGTGACTGTGGTCGGCAAAGTCGGAATCCGGGAGAGACCAGGTCAGATCGGTCAGCGACACAGCGTTTCGCCGACAGATCTCACGAGCGCGGGCGTCGAATTCGGTCGCCACCGGGAGGTGGTGATTCCACGAAGCCAGGGGCAGGAGAACCGCCGAGACAATGGCGCCGTGTTGATGCAGGTAGTCGATCATCAGCTCCAGCTGTCGGAGCTGCGCGTTCATGTTCTTCTTCCAGTCGTCATAACCCATCATCCGCTCCACGAAGGCGCGCGCGGCTTGGTCGGATTCTGGAGTGGGCTTGGCCTCGGCGTCGAAAGCTGGGCCTGAAAAACGAGCGTGACCGATCAGCGACTCGAGGAAATTGTAGGAGCGCATCCTTTCGAATTGCAGCAAGCGCAACGGACGCGGCAGAGACCGATCCGAGATGCCGGTGACGGGATCGTAGGAGTAGAGGTTGTGGCGCGCGAACAGGGCCGGGACGTAGTTCCAATCCACGGTGCCCGCGATCTTGGGTCGCGTGTCGAAATGGGCCAAACCCAGAACCACCATGGTCTTGCCAGGGGCGCCACCGAGCAGACCTCGCTTTTCGACCAGGTAGCGAACGAACTGAAACTGCTCGGTCATGTTGGCTGACTTGATGGCGAAGTTGTGGACCAGCTTCTGCTCCTCCGCCGGTAGTAGCCACGTCGCGATCGAGTGTTGGGTTGTCGAGGATCCAATGAAGAACACGCCGCCTCGCCGGTAGTCCGTTTCGGGGATGTCCCACAGCAAGAGCCGATCGTCGGCATCGATGCAGCCGAGGTTGTAGGCGTAGATGACGTTCGTGCGCCGCCATGCTCGCATCTGTCGGTCCAGCATCCACCCCAACAGAGGCTGACAGCGGGACAGGGCCGCGACGCCGGCATTGCTGAATAGCATCACCGCCACCATCAGCAGCGCCAGAGGCGTCTGCAAACGGCCGTTCCGCCTCGATGCAGAGGCCGAAGCCATTCCAGCTGGGGGCTGCTTGTCGACGTCGCTCATCGTCTAGAACGCCTGGTAGAGCAGCCTCTGCGCTTGGCCGACGAACAACAGCGAGATCGCCGCCGCTAGCGTCAGCGCCACCGTCGCGGCAAGCATCAGCCTGGGATGGTCGCGAAACCACCGATCGAGTCGACGGGGGAGGGGTGAAGTGTCGATGGCAATTCTCCTTTTGGTCAGAACACCGCGCGCATGACGGCGCGGATTTCATCGATGGTGTTGTTCAGATCGGGCGTAAAGAAAAGGAAAGCCAGCGCCACGAAGTGCATGGTCGCCACGATGGCCACCACGCGGGTTCGAGGTCCTTGAAGGTACTTGCGGTACCCGGCGCGCCCCCTGCGACGGATGAGGTAGGTTTCCCAGATCTTGGTCGCCGATACGCCCAGGCCGTGGAGCAGGCCGAAGACGACGAAGTTCATCGTGGCCCCGTGCCAGACCCCCGCCAGAAACAGCGCTACGAAGTAGCAGAGGAAAACCGCCGCCGAGGCCTTTCGCGGCCAGCGCTCCGCCAGGGACTTGTACATGGGCGTGAACAGATAGTCACGGATCCATAAGCTCAACGTCATATGCTGGCGTGTCCAGAAGTCGATCATGTTCCGGGAGAGGTACGGTCTGTCGAAGTTCTCGGGGATCTTGAGTCCCACGAGACGTCCTGCCCCGATCACGATGTCGCAGTACCCCGAGAAATTGAAATACACGTAGGCGGGATAGAGGTAGAAGATGGTCACGAAGTTGCGCAGCGCGAAGCGGCGCGTAAGCGCGAATTCGCCGCTCATCGCGTGGTTGATTCCGTTCTTGGCGCCTTCCCAGTAGTAGATGCAAATGGCGGCGAAGACGGAGACTTTCAATGTCCCGACCATGATGCGTTGAAATGCGAGAAGAAGATCGTGCCGATCCGTAGCCAGGGGGCGCGGGTCGAGCCAGTAGGTATGAAACTCTTGGTAGCGCTGGATCGGTCCGGACAAGAGCGTGAGAAAGTTGAGCTGATAATTGAGATAGGAGCCCAGGGTGAAGTCCGGAATCTGGGCCTGCAGCACGTCAACCAGAAAGTGGATCTGCCGGAAAAGGATGTAGCTGAGACCGACCACGACCAGGGAATGGTGGAGAACGGCGACGGGCAAGATCGGCGTGACGACGTCGTACTTCTTGATGACGATGAAGGTCGCGATCATCGCGGCGAGATATCCGAAGAACAGGGCGCTGCTTGGGCGCCTGAGCAAGAGGCGGCCCACGCCGTAGCCCGATAGGACGAAGATGCCGAGTGCGATCCAGCTCCCCCGGTTGGGCACGGAGAGGTAGAGAAAAACGACATTCGCGAGCGCCAGGGCAGCGCGGCGGCTACCGGCACCGGGGAGCCTGAAAAAGCCTGCGGCCAGAACCAGGAACGCTACTATGAATTCGGCGCTACAGACGCTCATCGCTTGGCGGCGAGTTTGCGAGAGAGAAGCTGGCAGAAGTTGCCGAGGTTCTCTCCCTCCGATTTGAGGGCCGCGATCTCAGCGGCGGCGAACTTCACCCCAAAGCGCTTCTCGACGGCGATGATGAGGTTGACGTGCATCAAGGAGTCCCACCCGTCAATCTGGTCAGCGGTCGTCGCCTCGGTCACGACGATCTCGTCATCGCCGAAGACCTCGCGCAGTACGGCCTGCAGCCGCTCGAGAATTTCATCCATTTCGGCACACCTCGATGAACGTGGGCAAGGGAGTGCGACCCGCGAGCGTCAGCTCCCAGAGAGTTCGGCCGTCATGGGCAACCGCGCCCGTCATGGGCGCGGGCCCAAAACCGAGCCCGGGGTAGTGATCGGCGACCAGAGCATTTTTCGGCGTGGGGATATACGTGCCGCGGATCTTGCGCAGGCCCCGGTTCGTGGCCAGGTCGCACAGTTCGTCGAGCAGCATGTTCTCGACCCGGCGCTTGAGGACGCGACAGCTCATCACCCAGGTGTCGATGTCTATCGCATCTCCATCGAGACGGGCCATTAGCACACTGATGAGCCCGTTGTCTCCGAATCGATCGGCGAGCGAGACCGTCAAGGTGATCCAGGCCGGGTCGGCGGTGATGGCGAGGATTTCCCCCGAAGTATAGCGCCGGGTGGTGAGGTTGAACTGGTTGGACTTGTTGATGAGCTGGGTACTGCGCTCAAGCGACGTCGAACCAATCGGCGCAACGCGGGCGACCATATTCAATGACTTGAGGAAATCCTCCAGCCCTCCCGCCGCTTCCTGGGCGGCCTCCCGTGCGGCGTTTGCCCGGTAGTACTCGGCGCGTTGGTAGTCCTCATCGCTGATCGAGACAGTCTGGAAGTAGCGATGTCTCTCGAGACAACGGACGTATTCTGCTGGATCATTCGTCAGCTCTGGGACTGCGACCTCGGGGGCCATCTGCCGGACCAACAATCGCTCGGCCGGGTTGTCGTCGACCAGAACCAATGAGTTCAAGCCGATGTTGAGCCGCCGGGCGATCTCGCGCAAGTTCGTGGCCTTGTCGGACCAGTTGGCCACGAAACACGATATGTCGTCGTAGGTGAGCACCAT
>PMBS01000376.1 GCA_003153015.1 Myxococcales bacterium
GCGGCGGAGCCGCGGGCAGGGGTGGCAGGTGTGGAGGCGCTAGTCGGCCCTCCTTGCCAGCCGCCCGGCTTGTCGGCCGGATGCTAGGGGAGATCGCGATCTGTGCGCTGTCGAAGCGCGGCGAGAGTCTGACAGGCAGCCGGCTCCGGGGCCGGGATGGATCCGGTTCCGAATCCGGGGCAATCGGCTCCGGCTCCGGCCACCGGCCCCGGCCCACCGGCCGCCGGCTTCCGGTCCCGCCGGGCCAGCCTGTCGACGCTCAGGCTGACGGTGGTACGCGTGGGCCATGAGCGAAGCGTCGCCTCCTGAGGTATCATGGGGGCGATGACGCGACTTATGCCGGCCGAACGTGAGCGCCCCGCGGCCGAACTGCTGCAAAGACTTGAGCAAAACATCGCCCAGGTCATCCGGGGCAAGCCTGCGGCCATCCGCACTGCGGTCCTGGCCCTGCTGGCGCGTGGCCATCTGCTTATTGAAGACGTGCCCGGTGTGGGCAAGACGACCCTGGCCCGTGCTTTGGCCCTCTCCATAGGCGGCACATTTCATCGCATCCAGTTCACCAGCGATCTCCTACCCTCGGACATTCTCGGCGTCTCAGTGCTGGAGCCGGCTTCGGGCCAGTTTGTCTTTCGCCCGGGCCCGCTCTTCGCCAATGTGGTGCTGGCCGACGAGATCAACCGCACGACCCCGCGCACGCAGAGCGCATTGCTCGAAGGCATGAACGACGGCCAAGTCTCACTCGACGGACACACCTATCGCTTGGAGCCGCCCTTCATGGTCGTCGCGACGCAAAACTCGGAAGAGCACTACGGAACCTATCCTCTGCCCGAATCGCAGATGGACCGCTTCACCCTTCGCATCCGCATCGACTACCCCTCGGCGGAGGACGAAAAGGGTCTGATCCTAGAAGCACCGGCTGTGACCGAAGATGCTTTGGCCAGGCTGCAGCCGGCCCTCTCGCTCTCGGAGGTCATCTCGCTGCAAGAGGCCGCCGCGCGCGTGCGCATCTCGCCCGAGCTGGCCGGCTACATCGTCGATGTCGCGCGCGAAACCCGCCGCTCACCGTTTCTGGCTCTCGGACTGTCCCCGCGCGCTGAGCTGGCCTGGCGGAACGTGGCGCGCGCCTCGGCCCTGGTTGGCGGCCGCGATTACGTGCTGCCCGACGACCTCAAGCAGCTCGCCTTGCCTGCTTTGGCGCACCGGCTGGTCCTGGCCAATCAGCTCGACTCCACCGGTCGCGTGCGCGAGGAAGCTGAACGCGTCGTGATAGATGTCCTCAATCGCTTGCCCATCCCGGGATGAGCCGGTGCGCGGAACGTGGCCGTAGACGTGGTCGTAGACGTGGTCGTGGCCGTGGCCGTGGCCGACCGTAGGGGCGGTTTCAAACCCGCCCCTACACAAGAGGTGCCGGCTGACCCCTATGGGCCCCTCCGTGTTGACCTTGGCCCGAGGCGAACATGGCTGACCTAAAATCCCGCCTCCGGCGCTGGTTCCGGCCTCCTCGCCGGTTCCGCCTCACCCGCGAAGGCAAGTGGTTCATCGGGGCCACCCTGATCCTGGGTTTCGCGGCGGTCAACGGCGGCATCAACCTGCTTTTCCTGATCTTCGGCATGTTGCTGTGTCTGCTTCTGGCCAACGGCGTCCTGTCCGAGGCGAGCCTGCGCCATTTGGTGGTTACCCGGCGCTTGCCGGCCGCCATCCACGCCAGAACGCCTTTCCTCGTGGGCATCGCGGTTCGCAACGCCAAGAAACGCATTCCCACCTTCTCGCTGGAAGTCGAGGATATGGTGGCCGAGAAGCCGGTGGATCGGCGCTGCTTCTACCTGAAGGTTCCGGCTGGCCGCGAACAGGAAACCGCCTACCGCCGGACTCTGCCCCGCCGCGGAATTCACCGTCTGTCGGGCCTGCGTGTCTCCACGCGTTTTCCCTTCGGGCTGCTGCGCCGGTCGATGGATGTGGACGCACCGGCCGAGCTGCTGGTCTACCCGGCCTTGCTGCCGGTCACCGACGCTGTGCTGTCTTCGGGTTTGTCCGAGCTGAACGACCGACAGTCGACCGCCCGCACCCGTCGGGGCGAATTCGAAAGCCTGCGCGAGTTCCGACTGGGAGACGATCCACGCGACATCCATTGGCGCACTTCGGCCCGGCGCGGACGGCGTTTCGTGCGCCAGTTCGAGGGCAACACCGGGCGTGTGGTGGTGGTGGCGCTCGACGACGCGCAACCAAAGGAACCCCCGGCGGTCGGGGATCCCTCGGCGCCGTTCGAAGCCGCGGTCTCGCTCGCGGCATCAGCGGCACTGGTGCTGCTCCGCCAAGGCTATCAAGTCGGCTTGGCCACCGGTGGCGCGTTCTTGGCCCCGGGCCCGGGGAACATCCAGGCGTCACACATTCTGAGGCACCTGGCGCTGGTCGAGATGCGGCCCGCCGCTGAAGCGGGACAGGCGAACCACGTGCTTCCCGCCGCCCTGCGTGGCATCGCCGTCCTGCGCGTGCTGCAAGGCCCGCAGGCACCGCGCCTGGAAACCTCCCGCCCCTTTGCCGGGAGGCCGTCGTGAAGTTTCGCCTCATCCACAAGCTCACGTCCTACCTGCTGGCGGGTACGGCGCTCGCCACGCTGGCGAGCTCGGACACGGCTTCGTGGCTGAGCCTCCTCGTCTTCGCAGCAGCCGCGATCCTGTCCTGGTTCAGCGAGCCGGACACGCGTCTGGGCGGCCTTCTCGATCGGGCGGTACCGCTGCTCAACCTGGCCACGGTGGGTTTCTTCGCCCTGGCTGTGTTGCAGGTCGCGCGCAGTTTTCCCGAAGTCGATCTCTCCCCCTTCCTCGACTTCGTGCTTTTCCTGCTCGGCTACAAGCTGTGCCAGCGACGCGGCAACCGCGACTACCTGCAGATCTACATCCTGTCGTTTCTGGTGATGCTGGCAGCCGCCTGGCAAGCCACCAGCGCGCTCTTCATCGTCGGCTTCTTCCTCTACGTCCTGCTCGCCACCTGGACCCTGATCCTCTTTCACCTGCGGCGCGAGATCGAAGAGAACTACCTGGTCCGGCATACCGGCGACGCCTCGGGAGCGCGGGTTACGGTCACCCGTGTGCTCAACTCCCGCCGAGTGGTGGGCGGGCCGTTCTTCCTCTACACCGGGCTGGTGGCCGTGCTGGTGTTTGGCGGTGCCGCCCTGGTGTTCGCCGGCATCCCGCGGGTGGGCTTGGGGTTCATCCTGGGCGGCGTGCGCCGCCAGACGGGTGTGGCGGGGTTCTCCGACGAGGTCAAGCTGGGCATGCATGGTGTGCTGTCACTCGACAACCAGACGGTGATCTTGCGCGCTCAGGTGCCCCGTATCGCGGCGGTGGCTAGTGACGATGCGCGCGACAACACCATCGCCTCGCTCTACTGGCGAGGAACCGTCTACGACACCTACGAAAACGGCGAATGGATTCGCTCGCGCGACGAGAGAACGCGCACCCGCCTCTCGCTCTACCATTCACCCAGCAACGACGGACGGACCTACGTTCTTGCAAGCCCACAAGCGCCTGGTCCGCCGCCCGGGCGCGCGGCGGCCATCATCGGGGCGGTCGAACAGGACATCGAAGTGGTCGCGCTGACCCATGCCGTGGCCTTTGCCCTCGACCAGCCCGTGGCGCTCGAGATGCCGCCCCCGCCGCCCGGCGCGTTCACCGCCGTCGACGTGGACGCGCGTTGGTCGGGCGAGCTCGGCCTGCGCATGTTCCGGGTCAGTCCCTTCGATGGGGCCGATCGTCGCACGGTCATGCCGGAATTCTCGGGAGCCCGGTACCGCGCCTATTCGCGTACGCCCCGGTTGGGCGCGGGCCTGCCGGAAAGCCAACTCCTGCCCGGGGCGTTGTCGCCGTACTTGCGCGCGGCTCGCTCACTCTCGCCGCGCGTGCGCGAGCTGGCTGTCGGCTTGACGGCCAACAAGGCTGATGCCGCGGCCAAGATCGATGCCGTGGTCAAGTGGCTGCAGGCCACGCACAAGTACACCACCGACCTCAAGCGCGACACCAGCGTCCCCGACCCACTGGAAGACTTCCTGTTCCACCAGGCGGCTGGCCACTGCGAGTACTTCGCCTCGGCGGCCGCCATGTTGCTGCGCATGGGTGGCGTACCCACGCGCTACGTGAATGGTTTCCTGGGTGGCGAATGGAACGGCCTGCGCCAGTCCATCACCGTGCGGGACAATCGCGCCCACTCTTGGGTCGAGGCCTACCTGGGCAGCAGCGGCTGGGTCCGTGTCGACGCCACGCCTGCGGCCAGTCGGGCCGCGCATATGACTCGCTTCCGCCAGGTTCTCGACGCCGTGGAGATGTTCTGGAATCGCTGGATAATCGAGTACAGCGCCAGTCAGCAGCTCCTCTTGGCCCGGCAGCTCAGCCGAGAATTCGGCTGGTTGCAGCCCCACTTTTCCCCGCGCGGAGCCCACCATCGCGCGAGCAGAACCCAGGTCTGGGGGGTTGCCGCGGGCGCGGTGGCGCTGGTGGCGGTGTTCGCTCTGCGCAAGCTACCGCGGCGCCGAACCGTGAGAAGCGGGCTGCGACGCGGATGGCGTGGCGAGCCGGCCATCTTCCACGTCTACCAGAAGACGCTGGACCGGCTAGCAGCGCGCGGCTTCGCTCGTCGCCCGGAAGAGACGCCACACGAGTATCTCGCACGCGCACGCAAGCAAGGCGTGGCCGCCGCTGATGCTTTGGCCCACCTGACCGAATGCTACGCTGAGGCCCGCTACGGCGACATCGAGGTTCCTTCCGAGGTGGTGCTGCAACTGCGCGCCGAGGCCGCGTCCATCGGCCGAGACTCATAGTGTCAGTCACGGCCCAGATTCGCCTCCGCCTTTCCCCAGATTTTCACAGCACATGTCTTGCCAAATTGGCGCGGTCACGGAGACGGGAGCGCCAGCGGATCAGACCGGGTGAGCCGCCGGGCCATCAGACCTCGCTCGACCCTGCAGCTGTGCAGAACTTCGGCCTGGACTCGACGGCACAGGCGTTGCAGAAAGCAGGGCTACAGATGGCCTCCTCTCGCCGATTGGGTACGACTTTGCTCGGCTTGAGCGCAGCGCTTTGGGCCAGCCCAGGCATGGCCCAGATCACCACCTCGACCGGCGTCGCCACCTCGACCTCAACCACCCCCCTGGCGGCGACTGACTTCACCCTCACTTTGCAGAGCAAGGACAGCGGCAGTTGGGCCGACCTGCCCGCGACCGATGCTGCCATCTACCTGAACCAGGCGCGCTGCCAATGCGCCTGGCCTGTGCAAGTCCTGGTGCGCATGGCGCCAGGATCGGTGTCCAAGCTGTCGTCGCTGAACAAAACCGGCACCAGCGCGAAGCTCTATGTGGGCCTCAACTGCGCACAGCTCAACGCCTCGGGCACCGCACCCCAATGCCCCAACGGCCTGCTGGGCACGCCGCTCGGGAACATAGCAAGCTTGTCAGCAGGGAGCTGGTCCGTGCCAACTACCGTGGACAAACTCTTTGCTGCCGTCGGAGACTGCAGCGTGAGCCAAAACACGACGATCTACCTCTGGCTCGACTCCACGGGCAGCGGCTTCCCGGACTCGAGCGTGAGCGGCAGCAGCGCGCCCTTCTTGCCCCTTGCTCTCGATGGCATGCCCCCTGCGGCCCCGGCCGGCATTGATGTAGAGGGCGGCCAGGAAGCCCTCACCGTGTCGTGGAAATCCGTATCCGCCTCCGATTGGCCCGACCTGGCCGGGTACCTGGTGTTCTGCGTCCGCGGAAACGGCCTGCAAGTTTTCAATCCGAGTTTCTACAGCAAGCAATACTACACCAGTCAGATTCTGTGTCAGACCGGCACTCCGCTCCCGCCTACGGCCAGCCCGGTCTCAAGCTTGGACCCAAACTCAACCGCGATCGAGGTCGGGGCGCCCACCGGCATCGCGAACCTGGACCCGAACGACCTCTGTTCGGGCCTTCTGTCGCCCACGCAGACCAGCGCGCGCATCGGCATCTTGCAGAACGGAATTGACTACACGGTGGGTGTCGCCTCGGTGGACACCCACGGCAACGCCAGTCCCATGCAGAGCGGGTTCGTCCAGACGCCGGTACCAACCGTCGATTTCTATCAGGCGTACCGGCAGGCGGGTGGCCAGTCGACCGGCGGTTATTGCTCGCTGGCGGGCCGGGGCGCGCGGCTCGGGGCCATTTCGTTTCTGGTGGGCAGCGGGCTTGTAGCTCTGATCATCTTCCGTCGACGCCGGCGTGCCCGACGCCCTTTTTCTCGTGGTTTTCCTTGCCTCCTGGCAGCGCTGGCGGCTAGTTCGGCGCAGGCACAGGTCGCGACCCATGAGGAAAGCGACGAGGGGTCGGAGGAATCACGCGCAGAATACCGAACGCCGAAGCAATGGGCCATGGAACTGCGCTTCGGCCCCTACGCTCCTGATGTCGATTCAGAATTCGCCGGCCGCACCGTCAATCCTCCCTACAATGGGGCGCCCTACAAGACGGTTTTCGGTGGCAAGCGGCACCTCATGTCGCAGTTGGAGTTCGACTGGCAGTTCTTCCAGGGCTTCGGCTCCCTCGCCGCTGGCGTGGCCATCGGTTACTACGCGGTAAGCGCCAAGGCATTCGTCACTGATCCGAGTACCGGCACCTGCGTGCCGGCGACCGACCCGAAGACAGGCCCCTGCAAGCTCTCGGGCGACACCACCAGCTTGCGGCTCATCCCGATTGCTGCGCTCCTAGTGTACCGCTGGGACGTGGCAGCCCAACGCTGGAGCATTCCGCTCGTGCCCTACGGCAAGCTGGGGCTGAACTACACCTTCTGGCAAATCAACGACGGCAACGGGAACGTGCCTTCCTTTGGAGGTGGCCATGGCTCGGGCGGCACTCTTGGGTGGCAAGTCGCTGGAGGGATTTCTCTCTTGCTCGACATATTGGACAGCGATTCTGCGCGCAACTTGGACATAGAAACCGGCATCAACCATAGCTACGTGTTCTTCGAGTGGAACAACGTCGACGCCTCGGGATTGGGGATGAGCAACAAGTTGCACGTGGGCGATAGTCGTTGGGTGCTTGGCCTAATGTTTGAGTTCTAACCAGGCGCCGCCTCAGAAGGACAGGCCTTTCCATGATCAAGCCGCGCACCCAATCGGAGCGATCGGTGGTGGTAGTGGACGTGGTCCTGGTCGTTTTCGTGGCCGTGGCCGACGGCAATCACTTCGACCACGTCTACGGCCACGACCTTCTGCGGCTATCGCGGGACTAGGGAACGTGCCGTGAGCATCGATCCCCCGCCCCTGCGGACCCTCCGCCTGATCATCGAATACGACGGGACGGAGTTTGCGGGCTGGCAGCGACAGGCGGGCCAGCGCACGGTCCAGCAGTGTTTGGAAGATGCCTTTGCCACCATGACCGGCGAGGCGGTGGGTGTGCGGGGCGCTGGTCGTACCGATGCGGGCGTACATGCCGACGGCCAGGTCGCCAGCGTCGAGCTCGCCTCGCGCATTCCCGCGCTGGGGTTTCTGCGCGGGCTGAACTCCAACCTTCCCCGCGACATCGCCGTGCTCGACGTGACCGACATGCCTGCGGGGTTCAATGCCCGCCGGGCCGCCCGTGGCAAGATCTACCGCTACCTCATCTGGAATCACCCGGTGCGGTCACCCCGCCATGCGCGCGATACTTGGCACGTGTTCGCCCCCCTCGATGTGCACGCCATGCGCGGGGCTGCGGCGCTCTTGTGCGGCGAGCACGACTTCCGCGCCTTCCGCGCCGCGGACTGTGAGCGCAAGTCCACCGTGCGTCTGCTCCGGCGCATCGACGTGCACCGCGATGGTGCCCTGATCACCTGCGAGGTGGAAGGGACCGCCTTTCTCAAGAACATGGTGCGCATCTTGGTCGGTACCCTGGTTGCTGTGGGCCAGGGCAAGATGACAGATGCCACGATTCGCGAGTTGCTGGCCCAAGGCGATCGCACGCGCGCAGGCATGACCGCACCAGCTTGCGGACTGACCCTGGCGAAAGTCATTTACTGAGCCAACTTACGAAAGGCGGTATCAGTTCACGCTCACCCGCGGGGCGATGGTCACGTCCGCGACCAGGGCGTTGAGGCGACTCTTGACCTCCTCGGATGGACTGAGCACGGACATCCGTTCGAGCACGAAGCGCAGGCGCCGCTGATCGCCGCGTACCTCGTAGATGGCGCGCAGGTTGTTGAGCATGCGTACCAGGATCTGTCGCCGCGCGGCCGGGACCAAGTAGCGCTCGTCAATGTCGCTCGGATCCCCGGTTGCGGATTCGTAGAGCGCGCGCAACTCAGCCCACCTGACCATGCGCCCGTCGAACGGGTCCACTACTGCCAAGCTGCCATCGCGCCGCCGCGCGCCCACGAGGAAATGACCGGGGAACGAGATACCGAAAGTCTCAACCCCCGCGCGCCGGCACACCGCCATGAAGACGATGGCCAGCGAAATGGGATTGCCCGTGCGCCGATCGATGACTTCGTTGAGGAAGCTGTTGCGCGGATCGTAGTAGTCGGACACGTTGCCCTGGAAGCCCAACTCGCCGTAAAGAAGTCGCAGGATGGGCAGCACGCGGTCGGCGGGGGCGGGCCCGCAGCGACGCTCGGCCTCCAGGCGAATACGCGCCAGCTCACCCATCACGTCGAGCTTGGCAAGGAACCCCGGAATATCTAGACCCGGATACTCGGGCTCGCAGAGCAGAAGGGCCGTGCTTTCCAGATCCAGATCGTGATCTGGCTGGCGCAGCAAATGCGCGAACATCAGCAAATCCGTCGGCCCACTCATTCGCAAATTCAAGATAGCAGACGCTACCCGGCCGGCATGCGCTTTCTCGCGACGCCCGGTTGACGTGTGTGGGCAACGCCTACCCCACAGAGTTACTGGGGATTGCGGGCTCGCAGTTCCGCGATGCAGGCGTTGGCCGCTGCCAGCTCTGCTTCCAGGCTGGGAACGCGGGCCGCTGCAAGCATTGCCGCAGCATGCTGGGCTTCGAAAAAGACCAAGCGCTCGTAGACCTCCTCGGGGTCCGGCGCCTCGGCGCGCAATTCCGCCAGCTTGGCCGCTGCTTCCTCGGCCGCCTTGCTCTGCGTTTCCAACTCGGCCAGCCGGGCCATCTTGGAATCCGCGACTCGCAGCAACGCTTCCAGCTCGCGAGCCCGCGCTGCTGCCGCTTCGGCCGTCTTCAGGCGCGCCAACAGCTCATTCGTCTGTGCGGCCGTCGACTCGGCCATCGCTAGCTCGGCCTCGAGCTGGGCCACGCTGGCCGAAACCGCTTGCGCGGCTTGCAGCTTGGTTTCCAGCTCGGAGAAACGCGCGGCGCTTGCCTGCAAGTCCACCTGTAGCTGCTCGACGCGCGTGGTGGACTGCTTGCGTGCGCGCTCGGTGTCGTCGCGCAGGCGCAGCGAATCCGCCAGGCGGCGCTCCGCCTCGCCCAGCAAGTTGCGCAGATCGACCACCTGGCTCTCCAGCTCGGCAATGCGCTTTCTTGCCTGCTCGAGTTCGGCCTGTGCCTGGGCCTTGGCTTCGTCGTGCTCAAGCCGCAGCATCACGCCCTCGAGTTCCGCCAGGCGCGAACGGCGCTGGCGATCGGCGTCCTCCACTTCGGCAAGTGACTGGCGCAGCCGCGCCAACTCGTCGAGCGCGTCGGCCAGGCGCTTCTCCGCCGTGGCCAGATCCTCCTCCAGCTCGGCCACCAGGCTTGACTGCTCGTTGAGGGCATCGCGTAGTCGGCCCACCTCATCGAGGTGCGCGGCCGCGGCCCGCTGGAACTCCTCGATCGCCTGCTCACGGGATTTCAGCGTCGCCAGCAGCTCATCGCTGGCGGGGCTTGCCGGCGGCGGCGCCTGGCGGATCTCAGCGATCTCGGCGCGCAGGCGGCCTAGATTATCTTCGGCAGCCTCCGCACGCCAGGTTGCCTCCTGCCGGGCCGCCTCCAGGGCCGCGATGCGATCGTCACGCTCCGACAGCGCTGACTCGCGTTCGGCAAGTTCGGCCTCGCGGCGTTTGAGTTCATCGCTCAGGCCGGCGGCGGGCAAAGGCTCGCCGAGCCGGAGGCCTGCGGTGAGACGCTGGGCCAGCGCGGTCATCTCGTCGGTGGTCTTGCGGGTCAGATTGACCACCGACTCATCCGCTTCCAGCAACGCCCGCCGCAGCCTCTGCACCTCCTCGTCCAGCTCGGCGCGGGCTTCCGCCGTACGTCGCACGCGACCGCGTAGCTCCTCGATCTCCTCGCTCTGCGCGCGCGACACGCGCACCAGACCCTCGGCTTGGCCCTGGGCTTCGGCCAGCTTGTGGCGTAACTCGGCCAGCGCCGCGTCAGGGGCCTGGTCTTTCGTCGAAATCTCAGGCGTCTCGCAGGTTGCGCCCTTGCTCGCGCCCGCCGGGATCTGCACCAGCGCATAGCCCAAGCTCAATGCCTCGTCGTGGCCGCACAGGGCGAGGTAGTGGCTTGGCTCCTCGTTCTCGGCTTCGGCCAAATCAGGCTCGATCCTCAGCTCGGCCGGGGCCTCGTCGAACTCCGCGATCCCCCAGGCCGCAAACGGCGTCTGACCGAACATGCGCACCCTGGGAAAGTGCGGGCTCAGCCGGTCGACAATGTCGAAATAGGAGACGCCGGGCGCGGCCACGTCGTTTCGGTCGCCGTTGGGCACCACGCAGACCAGGCGCCCGCCAGGCGCCACCAGCTTCAGCACCGCTGGCATGGCCAAGGGTCCGCGGCCCTGCACGATGTCTGCGGCTTCTGGGATCAGCACCACATCGAACGGACCAGCCTGCTCCAGCGCTGCGGCGGTCATGGTGAGGAAGCTGACAGAGTCATCTGATCTGGGAACCCTGGGAGGGTTCCCAGACCCTCCCGCGATGGTGCGCGGCGAGCAAAGCTCGCCGGCTCCCCACGCGTCCAAGTTCCGCGCGCGCGCTTCGGCCACCGCGCCCGAGTCGTCGGCCCCGACAACATTCCGCGCGCCCAGTCGCGCGAGGTAGGCCGCACCCTCACCCGTGCCACAACCGAGCTCCAACACCCGTCGGCCGATCAAGATGGGTCGCAGGTAGCTGTAGACAGCCGAGTGACGGATCCCCCGGTCGGATGGGCTTTTTTCGGCCATGCGCGGCGGACTATACATGGCAGAGCGGCGTCCACGCCAGTGACCGACCGAAAGGCGCGGGCAGCCTGACGCGTGAGGGCGGTGGGCTACGGGCTCACGCGGTTGGCGCATTGCTGCTTGCTCTGGCCGCTGCGGGCGATTATAAACGCCGGCTCCAAGGAGCTCGTCATGCCGAAGAAGGGGATTCACCCGGCCTACAAGCCCGCCACCATCAAGTGTGCCTGCGGTCACACCGTGGAGACGTATTCCACCCGCGGGTCATTCATGGTGGACATCTGTTCGAACTGCCACCCGTTCTACACGGGCAAGCAGAAGTTCCTCGACACCGGCGGCCGCATCGAGCGCTTCAACAAGAAGTATGGGAAGAAGACGACGCCACCGGCGACCACGCCACCGGCGCCGGCCACCACCTAGGGCCACTCCGCGCGGGTCGGGCTTCACCCTGGCCGTGCACCCACCATGCTGGACGAACTGCTTGCAGGAAAGCTGTCGGCCGTCGAGAACCGTTTCGAGGAGCTGACCGCCAAGCTGTCCGATCCCCAGGTCCTTGCGCAACCGCAGGTCATGCAGAAGCTCGCCAAGGAGCACTCGGACCTGCGCGAGCTGGTGGAGACCTTTCGTACCAACCGCGATGTCGGCAGTCGCATCGCGGAGGCGCGCGAGTTGCAGAAAGATCCCGAGATGCGCGAGCTGGCCCGTGCGGAAGAGGGCGCGCTTCTGTCTGAGCAGGGGCGACTTGAGGAGCGATTGACTTTCCTGCTGCTCCCCAAAGATCCCAACGACGAAAAGAACATCTTGCTGGAGATCCGGGCGGGCACTGGCGGCGAGGAGGCGGCGCTGTTCGCCGCCGATCTCTACCGCATGTACGGCCGTTTCGCCGAACGCCGGCGCTGGAAGGTCGAGGTTCTGTCCCTGTCGAGCGCCTCAGCGGGTGGCATCAAGGAAGTGGTCGCCAACATTGAGGGCAAGGGCGCCTATTCGCAGCTCAAGTATGAGTCCGGCGTGCACCGCGTGCAGCGCGTCCCCGTCACCGAGGCGCAGGGTCGCATCCACACCTCGACCGCCACGGTGGCCGTCCTTCCCGAAGTGGAGGATGTCGACGTCGACCTCGATCCCAAGGATCTCAAGATCGAGGTCATGCGTTCGGGTGGGCCGGGCGGCCAGTCGGTCAACACCACCGACTCGGCGGTACGCATCCATCACATCCCCAGCGGGCTCACCGTGCACTGCCAGCAAGAGAAGAGCCAGCACAAGAACAAGGCCATGGCGATGAAGCTCTTGCGCTCGCGCCTCTACGAAATCGAGCGCGAAAAGCAGGAGACTGCTGAGCGCGACAACCGGCGCAGCCAGATCGGCAGCGGCGATCGCTCGGAAAAGATTCGCACCTACAACTTTCCGCAGGATCGGCTGACCGACCACCGCATCGGGCTTACGCGGCACAATCTGCCCGCCTTGCTTGATGGCGACCTCACCGAGGTCATCGAAAGCCTGCGCGCCCATTTCCAGGCCGAAGCCCTGCGCAAGCCGAGCTAGAACCGCCTCTCGTGGGTTCGTAGCTGGTTGGGAGGCTGGGTTGACGGCGGCGGTGGCCGGTGGCCGGCGGCCGGTAGCCGGTAGCCGGTGGCCGGCGGCCGGTGGCCGGTGGCCGGCGACCGGAGCCGGATTCTGTGCTTGTGCAAGCGAACCAGCCGGATGATCATTCGACCGGTTGCGCGAGCAGCCAGGCCAGCACCGGTATTGGAGAACTGCTTGAAAGGAACGACGGCGATGCGAACTACGACGTTTCGCAGTACCACGAGGAACCTCTGGTGGTGTTTTGGGGGTCCATTGGCAGTGTCATTCATTAGCCTGACGTGCGGCAGCGGGTCCAACAGTGGCGGCGGACAGTCCCAGGGCGGGCCGGTGCCCCAGGACCAGCTCGGCGACCGGGTGACGGTTGCCCTTTGCGCGGGGTTGAAAGAGTGTTGCCAGAGCCGAGTCTGGGCGTTCAATGCCGCGCATTGCGATGCGGCGGCACGACAGTCTGCCACGTTGTTCGTCGGCCACTCGGGCACCTGCCCGCCGAAGACGACTTACGACGCCGAGGCCGCAGGAGAGTGTGTCCAGCAAATGCAGAGCATCCTGGCTAGCTGTGGCGACTTGGGCACGTTCCCGCCGGCGATTTGCGATCTGCTGTGCAAGGGGACCCAGCCGATCGGCGGGGCGTGTAGTTTGGACAAGGAGTGCGTTCAACCTGCCACCGGCCAGATCGCTTGCGACTTGTCGACTGGGCGGGGAATCTGCACCCTAGTTCCCCGAGGCAAGTTGGGAGATGCGTGCGCCTTCACCTGCGGGTCGCAGTCATGTGGCCTCCCGACGACGAGATCTCCGGAGCCAGACTGCTATCGGGACGATGGACTCTACTGCTGCGCGCGAGACTGGACCTGCCACCAGCTTGCCCCGCTTGGCGGCGACTGTTCGTCGGGTACAGGCGCAGAATGTGCCAAGGGGCTTTATTGCGCAGGAGGCTTTACCTGCCACCAGCTTGCCCCGCTTGGCGGCGACTGCTCGAAGTTGGGCTGGTGTGACACCGGCGCGTACTGCAACACCGCAGGGGTCTGTGAAGCGAAGAAACCTGCAGGAGCACCCTGCACGGGCAACTCTAGCGACGAATGCCGAGGCGGCTACTGCGACTCCACGTATAATGCCTGCGTGCAATCGGGCGGACTGAACGTGACTGCCCAAGTCTGCGCTGGCGGGGCTTGATCGAACCCCCGGGGCGGTTCGATAGGCGTGCTGGGAAATCTCGAAAGGTCCGCCGGCTTAGAGGCGGCCCGCGCAAGTCCTGCGCAGGTCGAGCCATGGTTGGCACTCTCAGGCTATGAGCGCCAGGGGTAGCTGCAGCATGCAACCAATCGAAATTACAGCAGTTTGTGGCGATCTTTCGGCGCTCTCCGTGGTCGCTTGACAGCGGCAATCGGGTG
>PMBS01000230.1:0-13113 GCA_003153015.1 Myxococcales bacterium
TTTGCGTCGTTGCCCATCCTTGCGGCCGCGGGGTTGCCTTTACCTGTGGTGCTGGCCGCAGGCTTGCTCGCGCCGGTTGCCGTCTGGCGAATCTGGTGGGGTCGCGGCGGCCAGGCGCTGCGGCCCGAGAACTGGGAAAGCCTCACCTTCTGGTCCGTGGCCCTGCTGACTCTGACCGCGGCAGCCGAGGTCGCGGGATTCTTGTTGGGGTAGGGCACACGAGGACTTCCAGCTCGTCACGGATGATCTTCCACTAGTCCTGAAGGAAGGTACACACCTGGCGCCCCGCTGGCGCCCCTGGCACCCTGCACCCCCAGTGGCCCAGGCACGCCTGGCGAGCCGGGTGCGCCTGGCGGACCTGCCGCGCCTTGGGGGCCCGCCACCCCAGGCGGCCCTTGCGGCCCGGCGCTCCCGTTGCACACCAACACAGTGGTCGAGTTAAACTCAATGCTTGACCCTCCTGCTTGGCACTGACTTCCCGGGCTCAACGCTGTCACGTGGACGGCGGCGCCAGGCAGGTTGGTCTCGACCCAGGCGCCCTTGTCGCCGCGACAGACGCTGAATTTGGAATCGCTCCAACCGTACCGCACCTGACCGTCTTGGCTCGGCCCACAGACCGGCCAATCCAACCTGGGTAGAGCGGACTGTGTCGCACGCTGACCGTCTGGCGAAGGCGCCGCCGGATGGCCCGAGCAGGCCACCATGCCGGCCAGCAGCGCCGATCCCATCATTGCCAACACATTGTGGGCTAGATTGCGTTCATGAAGTCTCACCGTCCTCGTGAGGATCACCAATCTCCTCCATTCCCAGGGTGCGGAATACCCGCTCCCCAGCTAGGAACTTATGCATGCGGCATGCCGCTGTCCCGTTGGACCCAAGCCGCCGCGCTGCCACCGCGGTCCTCTCGTCGGTCTCTAGCCTCAGGCCTTGAGGAAAGTTAGAAGATCAGCGTTGAGCCACTGGCATTCCACGTGCAGCAATGATGCTACGTTTGCCACCGTCTGAACCACAGCCAACGCGGGGACGATGCGCAGACCGAAAGGTATGGCTTCAAATGAAAAGACTCTCGATCTTGTTGCTGCTGGCTGCCGTCGGGACGAGCGGATGTTTCTGGGGCTTCCGCGGGCGCGGGCGGGGTGAAGGTCCGAATCGGGGGGGCGAGTATCGAGGACACGGCGAGGGCGAACATCACGACGGCGACCGCGGTCATGGCGACCATGGTGGGGGCCACCACTAACTGACTCTAATATGATGATCCGCCAGTCGTGACTTCGACGCCTCACTGGGCGCATGTCTTGCGTGCTTTCGCCCATTTGTCTTTTCCCCTGATTCCATCAAGATGAAGTACAGATTCGCTCAATCTGAATGAATCGTTGCCTGCGACGGCCGTGGGGAAAGGATGGATCCGCTGGCCGATCACCGCGGTTGTGATCACGCTGGGCGCCGCGCTCAGCTACTACCTGCTGCCCGACGTCGCCACCGGAGGTTCGTCATTCCTGGGGAGTCAAGGCCGCGAGCAAGGCGGGAACTTCTTCCTGGATTATTTCCCATACCTGTAGGGCGTCTACCCGCGAGTAATGATGGACGACTAGGTCGCGAAACCGGGCCATTTGGCTCCATTCGAGTTTTGGGAACTTGCTCTTTGTGTTGGTTGACAGCTTCTTGACGGCTTCGCCAATCAGGATCAATCGCAACACTATGCCGTCTTGCAGGCTCGGATCGGACACGAACTCGGGCAGCGTCTTGTTCTCGATCCGTCCCAGGATGGTGGCGCATTCCCTCCGCAGGTCGTGCAGGAGCGCTGGATCCAAGTTTTCACGCGGCTTCATCATGCACCAGCCTTAGGGTTGAGGTGATGGAGGCTCTCAGGAAGGGATTCATGGCGGGCGACTCAATTTCATTCTTGGTCATCAGGTCCACCTTGCGTCCGAACATGGCTTCGAGGCAGTCGAGCATGCGGCATTCTTCTTGGAATTTCAGGCGGCGCCCACACGTGTCCACCAGTACATCCACATCGCTGTCCTCGTTGAAATCATCCCGCAGGATGGATCCGAAGAGGAAGAACTTGGCGATCTGGTTTCTCTTGCAAAACTCGGAGATTGCGTCGAGGTCGATTGGCGGTTTTCTCTTCTGTGGCGAGACCGCCACCGATGGACTCAGGACGGCTATTGGTTTTCCGTGGTGGAGAATCTCCATGGGTATCTTGGTTTCCCGGACTTGCTTGAGGGTTACGAAGAGCTTCTTCCTGAGGGAGGTTGATTGCAGTGATTTCATGGGTTGAGTGTACATCTTTTCCTGACTGGTTTGAGAATGAGATGTACATATTCTTCTTTAATGTTTTCAGTCAGTTACATGCTTGTTCAGGTCGTGATGCTGAATGCTAGACGGGAAACTCTGTCCGATCCCCTGATGGGGTCGAGCCACGTTGAAGTACACCTTGTACTCGCGAACCAGCCAATCCAGGTTCCGGTTGCCGAGCAGGATCTTCTTTGGCTGTTCCAACTACTGCAAGACCAAGTGCGACTGACCTGGGATCGCCGGTTGGCCAAACCTTGCCCGCAGTGTGGCGCCGCCTTCGTGGTGCAGAAGGTGTCGCGCGCAGGCGTGCGCCTGCGCTGCCTGGCCCTGGGCTGCGGTTGGACGGCCGAGCCCGACGCAGAGGCGGACGCGCCGGCTGCGCCCGACGCCAAAGCGTTGTCGTAGCGTGGATTCTTCCATCTCGGAGGCGAGCCGGTCTGGCGGAATCCGTGGGTCCAGCTTGAGCCCGATGAGCTACAAGCTGGACCTGGCGCAACGCGACCCGACGAAGAAGTTGCGGTACGAGGGGTCGTAGCCGCCGCGGAAGGACGACCGGACACTCAAGGAGTTGTGTGAGAAGTCGCCGCCCCGGAGCACCCGGTACGACGCGTCTGTCAGATCAGCGCAATTATTGCACAGCGTTTGGTACGTTGCAGACCAGTCGAGCGTCCACTCCCAAACATTCCCGCCCAGGTCGGCGTGGCCCCACTTCCCATTTCCCGGAGGCTTCGAGCCGACAACTATGAGGTCCGCCAGTGAGCACCCGGCTACCCCGTCACCCATGCACTGCTGTGTCACATCCACGTAGTAACTCGCCTTGCTGGCGTCGATGCCATTCCCCCACGGATACTCCCGCTGCTCACTCCCCCCGGAGGCCGCGTAGTTCCACTCGGCCTCGGTCGCCAGCCGTCCCCCGTCCCACGCACAGAAGGCAAACGCCGTGTACCAGTCCATGCAGTTCTGCGGCCGGCTCTCGTTGCCTACCGCCGTGTCGGTCCACGTCTGAAAAGTCGAATCGCACTTCATGCCGTCCTTCAGACTGGCCGTGTCCAAGGGTAGATTGGTGTTCCACGTCGAGTCCCAACCCGAGCCTGCGATCAGCGGATGGGCGCCCGCGCCAGATCCAGGCGGGCTGGCCTGGGTGCCCATGCCCGCGTTTACGAACTGCCGGAACCGGCCCACCGTAATCTCGTACTTGTCGAGGTAGAAGTCAGCCACAGTTGCCGGGTAGTTCGGGTCCGTATAGTCCACGCTGTCGTAGCCCCGATAGAATGTTCCGCCAGGGACCAGCAAGCTCGTGCAGCAGTCCTCGTTCCCCAACGGCCCGCAGGTCGCGGCCAAGCCGCTGCAGCTTGGTGGTGCCGTTGCAGCGCCGTCGCTGCTGCTGGCATCGTTGCTGCCGCCGGCATCGTTGCTGCTGCTGGCATCGTTGCTGCTGCCACCACTTGCCGTAGTTCCGCCGGCAGTGGTGGTCCCGCCGCTCGCTGTGGTTCCGCCGGTTGTCGTGGTTCCACCGGTAGCCGGGGCACCACCCGTGCCACTGATCGGAACATCCGGCTCAGCGTCTGGCGCGGCAGGGGCGTCTGGCAGCCCAGCATCGCCACTGACGCTGGTGTCCACCGCAGCGTCAGCAGGGCCGCTGGTGCCCGGCACTACGCCCCAGATGACCTTGCCACTCCTATCGTGGAGGGTGATCTTCTGTTCGTAGACCGCCACTGCTCCGCCGTCGTAGCTGTAGTCGTTGGTTACGTTGACTACACCGGTGTAGCCCAGGGTGTGCGCGGTGACACGGACGTTGAACTGGTCGTTGGTGGCCTTGTCTCCCTGTGCTGCAAGTGTTCCGGTGAATGAAAGCTCCAGGTAGTGGTCTGCGCCTGGGACAGCCGGCGAGGCTGCGACGGCTTTGCCAGTCACCGTGCCCTGGTTCGAGAGGCCAATGCTGACGTAGTCCGCCGCAAGCAGAAGAGCAGTGCCCAGCCCCTCGTCTTGGTACCAGTAGCGAAGTGTCACCGTCGACATGTCCACGCTCTGAGCTGTCTTGTTGTCAATTCGGAGATTCAAGGTGATCTGGCCCGTGCCGCCAATAGTCTTGTCCGCGACCCACACCGCCAGGCTGGGTGGCGCTGATGTCGAGCCGGCGGAGCCACCTGCTCCACCAGAAGCCCCGGTCCCGCCTGATGAAACGGCGCCGCCAGCGCCTCCGCCAGCACCTCCCTTGCCACTCCCGCCACCCCCGAAAGGATTGAAGCCACCGGTCCCGCTCGCGCCGCCAACGCCTGCTCCACCGGAGCCGCCAAGCGGAGCATCCGGCTGAGCCTCAGGGGCGTCTGGCACCCCAGCATCACCAGCACCGCCACCCGTCGAGCCGCCGACGCTGCTGGCAGTGTCCCGCGTGCCACCTGTGGGAACATCTGGCTGAGCACCAGGCGCGTCTGGCCTTCCGGCATCAGCACCGACACTGCCGCCCATGCCCCCGCCCCCACCAGTGCTGCCACCGACGCCGCCGATTCCACCTGCACCGCCACGCGTGCCACCCACCGGAACATCTGGCTGAGAACCATGCGCGTCCGGCACCCCAGCGTGACCGCCGCCGCTGCCACCGCTCAGCTTGGTCCAGGCTACCCCGGAGTTCGTCGAGGCATAGATAGAGCCAGCGGATGTGAGGGCGACGAGCTTGTTTCCGTCCGTCGACGAGGCGACCGAAGTCCAGTTGTCAGACACAGCTGTCTGCGTCCAGGTCGTGCCGAAACTCGTTGAGGTATAGATGAATCCTCCGCCCGCCACGGCGACCAGCTTGGTTCCGTCCGCTGACGACGCAACTGAAGTCCAGTTTTCAGGAACCCCCCCCGACAAGTGCAGCCTCCAGGAGACGCCGGAGTCCGTCGACGTATAGACATAACCACCGCCGCCGACCGCGACCAACTTGCTCCCGTCCGCCGACGACGCAACCGAAGTACAGTTGATCGACACTCCTTCTCGCGTCCAGGAGACGCCGGAGTCCGCCGACGTATAGATAGAATCACCGCCAACCGCGACCAGCTTGGTTCCGTCCGCCGACGACGCAACCGAAGTCCAACTCCCAGAAAAATCCCACGGCGAGCGCTGCGTCCAGGAGACACCGGAGTCCGTTGAGGTATAGACGTAGGAATGGCCCTCGTCATCGTTTCCGACAGCCGCCAGCCTGCTTCCATTGGACGAGGACGCCACCGAAACCCAATTCCGCTGATCGATGCCTTTCTGCGTCCAGGAAACGCCGGAGTCCGCCGAGATCAAGATGTTGCCGTGATCTTGGTCAGCGCCATTGCTCACCGCGACGAGCTTGACCCCGTCCGTCGACGACGCAACCGAAGTCCAGTAACCCCATGGGCCGCTCTTGGTCCAGGTGGCGCCAGAATCCGTCGAGGTGTGGATGTGGCCATCTCCGACCGCGACGAGCTTGCTTCCGTCCGCCGACGATGCCACCGAAGTCCACGGCACGGGCTTGCCCTTGGCACAGCCTAGGGTGAGGAAGGACAGCAGGAGAGCTGAACCCCAGATGCGCTTCATGGGTTCACCTTCACCGGCTCCAACGCAAAGGGTGGACCGGGTTCCACATTGTTGCGATTTACTAGCCAATCGAGCACGTAGCAGCCAATGGCCAGGACTGCCGACGGGATGGCCACCGCCTGCCCGGCGGTTTCCATCTGGGAGAATCTGTTGTACTCCGGTGAACCGGAGAACCTTCGGTTCGCCATGACGTGACCGACGATGCCGATGGCCTCGCCCAGCACTGCGACGACAACCAGAGTGGTGCCAAGCCCGCGCCAGCCGTGCGTCTTGACCAGCTTGAGATCGACGTTTGCCGAGACATGATCGCCCGCGACCAAGGAGAGTGCGCCCTCGGCACCACGGTAACCATCGCGCTCGATCGCCACCGAGTAGAGCCCGGGTGGAAGTTTGAGCTTCAGCGGGCTTTGCGATCCCACCTTCATCTTGTTGACCATGATCGTCGCTTCGCTCGGATTCGTAGCCACTTCAAACTCGGCCTCCTCGCGCACAGGCTTGGGCGGCGAAATCGCGGCGCTTGCCACTGGCTGTTGCGGCGCGACGGTGATCAATTCGGCGCGGGGCTGCAAAGCCGCAATCGGCGGCGCCGCCGAAGCAGCAGCCGACGAGCCGGCCGGGAGCGCCGGTGTGCCAGTTCCAGGCTCGCTCGGCGTCGACCCAGGAGATGCGGGAACCGCTGCCACCGGTGTGGGTGTTGGCGCCACCGCCGTATTCGCTTCCTTTTCCTGCTCGATCGCCAGCGTGATCTCGCGAATGAATTTCTCCACATCCGCGCGGTTTGAGGCATCCGGAGCATCGCGCAGGTAGTTTCGATAGAGCCGGAGTGCCTCCCCGTATTCGCCTAGCTGCCGGTGGCACTGGGCGATATTGAAGAGAAGCGTGGCGTCCGGCTTCAAGTGGTAGGCTTCCTTGAATTCTTTGATGGCCGCGCTGTACTCGCCGAGTTGGTAGTGGGCGCGCCCCTCCTTGTAGTGGGCCTTGGCCGCTGCCGCGGCATTCTCGTGAGCTTGGGCCCGGGCCTTTGCGGCGATGCCGGCGCTGCAAAAGAAAACAACGAGAGTGGCTAACAGGATTCGACCGAAAGTGCTCATCAGACTCCCTGCTGCGCACGATCTATTTCGCAGCCACGAATCAGACCATTGTGGCGTCCATGCGCTGCAAATGCAACATACCTGGCGGCCTGTTACCGACTTGCAGACACGATCGAGATTCCGCGCGACGATGCCAGATCTTGAAGGAGTCAGACAGGTCTTCTGATTGTGATGCAGCCTACTCCTGCAAGGTCCCGCGCTCCATGCGGCCCTCGCGCCACAGGGCCTCCTCCATGGCGGCGAGCAGCGGTCGGGTGGTCTGGGCGTCGGACGCGCTCAGCGTGATGGTTTGCCGGTCGGCGGCGAGCCCCGCGCGCGCCTCCGGCGTCAGGCGATCGATCTTGTTGTAGACGAGCAAACGCGGCGTGCCGGCAAGATCCAAGTCTTTCAGAATACGTTCCACGGCCACTATCTGTGCCTCCCGGTCTGGATCCGCACTGTCGACGACGTGCAGGAGCAAGTCCGCGTCCTGCAACTCCTCCAGGGTGGCGCGAAAGGCCTGCGCCAAGTCCTTGGGCAAGTCGCGGATGAAGCCCACCGTGTCGGCCAGGATCAGCTCGCGCTCGCGCGGAAAACGCAGCCGCCGGGTGGTGGGGTCGAGCGTGGCAAAGAGTTTGTCTTCGACCAGCACCTGGCTGCCGGTCAAGGTGTTGAGCAGGGTGGACTTGCCCGCGTTGGTGTAACCCACGATGCCCACGATGGGTATGGCCCGTCGGGTGCGCTCGGCGCGACGGCCGGCGCGCTGGCGGCGGGTTTGGTCGATTTCCTGCTCCAGCCGATGCACCCGCTCGCGCGCGCGGCGGCGGCCGATTTCCAACTTGGTTTCGCCCGGACCGCGGCCGCCAATGCCGCCGACCAGGCGGCTCATCATAGTGTTCTCTTCCTGAAGGCGCGGTAGCCGGTAGCGCAGTTGCGCCAACTCGACCTGCAGCTTGGCGTCGCGGCTGCGCGCCCGCCGGGCGAAAATGTCTAGGATGAGGATGGTGCGGTCGATGACCTTTAGATCGGTGAAATCGGAGATGGCGTGGGCCTGTCCGGGCGTCAGATCGGGGTCGAAGATGAGCAGGCCGGCGTCGTACTGCATGGCCCGCACCAACACATCCTCCAGCTTGCCGCGACCGATGAGATATCTGGGGTCAGGATCGGGCCGGCGCTGAATCGCCACATCGGTGACCGCGATTCCCGCGGTCCGACACAACTCGCGCAGTTCGTGCACCCGACTCTCCGTGCTGCCCGATGCGCGAGTCTGGCGCGACTCCATTACCACCAGCAAGGCGCGCTCGGCCCCCGAGGTAGCGCGCGTCGCGGGCAAGGCGCGGTCGAATTCCTCCTCCAGCGCGCCAACCAGTTCCTCGACATCGACCGACGCGCGATGGAACGGTACCGGTGCCAGCACGGTCCACGGCGACAGTTTCTCGCGCGGGGGCATCAGGTGGGCCAGATGCAGGTCACCCGGCCGTCCGTCCTGGGTCACACCCACCGCCGCCACCAGGTCCAGCCGCAACAGGGCCAGGTCGACCAAATCGTCGCGCGAGATAGGCTCGTTGCGCAGATGGGTGTGCACCAGGCGCAGCCCGCGGAAGCGTCCGTGACCGGCGCGCACGCGCCCCACCGCAGGCAGCATGATGCGCGAGGCATCGCCGACCGCGACGTGCTCGATTTCACCCCGACGCGAGATCAGTGCGCCCACCTGACGCCCGATTTCGCGCGACAGCTCGCACATGAAAGTGGCCATTTCGGCTGACACCAGCTCGTGCGGCGGTACGCGGCGGCGGTATACGCGCTCCAGCGCTTTCAGCTCGCTGGGCTTCAGGCCGCCCAGGTTCCCGGTCACTTCACGCATGAGAACATCGCCCAGAAAGTTGGCTAGCTGGTCTCACCACAGAGGGCACAGAGGACACAGAGGATCCAGAAGCAGAGAGAGTTCGAATTCAGGATCCGAACCCCTGCCCTTCCGGGCTCTGTGAACTCTGTGCTCTCTGTGGTGAAAAAGCATTCCGCTGCGTCGAACGCCCTCAAAGTCGCTGCAGTCACAAAATTCAGCTATCCCTCGTCCGGCGAACGCGTGGCGGACGGCGGGGATGCCGCCGCCGCAGGCGCAGCCGCGCCCCGATCGTCAAGCAGAGTGAGCGCCACCGCCAAGGCCCGCTTTGCCTTGTCTACGATCTTGTCGTCGTTGCGCAGCTTCTGGTAGGCGCGCAGGATCTGGTCCTCGAAGTCGGCCAGCTTGGTTTCCAGTTCGCTCGTGCGGTCACGCGCCTGGGCCAGCTTCACCTCCCGGTCGCGCAGATCAGCGCGTGTGGTGTCAAGCTCCCCCTCCACGCGCAACACGCGTCGGCTGAGTTCGCCCAGTTCTTGGGTGCGGGCAGCCAGCTCGCCCTCGGCTCGCGCCGCCCGGGCCGAGACCTGGTCCGCTTCCGCACGGTGACGCTCGGCCATCTCGGTTTTCTCGTCCAGGTGCCGGCGATCCATCTCGGCGACCGCGTTGTGGTGCTCCTCATCGCGCACCTGCAGCTCGGCGCGGCGCCGTTCGTCAGCCGCGGTCAGTTCAGTCGCCTGGCGCGCGGCGGCTTCTTCCAGATCGTGCTGGCGCCGCGCCTCCGCGGCGCTCAACTCGTCTTCCGACCGGCGGCGCAGGGCCTGAATCTCGTTCTTGTGGTCGCGCTCCTTAGCCTCCAGAGCCGCTTCATGGGCCTGACGCTCGGCCGCAAGTTGGGCGGAGGACTCTTCCTTGAGTGAGGCGATGGCCTTTTCTTGCTCGCGCCGCACACGTGTCAGCTCGACGTCGTGGCGGTCCTCCACGGCCGCGAGCTCGTCCGCCGCGCGCCGCTGCTGAGCTTCCAGCTCAGCCGCATGGTCCATCTCCATGCGCGCCTTCTCCGTCCGTGCCTGCTCCTCGCGTGCCACCTCGGCCGCTTGCCGCTCGTTCGTCATCTGCGCGATCTCGGCCCGGTGAACCTGCTCCATGTCCGAGACGTGGTTCTCCAAATCCTGCCGGATCTTCTCGACCTCGGCACGCGACCGATCCTCGGCGGTCGCCAGCCGCTTCCGCAAAGACTCGATCTCGTCTTGTGCCTTGGTGAGCTCAAGGTGGCTGTCGTCGAGTCGCACCTTGAGCGCGCGCTCGCGCTCGACGGCTCGATCCTTGTCCTGGCCCAGAGCGGTCACGCGCTCGCTGGCGTAGACCAGGCTCTTCTCCATGGCGAGCATCTTCTCCTCGAGATCGCGNNGTCCTTCTCCTTGCGGTTGATGGTTTCGCGCAGACCGAGCAGATCTCTTTCCTTGTGGAAAGGCTGCGCCTGCAGGCGGCCATTCAACTCCTCGATCTCACTCTGCAAGCGGCGCTTGTCATTCTCCAGCCCGTGGATGCGCTCTTGCAGTTCGGCCAACAACCCCTCAGGGGCGTCGCCCAAAGCAAGGGACTCCACCGACGTGGCGTTCACCGCGTCTGGCTCGGGCGGGGGACCCACCTCGTCAACCGGCTCGCGCATCACCCCGGGCGGGACGTCGATCTGCGCCCGAGGGGGAGGTGGCACCTCCTCCGCCGCAGCAACAGGGGGTGCCATTTCCGGCATGATGCGCACGGCCTCTGACGCTGCAGGCTGGGCTGCTTCGGTGCCCGGCGCAAAAAGATCGGCTGCAAGACTTGCCGGCGCCACAAATGTGGCCGCTTGTTCGTCCCAGGGGTCGGGCTCCGCGCTGAGCGGGCTCGGCAGAGAAGGCGCTGGCGCGCCTACCGTCGGCTGCTCGTGAATCTCGAGCGCATCGAAAGCCGCCTGGGCCTCTTGGTCGAAAACCGCGTCCAGGCTAGGTCCAATTCCGGACGAGTCGCTTGCCGCTGCCTCCATTTCCACCACCCCGCCGCGGTTGGGCGCACTAGGTTTGACCGGAGGCGGGGTGGGAATGCGAGACTCGTCGACGATGTCATCCGCCTCGATGGCGATTTCCGAGGAGAGCAGGTCCGATATTTCCTCAGGCGCAGAAGTGGCCGGCGCGCCCAACCCCACCAGCTTGTCCACTTTGCGGCAAAGCTCATCGGCATCGAAAGGCTTAAAGATGTACTCGTCGGCGCGCAGCTTGAAGGTCCTGTGCTGCTCAAACTTGGCCGGCACCTCATCCGATGAGGTCAGGATGAGTGGAATGTTCTTCAGATCCGCGCTGCGCTTGAGCTTGTTGCAGATGGCATAGCCCACCTTCTTGGGCTCGACCGAGACGATGATGAGCACGGGAAGGTTCTTCCGGCCCCACTCCACCGCCTCGTCGCCATTGTTGATGTTCGTGATTGCGAAGCCGTAGGGCGCCAGCGTTGCCGACAGTGTCTGCAGGGCGCTTGCGTCCGGCTCCACGCACAAAAGCGTTCTCGTCGCCATTAGAGCGTGACGTTACTACGGATGGGCCTCCAGTACCAAGCTAGAGCCACTGTGTCGAGACGCGATGAGCCGCGTAGGTCGCCGGAGGCCGGTAGCCGAAACCGGATACGGGACCGGATCCGTCTCCTGCCCCGGCCCACCGGCCACCTGCCGCGCCGCCGTCGACCAGGTCGCTCAACTAGCTGCGAATTCTCGAGAGGCGGTATTAGTGCCGTTCCAGGTACACCGTCTCGACCCAGTGGGCCAGCGCGTCCTCGTCGAGGTCCGCCGTGAACACGTAGGTCAGCCCGTCCGGTCCATGGTACGCGGCGGTCGATACGCCACGGCTGCTACCCACGTATACCTCTCGGCCACCCAAGGATCGGCGGCGCGGGCCAAAGGCGAGGTCATCGTCGGCTGGAAACACCATCAGCCCCAGACGGTGGCCGGCCGGAACCTGATAGACGACATAGGCCCCAAAACGCTCCCGCACATTCACCAGCCGGCCGCCCTGGCAGCGCGCCCGATCGGCTCCTGCCGCCGGCGGCATGGTGAAGTCGAGCTTGCCTCGAAACCAGTCGGTGACCGCGGCGCAACTCTGTGACAGCACGTCGAGCGGCACGTCGTGATGGAAGGTGGACAGGGCCTGCTCGAGCACAGGGGACGAGGGGCTCCGCCGCGGGCTTGCCACCAACAACACCACCGCTGCCGACGCCGCAACGGCCAAGGTGAAGATGCGCGGGTAGGCCTGCCAGGGCCACTGACGTCGTGCCGTGGGCTCGGCCTCGAGTGCACCGTGGAGGCGCTCGCGCAAGCCCTCCGGAACTTCCGGCCGCGGCAGATGCCCGCGCAGGGCCGCCTTGAAACGCGACTGCAAGCGCGTGGCGTGCGCGCAGGCGTCACAGCTCACCAGGTGGGCCTCGTAGGCCGTCCGATCGGACCCAGACAGCTCGCCGTCGACAAAGGCGTACATGATGGCGTCCGCTTCCGAGCAGTTCATCACCATCACCCACCCTCCTGTCTGGTCTTGCGAAACCCGTCCAGATCGACCACCTGGGCCTCTGCCCTCGCGGCCATTTCCGCTTGGCTGGGACCTTGCTGGGCGCGGATGATTCCCGACTCGACCGCGTAATCATGAAGCCGTTTCTGCAGCAGCTTCCGCCCGCGATAGAGTCGGCTCATGACCGTGCCCGCCGGGCACTCCATGACATCGGCAATCTCCTTATAGGACAGGTCTTCCAGGTCGGCCAGGATGACCGGCAGGCGGAACTCGGCAGGCAAGGCGGCCAGGGCCTTCTCCACGTCGCGCGAGAGCATGCGGCCGAAGAGCGCGCTTTCGGCGTCGCGCGGAGTCTGACCCTGAAACTGACCGAGATGCGCGTCACAGGATTCCGCCGCTCCCATAATCTCCTGTTCCCGTTCCCACGCCCGGTAGCGATTGCGAAAAGAATTGGTGAGGATGCGCAGAAGCCAGGCCTTGCAGTTGGTGCCAGCCTCGAAGCTGTCCCAAAAACGGTAGGCACGCAGAACGGTGTCCTGTACCAAGTCCTCGGCGTCACCCTCGGCCCTGGTCATGCGCAGGGCCACGCCGTAGAGGAGGCGGAGATGCGGCATCACCTCGCGTTCGAAATCGGCTTTGGACGGGGCAGCGCGAAACAGCATGGTCAGGTTACGATTCTCCAACAGATCCCAGCCTAGTATTATTTCCTGGCGGGCGCACAACCGCTCGTGTCTGAACCATTTCCCAGATCAGCCTTTGCAGCATTGCGACAATTCTCCGCTGTGGGAAAGCGGGCGGGCTCACCACGATATTGTATGGGAACCCTGGG
>PMBS01000230.1:13144-16091 GCA_003153015.1 Myxococcales bacterium
GGCGGGCTCCCCACGCGACTAGGGCAGGTCAGGAGGGCTCGATACCGTAACTAGGTAGCGCTGACTTCCCGCAGGGACGCCTGCGTCCGCCCGGGTGGGAGAGCCAGGCATGTCCAGGTAGGTGGCATAGACCGCGTCAATGCCTACCCAGGCGGACACTGGACCTGTGTTCCCGGACACACTGGGCAAGTAGAGCGTCTTTCCCCTGGAGTCGGCGAAGACGTCGAAGCGCAAGACCTCATGCCCCCGCGACCTCGCCAGCCCGATGGTGAATTCGTACCCAGCAGGGGCGATCCAGGCCAGCTCGGGCATTTGCGAATAGCCGCCGTAGCTCGCAGACGCCAGAACCTGGAGCATAGTGACGTTGGCGAGGGCGTCAGGGCCCGCATCGGGTGGCGGTGGGGTGAGACTTGCGAAGTACGTGCCTCCGTTGCTGGCATTGTTCTGCCAGGCCAGCAGTTGGCCGTCGGACACTGGTGTCGAGACGATGCGACAATCGGACACATCGAACTTCATGTCGATCAGCACTTGCTCGCCGATGGAACCATCATCGCCAATCGCGAAACGGTGCCAACGCGGCTGCAGATGTTCCTGGTTGGGGGCCTCGACCAAGGTGACGGCCAGATTCGCAGCGTTGTTCTGCGTGGTATCGAGGCAGCTCCAGACCGGGACGCTGTTCGGGTCGAGATCGCCGTAGATCATTCGCGGGTCACCCATCTGTACCCCATCGGGACCGGAACCCAGCATCCGGTACTGAATCGGCGTCTTTTGCTGCTGGCCCTCCACGCCCCACGCCCACGCGACCAGGGCCCCTGTGCCGTCCGGCGAGCTGCCCGCCACTACGCGGACTAGACCCGAGCCTGAAGGCGACTGTACGCCCAGAACTTGCTTGGTGAGCGGCACCGCGGATGCCGGATCGTGGATCCAGGCATGCACCTCGTAGGGATCCGTTCTGCTGGCCTGCACGCCCATCACCACGACGAGCTGATCGCCGGGCACGGTCTTGCTGGCGACAGCGAAAAGCGGGCCAAGCGACTGCCCGCCGGGTGTAGTCGCAGGCTGCTCTTCCGCGGGCAGATCGAACGCCCATTCGCCGATGAGATCGCCTGTGCCGCTGAGTTGACCCCATCGCACGGTGTTCCCGTCGAGCCCCGCCAACACGAACATATCGCCCGCACGCAAGAGAACCGGATCCCGGGTGAGCGCCAGGGGCGAGTCGACAGCAAGTGGAGCCTGCTGGCCGATCTGGGCGCAGAGCGGCTGGTCGGATCCGCAGCCAGCCCCCGACAACCAAGCAAGCACAGCGACTGACCAAACGAAACCACGGACCTTTGGCGTCATAGGGGAATTCTACACCGGGACAGGAAAAACCAAGTCTAGGTTACCGAAGACGCAGTGCTCTAGCCAGCATCTCGTGGACCGTGGATCAGAGCTGGCTATTTCACCACACAGGACACCGAGGACACTGAGCCTGACCGGAGAGGGAAGGGTTCGGTTGCCGGGT
Organism: Myxococcales bacterium; assembly: GCA_003153015.1. Taxonomy (GTDB): domain Bacteria; phylum Myxococcota_A; class Polyangia; order Fen-1088; family Fen-1088; genus Fen-1137. The sequence goes on from PMBS01000230.1 coordinate 14,649, forward strand.
CCGGGGCCGGGACCAGCCGGATCCTGTTCCCCCTTCGGGGACTTCGGGACCCGCCACCCACCCTGCCCGCCCCGCACGCTTCGCGCGCGCCCTCGCCGAATCCGGCCGGCCGTCGGATCCGGTTCCGGCCACCGGCCTCCGGCTCCCCCTGCGGGGACTTCGGGACCCGCCACCCACCCTGCCCACCCCGCGCGCTTCGCGCGCGCCCTCGCCGCCGCCGTCACACCGGCCGCCCAACCAGCTACGAACTTTCGATAGGCGGTACTAGGCCGCGGCGCCGTGGCACTTCTTGTACTTCTTGCCGCTGCCGCAGGGACAGGCCTCGTTGCGGCCCACCTTGGGCTGCGCCCGGCGCACGGGCTGCGGCTCGGACGACGCCTGCGCCCCGGCTGCCAGCGCCGCACCGCCTCCCGATTCGATGGTGGGGCGCGGCCGGCGGCGCGCCTGCTTGTCGGCCATCTGCTGGGCCGCTGCCTCGCTCTCCTCGCGTCGGATTTGAATGTGGAACAACTTCTGGCACAGATTGCGGCTGATGCTGGCCATCATCTCGCCAAAGATGACGAAGCCTTCCTTCTTGTATTCCTGCTTGGGATCCTTCTGCCCGTAGCCGCGCAGACCGATGCCCTCACGCAGGGCCTCCATGTTCTTCAGGTGCTCGATCCAGCGCTGGTCGATCTCTTCCAACATGAAGTAACGGAAGAAATAGAGGAAGTAGGGCAGCGAGAACTCCTCCTCGCGCGCCTCGAGGATCTTCTCGAGCTGTTCCCAGGTCAACGCAGCCAGCTTCTCGCGTTCCAGGAGGCCCTTGGTTTGGATGGTGGGTTCGAACCCAAACCGTTCTTTCATCCCAGCCGTCAAGGCCTCCAGGTCCCAGTCCTCGGCGTGGGCGTGCTCGGGACAAGTCGCATCGAGCAACTCCTGCAGAACCTCCTCCGACAGGTCCAGGACCCGCTCGCGCTGCTGAATCAGCGACGATGCCACCTCGCGCGACAGGCGATCGAGCGTCGCGGTGCGGTCCTCTGAAATGCCGGTGACGTCAGGGTAGGCGCCAAACTGCCGGTAGAGCGCGGAGCGAAACTTGGCCGGGTCGAGCGGAACCGTGACCGGGCTGGCCGGGGACGGAGTGCCGTCGGCAGACGGGGGCGCAGCTTCGTGGGTCAGAGCGTCCGCCAGGCGCGCCAGCGACGGCCGTAGCGTGACCGACAGCTTGTCCACCGTGTCCTGGCCCGACGACTCGGGTACTGGTGCCTGCTTGCCCGCTTTCTGCTCCGCCTCGGACAAGAGGGGGACATACGAACCTTCCAGCACCTGCCGTCGCAACGCATAGATGGTTTTGCGCTGCTGGTTCATGACGTCGTCGTATTCGAGCAGGCTCTTGCGGATGTCGAAGTTGTGGCCCTCGCCCTTCTTCTGCGCATTCTCGATGGCGCGGTTGATGATGGG
>PMBS01000178.1 GCA_003153015.1 Myxococcales bacterium
CCTCGCATTCTGTTGGGGTCTCTGGAGGAACCAGCGCCGCGAGGCGGGCGATCAGGGCCAGCGGCTGCAGTTCGATCGACGTGGTGCCATCGGACCACGGTTTCTTGAAGTCCAGCCTCACCGCTCCGTCGGGCAGGATGTGGAGTCGGTCGTTGGCCAGCGGGGGTCTCAAGATGTAGCGGCACAAAGTTTCGCGGCCGGGTTTGTCGTTGGCCGCAACACGGGTTGCAGCGTGCAGATTGAATCCGTGATCTTGACTGCACAAGGTGCCCTTGCTCACGGGGCGATCGTCGGGGTCGAGCACGATGCGGATGGGCTTCCGCTTGTTGGCCCACCCAGCAGGCGGGGCGCCGGCCGTCGCCGCAGCCAATAGCCGGGCCAGCAACCGATCTTTGTCGCCCATGGTTTCGTCGGCAACCACGGTCACCTCACCGTCCCCAGGTGCAGTCTGAAGCGCGATGACTCGACGCCGTTGCAGGAAGCGCAGGATGCGCTTGCTCGTGCGCTTTACTACCTGGTCGATGTCCTGCTGACTCGGCCCCGGCGCTGGGTGGAACATCTGGCCTTTTCCGTCGACGTCCGGCGCATAGACGCCATCCCATGGAGGATTGTCGGCAAGCGACTCACCGTTGTTGCGTCGGCTCCTGGCGATTCGCTCCCGCGGCGGTCCGGCGCGCCTAGTGCAGCTTGGCCGCTAGCTCGTCGGCCTCGCTTCTCCAGCGCGCCGCCCAGTCCCCGTAGCGTTCGGCCGCGCACAGGGCACGCGCCTGATCCAGCTCGCGGCGCGCGCCCGCCGGGTCGTCGGCCTCGATCAGGGCCTGCGCGTAGAAGAGACGGTTGAGCGGATGCTCCGGGTACTTGCCCGCGGCCTGCTTGAGCAGCTCCAGACCGGCATCGAGATCGCCTGGTCCCACCGGCCAGGCCGGCGCCCTGAGGTAGAGCAACCCGAGCACGCGCAGCGGCCCGCCCTGGTCGAGGTCCGGTCTGGCACCCGCAGTCTTGAGCAACGCCACCAGCTCGGACAGGCGGCCGACGGCGACCAGCCCCTTGGCCCGCACGTAAAGGCCCAGGTTGAGCGCCTGCAGATACGCTGCCTCGGCATCATCGGGACCACTCGACGCCAGGCGCGCCGCCTCGGCGCCCTGCGCGGCGATGGCCAGCACGCGGGCTTCGTCGGTTTCGGGATCGGCGCGCAGGTGTGCACAACGTGCCAAGGCCAGGCCAGCGCTGCGGTCGTGGGGTGCCGACTGTTGCGCGCGGATTGCGTCGGCGTGGCCGGCGTCGCGCTCGCCCCGCGCAGCCAGCGGCCGGCAGCGCGCATCGGCGCTAGCCACCAGGGTTCGCACCTCGTCCGTACTGAGCACGACCTGCGGCAGCGCCGGGCGCGGCCCCGAAGCGCAGCCCAGCAACAGGGCGAGCGAGCTAGCGCTGCCCGCCAGAAGTCGTAGAAGGAATACTCTGAGGCTCCCCTCGGGCAGCGCGCGAGCGCAAAGCGCGAGCCGCGAGGCCGTACGGCCGAGCGGGGGAAGGGGGGAAGCCTGCGGCACTCGGGACCTGCCGCCCGCCCTGCCCACCCCTCGGGCTTCGCCCTCGCCCTCGCCGTCGGGCTTCGCCCGACGGGAGGAGGGCATGGGCGTTAAGCGAGGCCTGACGGAGAAATATGTGACCCCTTCTCCCCGGTCCGCCGGGGAGAAGGTTGGGATGAGGGGTCCGGCCAAGCACGGCCCCTCTCCCCAACCCTCTCCCCGCTTCGCGGGGCGAGGGGGCGGAATGCTTGGGCTTCCGCTGGTCGGCCGCTTAGCGCCTATGCGGGGGGAGGGGCTCTCCCCTCCATAGATCGAAGCTAGTGCCGCCTCGCCTCGTGTTCTGGTTTCTCGCTTTCTGCTGTGCATCGGACGGAACCTTTTCGTAGCTTCTGGCAAGCGGCACTAGCGAGCCCCGTCGTACTTCTTGACTGCCGCATCCAGCACGTCCGCTCTGACCGGGTCGAAGCCTACGATGCCCACCCCCTGGCAAACGCTCTTGCCTTGGGCGGTTGCGCACAGTTCGAGCACCGATTTCACAATCTTCTCCTGCACCGCCTTGGTGCGCGGGGTGGACACGGCCATCAGGCCCAAGGTGCAGACTGGCTCGGAAGTGTGGATGACCTCCAGCTTCTGGTAGAGCGGCATCCGCTTGAGGGCGTCGAGTTGCGCCCGGTTGAGCAGCACGGCGTCGGCAGCGTCGCTGTCCAGCTTGCGCACCGCCGACAGAGGCCTGGGCGTAGGGCGCACGTCGAACCATTGCCCGGCCTGCAGTTTGCCGGCAAAGGCGAAACGATCGACATAGCGGGAATCCTCGAAAAGCACGCTGCCCCACAGGGTCTTGCCCTGCAGGTCATCCAGAGTCTTGAAACGACCCTTCTTCACCACCACGCTGAAACGCTCGTCGTTGCCCGCCTCGCCGCGCAGGTGGGCCAGCGGCACCAAACCCAAAGCCTTGCGCTGCGACAGATAGAAACCCAGCCCGCCCAATACAAAGGCATCCCGGTGGGTCTTCAGATAGGCCGCCGCAGCCTTCTCGTCGTTGAAGTAGGCACCGGCGAAGCTGGAAGGGTCCAGGCTGGTAGCCGCGGCCAGGTGTTGCACCAACTGCTCGGCCAACTTCTTGCCCTCGGCCCCGGCGTCGGGTCCGCCGGGATAGACGATCACCAGTTCGACCGGCGCCGGTTTGCCCGCCCACGCAACCGCGGGAAGGGCCAGTGCCAGCGCAAACCAAGCCATGCTACGAAACATTTCGCGTTCCTCTTCTTTGGTAGATGAGATCTATCACGACGGGCAGGACCAGGGTGGCCAGCAGCAGGCACAGGGTGATGCTGCCGAGCAGGAGAAAGCCGAAGGTCGAGACACCGCGGTGGCGGGCGAACGCGATGCTGCCCAGGCCGGCCAGTGCAGTCGAGGCCGACAACACCACACCCTTGCCGATGGTGGCCGCGGCCACGAAGGCGGTCTTGCTCGGATCCTCCATCCAGCGCTGTACCATGTTGACACCAAAGGAAACCCCATAGCCCATCAGCACCGGGAAAGCGGCGATGTTGGCGTAGTTGTAGCGGACGCCCGCGACCCACACCAGCAGTTGCAGCAGAAGGAAGCCGAGGCCGAGCGGCAGCAGGGCGAGCAGCACGGCATGCACGCGGCGGAAATCCAACGCCAGCAGCACCACCACGGCGAAAAACGCATAAACCATGGCCTGGCGAAAGCCGCGGACCACCATGCGCGAGTACACCTGGTGAGTGACCGGGAACCCAGTGACCCGCGGGGTGATCTGCTTCAGCTTGCCGACAAAGCGGTCGAGAAATGCCACGTCCCAGATCGATCCCCGGGGCGTCACGTAGGCCACATAGTGCCCGGCCGGGCTCTTGAACCGGGCGAGCAGCTCGGGCGCCAGATCGCTCTCGCCTACTGGGCGCGCCGCCAGCCAGGTGCGCAGCAAGGCCAGTCCGGCCCGCGCGCCATCGAAAAGGCGGCCTGCGAGGCGTACCAGGTTGAGAAACTGGTTGACCTGCCCTGCAAGCGCATCCAGTGCGACGAGATCTGGTCCTTCGTGGGGGCGAAGCAGAAGCAAGTCAACCAGGGCGCTCACGGCGTGGGCGATGTTTGGACGTGGACGGCGATTTGCGCGGATACCAAGCTGGTTCCATCGTGGCTCGTGGGAGACCGTGGGCTCGACACGGCCAAGCGCTTCGTGTCCGACCTGGCTGGACGCCTCGCAAGCCGCGTACAGGTCACGAGCGATGGCCACAAGTGCTATGTGGACGCAGTCGAGGGCGCCTTCGGGTCAGAGGTGGACTTCGCGCAGCTCGTGAAACAGTACGGAGAGAACCGGGATTGTGGCGAAGTCCGCTACAGCCCGGCCGTCTGCACCGGCGCGAAGAAAGTCCCGGTCACTGGCAACCCGGATCCCGCGCACATCTCAACTAGCTACGTCGAGCGCCAGAACCTGACTATGCGGATGTCGATGCGCCGGTTCACCCGCCTGACGAACGCCTTCTCGAAGAAGGTAGAGAACCACTGCGCCGCCGTCGCCCTGCACTTCATGCACTACAACTTCTGCCGGATTCACCAGACCCTGCGCGTGACGCCGGCCATGGCGGCGGAAGTCACGGATCACGCGTGGGAGATCGGGGAGATCGTCGATCTTTTGAAGCAGACTACCGCGGCGAAAAGTCAGCCCTGATGATCCCGAGTGGCCTTGGTCCTCGAAAGACTACGACTACCTTCTGGTCATTTCGTGGCGGAGTGATGATCTCTTCCTCCCATATCCCTTCATCAGGCACCTGTCGACTGGGGCCACTCATGACCATTCCGCCATGTGGTCCGACGAATCCCTGGGCGATGGCATCGCTGTAAGGGCCGTCAAGGGCCAAGGACAACCGCGAAGTCTCCGCCGCGTCCCACTTTCCTGGACTTCGATTGAATAGAATTTTGGTGATCCACTGGTCACCGTTACGCTCCTGGGAGAGAATCGATGCACTCGTGTAAACGCTCTTCTCTTCGGCGTTGACCGTGATCTCCTGCCTGTTGTGATCCCCAACCTGTCCGATAACGGTTTCTATGCTTGTTCCCTTCTTCTCTGGACGCAATGAACTGACGAGCCTGGGCACAGTCCAACCGAGGACCAGAAGCAGCGCCATAGAACCAAGCAGGACCTTCATTGGTGTCCCCGCTCGCTTCCATACGCGGTGTATGAGGGAGATTTCTTTCCCGGCCCCTTAAGGTCCATTTCGCGATGGTATCACCGCGCGCCGCTCCGCGCAACGCAACGCAACGCAACGCAACGCATCCTGGTCGCCGTGCCCCGGTGCCCTTGATCCAGCGTCCGTTCTGTGCCTGACCCGCGTCATCTCAAACTGACCCACTACCAACCATCTCTATACCCAGCGGACCGCGGCTTCCGCGCGTATAATACACGACTTGGCCAATGGCAAGGTTTTTGAAAATCAAGTCATCGAGGGCTGAAAACATGAAAACGTCTCGCATCTTCACGGGTTTCTTCGCGCTGGTTGTGGTGGGGGTGGTCGGGCTTGCTCCTGGGTGCAGCGGCGGCCGTCACGTCACCCCGGACACGGCTCAACCGGAGCCAAACCCGTGCGTGACCTGCACCACCAACGCGGACTGCTTTGGCGGACTGGTCTGCGCGGACGCCCTCAACACCTGGGACAACCCGGCCACGCCCAACATCTGCACGCAGCCGTGCTGGGGCAACGGGGTGTGCCCCTCCGGGATGTTCTGTGACTTCTCGGTGAGCAAGTACTGCCAGTGCAACCAGCCCAGCATTGACCTCTCGCTGCACAAGACGGTGAGCAACGCCACGCCCAACCCGGGCGACACCATCATGTACAGCGTCACCATCACCAACAACAGCACATCCACCGCCACCGGCATCCAGGTGGTGGACGTGCTGCCCGCGGGCGTCACCTTCGCGTCGTTCGGCGGCGCCTCGTTTGGCACCTTTGACATCATGACCCACACCTGGACCATCCCCTCCATCCCGCCGTACACCTACGGCAACATGGTCCTGTACGTCACGGTGGACGCCAACGCCAACGGCGCCATCGTCAACACGGCGGAGATCATGGTGGCGGGCCAGCCGGATCCGGACTCCACGCCGGGCAACCACGTCACCACCGAAGACGACATCGCCAGCGTCACCATCACCGTGCACCAACCCGACCCGTGCCATGACCTGGTGGTCTACAGCGACATCACCAGCACGGTGGACGGCACCACCACGCCCGCGGTGGAGGTGACTCCCGCTTCGGCGTCCTGGAACCCCGCCACCGTTGGCATCCCCGGCGCCATGTGGATCTGGGTCACCAACCCGGCCCAGAACCCGGCCACGGAGACCCACGTTTTCACCAGGACGTTCACCTGGAACCATCCGGTAGGTGCCGCCGTGTTGAAGATCGCTTCTGACAACAAATATAGCGTCATCATCAACGGTTTTTCCGTTAATGAGACCGGCGCTGGACTGGTCGATACCACGCCTAATGGCACCACCTTCCAGCACCCCGTGACCTACCACGTCGCCAACACCATTCTGGCCAGCGCCAACAGCATCGACGTGTCCGTCACCAACAACAACAAGGCCAACGCCTGGAACCCGGCCGGGCTGCGCTATGAGCTCACCGTGTACTGCAAGCCCGCCAACCCCTGCCAGAAGTGCGAGACCGACGCGGACTGCGGCGGCGGGCTGGCGTGCCTGGACGACGACGGCGTCGCGATCACCTCCAAGGTGTGCACCAGCACGTGCGACGCGTTCGCCGTGAATCCGGGCTGCGCGGAAGGCCAGACCTGCGACGCCGCCACCGGCATCTGCCAGTGTGACCGGTGCAACGCGGCCTGGAACCCGCAATGCGTGGCGACCAACTGCGAGACCCCGGACGGCCAACTGGGCGCCTGCCATCCCACGGCGGACGGCTGCCAGTGCTCGCTGCCCAACTTCTGCCAGACCTGCACCACGGACGCGGACTGCCTGGGCGGCCTGGTGTGCGCGGACGCCTACGACACCTGGGATGATCCGAGCGCCCCGCACATCTGCACGCAACCGTGCTGGGCCACCGGGATCTGTCCGGCCGGGATGATCTGCGACTTCAACGTCAGCAAATACTGCGAGTGCCAGCTGTGCACGCCGCCGCCGCCGCAGATGATCGCGTGGTGGCCGCTGGACGAGGTCGCCGGGCCCACCGCGGTGGACGTGGTGAACGGCGTGAACGGGACCTGGGTGAACGGGCCCACGCCCGTGGCGGGCATGGTGGCGGGCGCGCTGCAGATGAACGGCGGCTACGTGCGCGTGCCCAACTCATCGGTGCTCGATCTGGGGACCGGCAACTTCACCATCGACGCCTGGATCAAGTACGACTCCAACCCGCCGACCAGCGCCCAGGACACCATCGTGCGCTTCGGGTTCACGCAGTTGGACATCCTGTGGTGGTCCAACCAGTTCGAGGCCTGGATCCCGGGCACCAACTCCATCTACCAGGTCCCCATCGCCGGAGGAGCGGACCAGTGGCACCTGGTGGCCGTGGCCGTCGACCGCGCGGATCCGCTGGGCGTCAAGCTCTACGTGGACGGCGCGCTGCTGGGGTCCTACTCGCCCGCCACGCTCATCAGCCTGTCCACCACGGACGACCTGCTGATCGGCATGGACGCGACGCTGGCGTGGCCGTACTACGGCGCCATCGACGAGGTGGAGTTCTTCAAGCGCGCGCTGGCTCCGGGAGAGATCAAGAAGATCTTCGCTGCAGGCGGCGCGGGCAAGTGCAAGAACGACACCTGCGCCCCGGACGTCACGCCACCCGTGCTGTCCTGCCCTGGCCCCGTGTCGATCATGGGGAATTGGCCGGCGTGCAAGGCCAAGCCGCTCCCCGCGACGGCCGTGGATAATTGCGACTCCGCCCCGGTCGTGATCGCGGCGCCGTCGTCGTTCGTGGGGCAGGGCACCTACCTGGTCACATACACGGCCACGGACGCCAGCGGCAACACTTCCACCTGCCAGAGCGAGGTGACCATCTTATGCGACCCCTGCGCGGATCCTGCCAACGAGAAGTGCGAGCCCAAGGACTGCAAGCTCCCGGACGGAACGGCCGGCAAGTGCGAGTTGGGCGCGGCAGGCTGCGGCTGCCAGTCGGTGGTAGTTCCAACCAACCCGTGCCAGAAGTGCGAAACCGATGCCGACTGCACCGGCGGGCTGGTGTGCTTTGACGAGGACGCCAACGCAGCGACGCCCAAGGTCTGCACGACGGTCTATACCCCCACGGTCGGCTGCCCGGCCGGGATGCACGGCGACTACAACATCAGCAAGTACTGCATCTGCGAGGACTGCGGCTCCGTGTTCAATCCCAAGTGCGAGGCGCAGACCTGCGTCGTCGCCACGGCCGCGGGCTCGACGGTGGGCCAATGCAAGCTCACCGGCGACAAGTGCGACTGCCAGCCCAGCCAGCCCGTGCAGAATTTCTGCGCAAAGTGCGACAACGACAGTTCCTGCACCGGCGGACTGGTGTGCTTTGACGAGGACAACAACCCGGCCACGCCCAACGTCTGCACCAAGGTGTATGACCCCGCGGTCGGCTGCCCGGCCGGGATGCACGGCGACTACAGCATCAGCAAGTACTGCATCTGCGAGGACTGCGGCTCTGTGCTGAACCCCAAGTGCGACTCGCTGGAGTGCGTGACGCTGAAGGGCGAGGTGGGCAAGTGCACGCTGGGCGCGGCCGGCTGCGAGTGCGCCTTCTAGAACCTCCGGCCAAGTGGATGTGGCTAGGCGGTTCAAGCGCCATTTTCCTTCACCTGAAAAATGTCCGGACCATAGGAAAATCGAACGGGGTTTTTGAGGCTCTGGCTGTTGGCGGTGAACAAGCAGCGACCATAGGAAAATCGAACACCATAGGAAAATCGAACGGGGTTTTTGAGCGTCCGGGAACCCTCCCTGCCCGCACCTGCGCGGCCTCGAACGCATTCGCGCAGCGCGCCCGGGGGTTTTTGCCGGCGTTCCCGGCTGCTGAAGACGCCATATCGACCACTCAGGGCAGTCTACCCCATCACGCCCGCGTCGGCGTCCCATCAGTTCAGGTACTCTGCGCCGTCCCCCGGTTCAGACGGTTCAGACGGAGGAGGTCTTGCCGGATAGGGTTTGGGTGCCTCGGTGGGCAGACCCATGCTGGCCAAGATCTTCTTGATGGTGTCCTCGGTCTTGATGAGAGCGATGAGGCGAAGAGGACTCTTGCAGCGAGGGCAGATCGTGTCGATCTCGAACTTTCTCCGGAGCAGCTCGCTCCATGAAATATAGTGCGAGAGCGGCAGGGTTCGCGAGGACTTGTCTTCTTGCTGGGGCGT
>PMBS01000195.1 GCA_003153015.1 Myxococcales bacterium
CAGGCGCTTCTTCTCGGGATGGCTCTGGACGTACTTGGACATCTGCGAGGTGGACATCACCTCGTCGGCGGCTTGCTGCAGTTCGGGTTTCACCTCGCCATGCACAATGACCACGGCTTCGGGATCCTCTTGGCGAATGTGGGCGATATCGGCCAGGGTCATCTGCTGGTGAACGTGACAGGCGCCCTCCCAGGCGAAGACGTTGCCGGCCAGTCCCGCACGCTCGCCGTCTCGAATCAGAGGTTCGATGCGCGCAAGGTATTCGCGCGGATGGAACTGGTGTGGTTCCGGCGGGGGCAGGTACATGCGTCGGGTCTTGAGCGCCACCTGATAGGCGAGGTTCTGGTCGGGCACGAAAAGCAGGTCCGGTACGCCCAGCCGGTTGGCGATCTTCACTGCGTTGGAACTGGTGCAACACACGTCGGAAAGGGCCTTCACGCTGGCGTAGGTGTTTACGTAGGTCATGGTCGCGAACTTGCGCCCGAGCGAGCGCAAGAACTCCTGCCGTTCCTCGAGATCGTCTGCATCCATCTCCGCCAGCGAGCAGAGCGCCTGCTGGTTGGGTAGGTAGACCGGCACATCCGGGGCCAGGGTGTAACATCCTTCGGCCATGAAGCGGACGCCGCAGAAGACCACCAGGCGTGCCTTCACCTCGCGGGCGCGCACCGCCAGCTCGAAGGAATCGCCAACCGTGTCGGCAATGGCCTGTACCTCCGGTACCTGGTAGTTGTGGGCGGGCACGAAGGCGTTCTTGTCGCGCTTGAGGCGGCGGATCTCGTTCCACAGCCAGAGCACCCGGTCGGCCCGGCTCGCTTCCACCTGGCCCGAGCGCACGAGCTGTGCAATGTCGAGGTCAACCATCTATCTAGGTGTACCGCCCTCGCGCCGAGAAGGCACGCAGACACATGGCGTTTTGCGGGCCGCGCTGGTAGCGTGCAACGACTCCATGCGCCTGTTCGACCCAGACATCTGGACCGAGGTGACCGGCGGCAGCGTCGCCGAACGGGTGCGCCGACTGGTGCGCGTGACCCCGCTCATCCCGGCGCCCTCGCTGGGCCGTCGCATTGGCGCGGATGTGTGGCTCAAGCTTGAGTCGCTGCAGCGAACCGGCTCATTCAAGCTGCGTGGGGCTGCGGCGTTCGTCGCCGGGATGAGCCAGGCGGGAAAGAAGCGGGTTATCGCCGCCTCGGCAGGCAACCACGGGCTGGGCATAGCGCTGGCGGCCTGCGCGTTCGGCGTGGAGGCCAAGGTGCTGGTCTCGGCCCAGACTCCGCAAAGTAAGCGCAACGGCATCTTGGCGCTGGGCGCGGGGTTGGAAGTCGTGGGTGCGTCCTACGACGAAGCCGAGGCCGAGGCCCGCCGGCGAGCGGCAGCAGATCCCTCGCTCAGCTTCGCTTCTGCCTTCGACGATGACTGGGTCATCGCGGGAAACGGTGGCGTGTTGGCGCGCGAGATCCTGGCCCAGCTTCCCGACGTGGACACCGTGGTGACCCCGGTGGGCGGCGGCGGTCTTGCGGCAGGGTTGGGGGTCGAAATGGTCCCGCGCGGAATTCGCGTGTTGGGCGTCTCACCGGAAGCCAACTGCGCCATGAAGCGTTCGTTGGAGGAGGGTAGGGCCTACACCCGATACGACGGTGGCCCCACCCTGGCCGAGGGCCTGGAAGGCGCAGTCAGCGAGCGCACCTTTGCCATGGCCAAGGACTATTTTCCCGAGGTCGCTCTGGTCAGTGAAGTGGGGATACGGCAGGCCATCGTGTACGCCTACCGGTCTCTGGGCATCGTGTGCGAGGCCTCGGCGGCGGTCGCGCTGGCCGGCCTTCTCGATGACAAACTCTCGGTGCAAAGCCATCGGGTGGTCGTCCTGGTCAGCGGGGGCAACATCGAGAGTGACCTGCTCGACCAGATCCTCGCCGGCTCATCGCCAAAGAAGCTCGACGGCTAGTGCCGCCTCTCGATAGCTCGTAGCTGGTTAGGCGGCCGAGTTGACGGCGGCGGCGAGGGCGCGCGCGAAGCGCGCGGGGTGGGCAGGGTGTGTGGCGGGTCCCGAAGTTCCCGAAGGGGGGCCGGTGGCCGGTGGCCGGATCCGGTCCCGACGGCCGGAACCGGCTCCGGAGGCGGTTCCGGCTACCCGTCCCGGTCCCGGATCCGCGCTGAGCCAGTCACGAACTTCTAAGAATCGGTACTGCTAGCTCATTTCGGCCCTGCAGCAGAAATCCGCGCGCGCTTGGCGGCCGCCCGGCGCAGATCCCTGGCGGTTGGTCCTGCGCCCAGATTGTCGCGCGCGTCCTCGCCGTGACCTGGGCCGATGATGTCGCGCAGATAGGCCTCATACTGGAAGGTGTCGGAGTGCTGTTCGTTGTGGCAATGCGCGCACGCCGACTCGGGCGTGTCCGTACGCAGAGCAAGCGGTTTCTCCAGCCCGCGCTTCTCCACGTGGATCGAGCCCGGGCCATGGCAAGCCTCGCATTGGACGTTCTCCAGGCCCTTGCTGAACCCTAGGCTCGAACCACCCACCTCGCCGTAACCCGTGACATGGCAACCGACACAGTCGCCGTGAGCCGTCTTGCCCACGGCCTGCAGGGTTCTCCACGCGTGGGCGTGGGCCGTGAGCTTGCAGGAGCGGGCCGCGGCCTTGTGGCAGCGGACACAGGAGGCTTCGCCGGAAAAATGCGCCCGGCCTGGTTCAGCAGGGGGCGGCGGCTCTGCCACCTTCAGATTTGCTGCGCCCACCGCCTGGTCGAGCTTTCGCATGCTGGCGGCCAGAGCCGGATCGCGGGCCAGGCTGCGTCGGATGGGCAGAAGCTGGTTGATGAAGTATGAGCCTTGCACCGGAGGCGCCCAGGTCGTGCTGGCCAGCGCCGCAGCCTCGGCGCGCAGTTCGTCTCGCTCTCTGTGCTTTGCCGCCACAAAGGCCGCATCACTGGCAGCGTCTTTCTCCCAGCGCGCGAGATCGGCATCGAGTTGGCGAGCCTGGCGATCGATCTCCTCGGCGCGCATGCGATTAGTCGCCGGTCCACCGGCATCGCGGAGTGATTCTCCAGCAGGCCGTGCCTCACGGAGCACGATCTGCAGTCTGCCCACCCGCTGCATCCCAGAAGCCGGGATCAAGAGAAAGGCACTGCCGATCTTCTGTGCGTGCGGCGTTCCTTCGCCAACGTCCTTGCCCAGCACGACGAAATCAATCGCCGCCTCGCGGGCCACCGCGCGCACCTGTCCGCGTTCAAGCGGCGCCAGTGCGATCACGATCTCAGCGCCAGCCGCGCGCAACCGGTCGGCCTCAGCCCGAGCCGCGCTGACTGGATCTTCCGCGTGCAGCCCTTTCTCGCGCGCGAGGTCCGGATCCACCAGGCCAAAGACGCCGATCTTGATTCCTCCCGCCAGCTTGATGCGCGACGGTTCGACGAAAGCAACGCTATCCAGATTGGCGGCGAGGCGTTGGGGCTGAACTTTCGCCACTCCGCGGGCCAGATCGGTCTCGCCGAGGGCCGAGCCGCCGAACGGCAGACGGGTCAACTCTTGGGCAAGAAAACCTGCCACCAAGTCGGCGGCCTCCTGCTTGCGCAATGGAATCTCGCCTGCGGGGTAGGTCAAGTTGCCGGCGTCAACCAAGAGCGCGGCGCCAGCCGGTCCGGTCCCACGCACCAGCGCAGTCACGCGCGCGATGTCGCCCAAGGGATCGCTCGTACAGCCACAGGGTTCCAGCGTGCCTTGGGTTTGTGCGGTGTAGAAAATCACGGCGCGGCGTTCACGCGGGCTGGCGAAGGCAAGGCCGCTCGCATGCACGCAGAGGGCTGCGAACGCCAGGATGGGAGTGCGTGGAAGCATGAAACAACAAGAAAATCCCACAGGCTTGGCTGCCTGTCACTTTGAGGTACTGATAACGCGTGCAGGCGGAAACCGATCGGCAGCGAAAAGAACCACCTTCGCCTTGACAATAGGATGCGTTATAATCACTCTCAGCCGTTAGCTCAGTTCGAGCCCACGAGGATTCAAAAAACATGGCCGTCACCCTACGACTCACCCGCGGCGGAGGAAAGAAGTCGCCCCACTATCGCGTTGTGGCCTCGGATCGCCGGAGTCCCCGAGATGGACGATTGATCGAACAGGTCGGAACCTACGACCCGCGGCCCAGCCCGCCCGAGGTCAAGTTCGATATGGCCCGGGTTGACCATTGGTTGGCTGCAGGGGCTGTTCCCAGCGAAACCGTCGGCCAGCTCATCGAGAAGGCCAGGCGCGCAGCCGCGGCCGCGCCAACTGAGTAGTGCTCCCGTGACAGAGGGCGCCGAGTCCCCCTCCGTTGGAGGTTCCGAGAAAGCGCCTCCCCTGCGCGATCTGGTGCTCTATCTTGCGCGTGCGCTGGTGGAGCACCCTGATGAGGTGGCGGTCGAGGAGATTGAGGAGCCGGATGCCACCGTGTTCGAGTTGAAGGTGGCCGAGTCAGACCTGGGGAGGGTCATCGGGCGCCAGGGACGTACGGCCAAGGCCCTTCGCACGGTTCTTTCTGCGGCGTCAGCCAAAATGAAACGACGCGCGATCTTGGAGATCCTCGAGTAGCGAGAGGTCCTTCCGCTGAGCTCACTAGGTGACGGCGTGCCTGCCGAGGTCTTGCCCTTTGGAATCTTGGGGCGACCGCACGGCACCACGGGCGAGATCAGTCTGCGTCCTTTTCATTCGGGAGGCTGGAGCCTGGATAGCGCTCCGCTCCCGCTGGCGGTTACGATCGGAGGTTTGCACTCCGACTCCCCGGCTACGATCACGACGATTCGGCGCATGGCCGACGGATTTCTGCTCAAGCTGGAGGGCGTCTCGACGCGGGAGGGGGCGTCGTCTCTGACCGGGCGGGAGTTGTGGCTGCCCAGAACGTCACTCCCACCCCTCGGTGCGGGTGAATTCTACGTCGAGGATTTGCTCGGTTGCCTGGTCGAAGATAGTGAGAGGCGCGTTCTTGGCGTTGTACGCAAGGTCTTCTGGAACGGAGCCCAGGACGTCATGGTGATTGACCACGAGGAGCACGGGGAACGTTTGCTTCCCGCCGTGCCCGAGTTCATTGTGTCGATCGACCCCCTGGGCAAGCGCGTGGTGGTTGACCCTCATGAGTGACGATCGGCTTGACGCGAACGACGCCGTCTGCGCGACGTCGCCCCGGCTGGTGATCGAGATCATCAGCCTGTTCCCCGAGGTTTTCACCTCGTTTCTCCAGGCCAGCCTGCTGGGAAAGGCTATCGCAAGCGGCCTCATCGCTGTCGAGAGGACCAACCCGCGGGACTTCTCTCCCGGGCGGCATCGTCAAGTCGACGATTCGCCCTACGGCGGTGGTCCTGGGATGGTCTTGCGCCCGGACTCGGTCGCGGCGGCCATCGATGATGCAGAGAATCGGCGCGGGAGAGCCCATCGGCTCCTGCTGTCGCCGTCCGGGCGGCTGTTCGATCAGAAGTGCGCGGCAGACTTGGCGGCCCGCAAGCGCATCATGCTCATCTGCGGCCGCTATGAGGGCGTGGACGAGCGGATCGCCCAGCTCTACGCCGACCAGTCGGTGAGCATCGGGGATTATGTGCTGGCCGGCGGCGAGGTGGCAGCCGCTGTGATCATCGAGGCCACCGCACGTCTGGTGCCGGGAGTGCTGGGGTGCGGGGAGTCGGTCGTGGAGGAGTCCTTCTCCGCCGGCCGGCTGGAGTTTCCCCAGTGGACCCGGCCTCCCATCTTTCGCGAGCTCGGTGTCCCGGAGGTGCTGCTTTCGGGGAACCACGCCGAAGTGGCGCGCTGGCGCCGGCGGGAAGCGTTGCGGCGTACCTTGTTGTACCGTCCGAATCTAATCGATCGCTACCCTTTGACCGAAGAAGAAAGGGCCATGCTTGCCGAACTGGAAGGGACCGCATAGGCGAAGGCGGTCTTTGCCCGCTGGAGCCAGAGCGCGGGAGGGCACGGCGAGGCCGAGCGAAGCGAGCGGGGTGGGGGTGGCGGGTGGGGGGCCGAAGGGCGGAGCGAACCCTTTCAGGGTTCCCATGATCGCGTAGGCGAAGGCGGGCTTTGCCCGCTGGAGCCAGAGCGCGGGAGGGCATGGGAACCCTTTCAGGGTTCCCATCTAGATGTTGACTGTCGGCCTCCTTCCGCGTAGTAAATACGCCCCTGCATCGAGCGGACCAATGAGCACGCACCCCCTGATACGAGCGATCGAGAATGCCTACCGGCGGGACAACATTCCGGACTTCCGGCCGGGTGACAGCGTCAGGGTGCACACCCTGATCAAGGAAGGCGATAAGGAACGCGTTCAGGTATTCGAGGGCGTGTGCATCGATCGGCGTTCCGCTTCGGCTTGCGCATCCTTCACTGTGCGCAAGATTTCGTATGGCGTGGGCGTCGAGCGTATCTTCCCGCTGCACACAAGCCGCATCGAGAGGATCGAGATTGTGCAGCGCGGTCGCGTACGCCGCGCACGCCTCAACTACTTGCGGGATCTGCAGGGCCGCGCGGCGCGCATCAAGGGCGAGCGGAGCGTTGTGGGCCAGGACGAGGCCGGGGGCGTGGTCTCCGGAGAGGCCGCTCCTGCTACCGACGGCGACGCGCCCACCACGTAATCGCGTGGGGAGCCCGCCGGCTTTGCCCCCTGCGGGGACTTCGGGACCCGCCAACCCACCCTGCCCACCCCGCGCGCTTCGCGCGCGCCCTCGCCGGCGGCGAACCATCGCGGGAGGGTTTGGCGAGGCCGAGCGAAGCGAGCGGGGAGGTAGGGGCAGGTGGGGAGCCGAAGGGCGGAGCGAACCCTCCCAGGGTTCCCATGTGAATCAACTTACCCGAAACGCGTCTTCCACGTGGGTACTCGCGGGCTGGCCTCCGTCGGATGGAAAGAGCACCCCCACTACGTCGAAACGAAAGGCGGTTGCGGCGGGCTGGGTGGCTTCCAGATACAGGCGAGCAGCGCGCACGACGCGGGCTCGCTTGCGCGCATTGACCGTCTCAAGAGGATGTCCGCGTTCTTCGCCCGTGCGTGAACGGACCTCAACGAAGACCAGGACGCCTCGATCGTCTGCCACCAAGTCCAATTCCCCCTCGGGGCGGCGCCAGTTTCGTTCGATGATGCGGTAGCCGCGCGCCTCCAGTAGTGAAGCGGCCAATTCCTCCGCGCGAGCCCCAAGCGCTGCACGTCCCCTCGACGGTGGGCCAGACACAGCGGGCAACCGTCCCTGCCGTTCGTCGCTGCTATTCTAGACAGCCATTCTTGCCGGTTGTCGGGTCTTTCCTGCAGGTAAGAGGCGTCTGCAGACCAGTCGTACCGATGAAGTCCTTGCAGAGGCAGAGCTTGTCGCAGCAGAGCGGGCCGACTACGAAGGCCTCGCCACAGGTGTAACCACTCTTGCAGCCCTTGTCATTGGTGTCAGAGCTGTCCCGTTTCCGTCCTTCGCAGTCGCTATCCTGTGAGCAGGTCGCCGAGCAATAGGGGCCAGTATCCACTTTTGTCGCCCCTGGGACGGTGGCATTCTGGTCAACAGGCTTGAGGCAGATCCGGGTCGGGCACTCGAGTGCCTGGTTGTTGTAGACCGCCTGCGCCGCACCTGCGTCGGCCTGCAGGTCACAGCGACGGCCGATCCCCATGTCCTCGCATGCCATGCTGCCGAAGGCGGCAAGGGCGAGAAGTGACGCGCAAAGCAGAGAGGTGCGAACCAAAGCGGGCCGCAGGTGGCGAGACGGGGTGCACGATTTCGGGCTCATCGTAGGACTCCTCCTGTCCGGTTCGGCCGAAGCCGATGGCTAGCACGGTGGGGTGGCAGTGATCATCTAAGCCTCACAAGGTCGGCTGTCAACAGGGAATCGCAGCCCCGCAGAGCGACATTTTGTTCCGCAGATTCGCGTGGTTGAACGCGGTTGGGGGTGGGATGTTCCCCCTTGACACCTCAGATCCGCGTGCCTAGGATGGCCCGGTTTCGAAGCCTAACACCGACGGCAGGGTGATCAATGTGATCGCTACGGTTCGCGAGTTGGAGCCCTGCAAACACCCCAAACACTAGCTTACGGTCGTGCGGCCGGGTAGGCGACAACAAACACTTGACCAGTTTCTTCAACCAATTGCCCGCCGAATTTGTCTGCGGTGGGCGTCACTGACGCGAGGTCCATCCATGAGCCGTGAAAAGGGTTGCGCATTGTTCCTGCTTTTCGCCCTCACCCTGGCGGTGACGTCCGATGCTTGGGCGCAAAGGCGGCGCAAGAGCAAGCCAGCCGGCGCCACGCCCGCGGGCGAGGCTTCGCCCAAGTCCGCAGGTGAGACTCCGACCGAGGGCGGTACTGGCTTCCCTGCGCTCGATCGAGCCGAGAAGTTCTACCAGCGCGCCGACTACTACATGGCCTCCATCGAGTTCAACAAGGCCATCGAGGGCGAGGCGGGTGGCGACGCGGGCGCGAAGATGCGGGCCGAGTTCATGATGGGCAAGACGCTGTTCAAGCTGAAGTTCTTCTCAGCAGCGTTGAGCTACTTCGATCGCATCGTGCAAAAGGGCCCGGCCCATCCCCACTACAACGAAACCCTGCAGTGGTTGGCGTCGCTCACTCATCAGCCGGTGGATGTCGCGCTCGTGCTGGAGAAGATCGGCAAGTACAACCGGCAGGAACTGGAAGCCCCGCAGCTTGAGGCGGTGCGCGACGAGCTGTACTTCCTGCTTGGCAAGTACAACTACAACAAAGGCAAGTTCCAGGAAGCCGTGTCGCTTTTCAACTTGGTTCCCGCCGCGAGCGCCTTCTACCCGCAAGCCAAGCTGTTCGAAGGCGCGACCTATGTGCGCGAGTATTCCGCCAAACCCGCGGTCGAGGCGTTCAAGGCGGTTCTGCGGGCCGCGGAGCAGAGTCAGGATCCGAAGGTCAGGCCCTTCCAGGATCTGGCCAATCTCTCGCTCGCTCGGGTTTTCTATTCCACCGGCCAGTTCGAGATGGCGACCAAGTACTTCGACCGGGTTTCACCCGAGTCGTATGACTGGCCAAACAGTCTGTTCGAGTCGTCGTGGGCCAACTTCATGCTCAAGCAGCAGGGGTATTCGAAGGCCCTTGGCAACATCCACACCTTGCGTGCCCCATTTTTCGAGTACTTCATCAAGCCTGAATCCGTGGCAGAGGCCCTGACGGTCAAGGCGACCATCTATTTCTACAATTGCCTCTTCGACCGCGCGGCCAACGCCATCCAGGAGTTCAACGACTGGGTTCCCCAGGTGGCCGAAGGTCTGACCAAGATGCTAGCCAGCAATACCGCCAACGACCAGTTCTACGACATAGCGGTCAAGATCCGGACCGGCAAGTCGGGCCTGCCCCCGGCGGTCGAACGGGCGGCGCGGGCGGTTCTCTCAGACCGCAGCTTGGTTCGCCGCTTCGATGCCGCACGTGAACTGAGCCGTGAGCTTACCCAGCATGAAGAGGCCGATGCCGCGTGGAAGAGCACCGCGGTGGCCACAACCATATATTCCGAAATCGGTGTGACCCGAGCTTTGGCGGTGAATGAGACTGGGGAAATCGCGCGCAAGCGCGTCGAGCGCCTGGTGAATGAACTCCGCCAGCTCATCACGCGCGTGATCAAGATCGAGTACGAGATTCTTCAGGGTGAGAAAGGCGAGTTGGAAGAGGATGTCAAGGCTGAGGCGGAAACCCGCAGCGGAGGCCGCGTGAAGGACATCAGCAACGTTCGCATCGACGACGAACACGAGTTCTGGCCGTTCTTGGGAGAGTATTGGCGTGACGAACTCGGGTACTATCGCTACAAACTTCTCAACAAGTGCGCGCACGGGACTGCGGGACCCGAAGGGGCGCCAGCCGGTGGAGGAGAACAAGCTCCAGTGCCAGAAGGTGACGAATCGTCGAGTGGGACCCCCGCCCCAGAATCGGCGCCGGCGGGCGAATAACCCTGACCGGACCCAGATCAGCCAAGCAAGGGAAATGAACATGACGGATCATCGACGCTCCATACGCTGTGCCTCGCTCGGCATCGTCCTTGTCGGCATGGTGGCCGGCTCAGGGCCAACTTTCGCTGAGGCAAAGTTCAAGAAGAAAGAACTGGAGGTCCAGGGCACGGCCCAGACCGAGCTGACGAAACCAAAGGAGCCGCCCAAAGAGCAGAAACAGACCGGGCCGGTTCTAACCGTGGAACAGTTCGTCGGGCAGCAGCAGGCGAAGATTCAGAAGATCACCAAGAAGCAGATCGAGCAGCTCAATCGGCTCATCAAGATCACGCCCAACGATGACCCGCAGAAGCCCGACTTCTACTTCCGTCTCGGCGAACTCTACTCCGAAAACCAGCGCTCCGACAGCCTCCAGGCGCGCAGCTTCGATGAGAAGATCTTCCAAGCTGAACAGAAGAAGAACACGTCGCTCGCGGCCAAGCTGAAGGATCAGCAGAAGGAAGCCGAGAAGAATTCCGAGAAATGGGCCAACGAGGCGGTCAAGTACTACGTCGAGGCGTCCAAGCACTCCAAGTACGAGCGCATGGACGAGGTGTTGTTCCGCCTCGCCTATCTGCTGCAGATGATCAAGAAGGACGACAAGGCCCGGGAGTTCTTCCACCGTCTCATCAAGGACTACCCGCAGTCGAAGTATGTCCCCAACGCCTACCTGTCCTTTGCCGAGTATTTCTTTGGCAAGGGCGAGATGGAGAATGCGCTCAAGTTCTACGAGAAGGTCGAGCAGTTCCCCAAGTCGTCGGTCTACGGATTCGCGGTGTACAAGAAGGGTTGGGCGCAGATCAACCTGGGCAACTTCAAGTCCGCGCTAGGAATCTTTGTCAATGTGATCGAGCTTTGCCAGGCTGGCAAGATCGACAAGGCTCAGCGCGGCCCCCTGGAAAAGGAGGCCAAGAAGGACCTGGTCAAGGCCTACGCGCGCACCCCCGGCGCTTCCCCGGACAAGGCGTGGGAGTTCTTCCAGCGCATGGGTGGCGACTATGCCCCCAAGATGCTCGAGGCGCTGGCTGAGTTGTACTGGGAACAAGGTATGTTCCCCGACTCGTCCAAGGTCTACCGCAAGATTATCTCGCTCAACGAGAAGTCACCCCGTCTGTGCGAGTGGCAGTACAAGATCCTGCGCAACACCTTATCAGCCGGTACCAAGCGGGACCAGGTGCAGGAGGTAAGGCGTTTGGGCACCGTGTACGAGCACGTGCAGAAGGTCGAGGGCATCAAGAAGGACGTGATGACCGAGTGCAAGAACAATTACCACGACACCACCAAGGAACTTGCCCTCATCTGGCACAAGGAAGCGCAGCGCACCAAGAACGCGGACACCTATCAGCTTACGCGTCTCATTTACAAGGAGTACCTGGATCACTTCAATAATGAGAAGGACACCCCGGAGATGACCTTCTACTTCGGCGAAATCTTGTGGGTGACAGAGCAGTGGGCCGAGGCGGCCGAGAACTACACCAAGGTCGTCCAGTTGGACCCCAAGGGCAAGTACGTGAAAGAGGCGGCCTATGCCGCGGTGTTGGCGTGGAAGAACGCACTCAACATCGACGATTCCGGGGCCATGCCAGACAAGGACAAGAAGGACATGAAGCCGCGTCAGATCCCGGCCGGCCAGCAGAAGATGATTGCGGCCTTCGACACCTACATCAAGTACGTGCCCGACGCGCCGGAGTTGGTGAAGATCAAGTACCGCAAGGCGAGGATCTTCTACGACTACAACCACTTTGACGATGCGGTGAAGCTGTTCAGGGACATCGTCGACAAGCATGTGACCGACGAGTTGGCCATCTACTCGGCCAACCTGCTGCTCGACTGCCTCAACATCATGGGCAAGTACAAGGAGCTGCTGGCCACGGTGGAGAAGTTCCTGGGCAATCCCGTCCTGATGAAGGACGAGGAGTTCAAGAAGCAGATGATCGGCCTCAAGACCGACAGTCTGGTGGTGGAAGCCAAGCAATACGAGAAGGAGAAGAACTACAAAGAATGTGGCATCTCGTATGTGGCCGCCGCGGAAACCATTCCCGATCACCCCAAGCATGCCGAGCGTCTCTACAATGCTGGCCTTTGCTTCCAGAACGCCCGTTTGGTCGGCCAAGCCATCAGGGCCCGCCAGGAGCTGATCGAAAAGCACCCGAAGGATCCGCTGGCGCAACGGGCCCTTTTCCAAATTGCCAGCGGCTATCACCAGCTCGCCTACTACAGCGAGGCGGCCCGGCGCTACGAGGAGTTCGCCACCAAGTTCCCGGGCGAGAAGCAGTCGAGGACCGCTCTTGGCAATGCCTACACCTTCCGCATCGGGTTGGGTGAGTTCGAAAAGGCGGTCGACGACATGAACTCCTTCGTCAAGTACTACGGGACGCGCGATTCACAGGACGCGGCCAATGTCGTGTTCCAGATGAGCGAGGTGTACGAGAAGCAGAATAAGACTGATGAGCTGGTCAAGCACCTGACCGAGTACTTGAAGAAATGGGGCGCCAAGGGCGGCGTGGACAAGCAGATTCTCGCCCACTTCAAGTTGGGCGAGATCGCGTGGAAGCGTTCCTGTCCGCAGGAAGGCGTCAACGGCGCCTGCCTCAAGATTGAACGCGTGAGTGCCACCGGCCGGCAGAAGGTCTTCGCCGAGATCAACTCCAAGATCAAAGACAAGAAGAAGAAGCTGAAGGAAAAGCTGCGCACCCAGTGCGGTCCGCCCACTAGCTCTAAGATTACGGTCTACGATCGTAACTCCAAGTACGCTACCGACGCCCAGAAGCACTTCAAGGATGTCATCAACCTGTGGAATCATGGAGAGGCGGCCAAGAAGATTCCCGGCGCCAGTGCGGGCGAGCGCGCAGCGCGTGAGGTGATTGCCCGCTTCGCCGTGGCCGGCGCCGCCTTCTACGGGGCCGAAGAGCTCTATGAGCGGTTCCTCCGGGTGAAGTTCCCGTCCGGGCTCGATTTCCAGCAGCCTACACAGTGGGACAAGCCGAAGGTAGCCGCGGCCAAGAAGAAGAAATACGAGGAGTCGAGCAAGAAGTTCCTTGTCTACATGACCGAGAAGACCGCCCTGGCCGAGAGGCTGACCGGTCCGAGCGCAGAGAAGAAGGGCCTGTACGACTTCGTGCTCGACCACCACGTGGCGCACTGGACGATCGCGGCCTCGGCGCGCATCGGTCAAGTCTATGCGGATTTCGTCAACCAGCTCTACACGGCGGAGATCCCCAAGGATCTCAAGGAGCAGGACGAGTGGGGCAACCGGCCGCGCGAGATCTTCTGCGACGCCCTGGTGGACAAGGCTGAGCCCATCGAGTCGAAGGCCATCGTCGGCTACGACTTGTGCCTGAAGGCCGCCACCAAGGAGTCCTGGTACAACGAATGGTCGAGCATGTGCGAGGTGGAGCTCAACCAGATGAAGCCCGCTGAGTACCCCCTGTCGGCCGAGATGAAGCCCGAGCCCGGCTATGTCTCGACGCCTATCACGCCCGGCGGTGTCGTTCCGGAACTGCCCGACGATCTCCAGGTTGTTTCCAAGGACTAGGAGCCAGCGATGATGACGCATCGAAGTTTCGGAGTGTGCCCGTCTCGTTCCATGGTCGGGCTCGGAGCCTTGCTTGTCCTGTCGATCGGCTGCGCGACAGCCGGACCCAAATCCCCAGAAACTGGCGGACTGCCTGACGAAGAGGAGTGGGCGCCCGGCAAGAAGCCAGGCGCCGCCCCAGCGGCACCCAGCGCCGCTCCCGCAGAGGTTCCGATGATCACGCGGAAGCCGGGCGAGCGGCAGATCACCGAGGAGCAGAAGGCCGACTTCGACAAGGCGGTTGCCAGCTACCTGAAGGCCAAGAAGGCGGGGTCCGTTCCCGGCCCAGATTGTTCGTCAGTGGCCTCTGAGTTCAGGAAGTTGGCCGACCAGGTGCCCGCGCTTCTCGAGGCACGGAACAACGAAGCAGCCGTATATCTCGAGTGTGGCAAGAGGGACGACGCGGTCAGTATCTGGGAGAAGCTGTCGGCGGGCGCCAAGCCCTTCGCGCCGGCCCTGGCCAATCTGGGCTACGTGGCCTGGCAGGGCGGGAACAAGTCCAACGCGGAGTCGCTCTTCAAACGCTCGATCCAGGCCGATCCCTTGACCGGATCGATCGCAGCCCGCATCAACATGGCCCAGATCTACCGTGAACGGGCTCGGCAGGCGAGCGGCTCTGACAAGAAAGCGCTCAACGACGGGGCGGTGAAGGAACTGCGGCGCGTTCTCGCGTTGGATGGTAACAGCCTGCAGGCCTACGCGGGCCTCTGCTTCATCTACTACGACTTGGACCTGCCCGAGGCAGCCAAACTGGTTGGTGCTCAGGCCATCAAGCGGGCGCAAGAAATCGCCACCGGCAAGTTCGAGGAGGAGGGGGCCGTCACGGATGAGTCGGGCAAGAAAGCCAAGAAGGGCAAGGGCAAGAAGGAAGAGTCGAAGGAGAAAGAGGCGGACAAGACAGCCCAGGAAACCCCGGTCGAGGGAACCGGCTACACGGCCGAGATGAAGAAGGCCGTGGCGGTGGTCTACAACACCCTGGGCATGATCTACCTGGCCAAGAAGAACTACACGGACGCGATCAAGAACTTCACCACTGCGGTGGAAAACGATCCCGGCCTTTTTGAGGCGCGGCTCAATCTCGCCGCGGTGTCACTCAAGTTCCGCAACTACGACATCGCGGAGGACAACCTCAGGGCTGTGCTCAAGGCCAAGCCACGCAACTACGAGGCGATCATCGGGCTGGGCGTCGCATTGCGCGGCAACAAGAAGTTCGACGAAGCAGAGCAGCAGTACAACGAGGCTCGAAAACTTGATCCGCAACGTCCGGATTCATATTTCAACCTCGGCCTGCTGTACCAGGAATACAAGGGCGGCAGCGACAAGCCCATNNGCAGCAGAAGAAGATGGAAGAGGAGATGAAGAGGATGGAGGCGGAGGAGAAGCGCCAGCAGGAAGAGATGAAGAAGAAAGAGGAGGAGGAGAAGATCAAGAAGGAGGAGGAGAAGACCAAGAAGGCTACTGGCGGCGGCAAGGGTGCTGGCGAGAAGGGCGCCGAAGAAACGGCCCCTGCTCCTGGATCTTCGACTGAACCCCCGTCTGCTGCGCCGGCGGCCCCAGCACCCGCTGCTGCGCCGAAGTCCCCAGCCGCGCCCGCTGCTGCGCCGAAGTCCCCAGCCGCGCCCGCTGCTGCGCCAGGAAAACCGGCAGACAAGCCCAGTGATGCCACGAACGCGGCGTCCAAACCGGTCGACAGGAAGAAGTGGGAATGACGCTGTGCCTCATTGATCGAACCGATCCATAATTATGGGAACCGGATTCGATCTCGGTTGTCAGTAGGAGGCGAGCTTTCCGTACTTGTCTTCCCACGCAGCCGAAGGAAGGAAGTAAACCAATGCGACTCATAGCAATGATTGCGGTTCTCACCGTCGGGGGACTGGGTACGGTTCTGGCTCAAGAAGGTGGGGCCGAGCAGTTCAAGTCCAAGACCGTCTACGATTTCGAAGACGACAATGTCGAGGGTGACCTGCAGCGGCCTGATGGCGAGCTAGTGAACGCCATCAACAAAGCCAAACACTCCAGCCTGATCGAGATTCGCAAAGACTTCATTCCCGAAATGCTCAAGTCGCTCGAAGACATCTAGCCGCTCCGGGTCGCAAGACCCTGTGGCAGGGTTCGAGAGCGCAGGCGTGGCCGCTGATGGTCATCGCCTGCCGTAACCGGAGGAGACCCAAATGGCCAATGTCGTAGTCCCCGTCAAGTTCCAGATCTTCAGGGGGGATCAGGTCGTACGAGAAGAGGTGTTGACGGAGCCCGTCATCAAGATCGGCAAGCTGGCCTCCTCGCATCTACGCCTCGACGACGAATCCGTGTCCCGCATGCACGCGGTGCTCGAAGTGAATGGGCCCGACGAGGTTCAGCTCATCGACTTGGGGTCAACCCGGGGCACGTTGCTCAACGGTGAGCGCATCGCCAAGACCAGCCTCAAGAGCGGGGATCAGGTCCAGTTCGGCGACGTTCGCGTGGCCATCACGTTCCTGGCCGAAGGTGCCGAAGCGCCCACGCCAGCGCCAGTCATGCCCGCTGCGCCCCCGCCTCAGGCCGCCCCAGCGACGCTGCAGTATGCAGCGCCGGTTCGGCCGACAGCCCCTGCCCCCGCTGCCTACGCAGCGCCTGCGCAGTATGCTGCGCCCCCGCCTCAGGCCGCGGCGTCCCAGGGATATGCTGCTGCGGGAGCAGGCATGGGGAGCTTTGCCAGCCACGCTGGGGCCGAGGTGGAGGTCCACGATGGCTCCCACGCCATCGAGGTCCAGGCCCTGTACCGCGGTGTCGTGACCCAGACCCGCCATCTGTCTGACCCCACGGGGCGGAGCACGGAAGGCCAGTCGAAGACGATGCTGCTCGCAGGTGGCGCCCTGATCGTGGTGGCCCTGGCGGTGTTCTTCGCCACCATCCTGGACTTCGGTGCGGAGAAGAGCCGGTACGACAAGTATGTGAACGACGGCGGCGAGTCGAAGAATTTCCAGTGGAAGGCCCGTTCGCCCGCCATGGACTTCCTGGTGTTCGGGGGGATCGGTGTGGGAATTGCCTTCTGCTACATGGGCCTGAAGCGGCGTGGACGGACCAACCCCAACTTCGTGGTTGGCTCGGATGCGGTCGCGGACGCGCCCCTGGGGCCCGACTTCGCCGGCGGGCCGGCCTTTTCCTTGGTATCTACGACGGGTGCTGACTTCCTCGTCAACGTCACACCACCAATGACGGGCGAGGTCTTGCTGGACAACCAAGTGCTTCCCTTGCAGCAGTTCGTGCAGCAGCGTGGCGCCAGTTTCTCCCTGGGCGACCGGGGCCGCGCGAAGATCGACTGCGGCGAGACCAGCTTCCTGGTGAGCGCAACACCCAAGCCGCGCACCTTCCCGGTTCCCTTCCTGGTCTGGCGCTGGAGCGAGCAAGCCTACACCGTGGGCACGGCCATCGGGCTGTTGCTCTTCCTGCTGATGATCTTCTCTGTTCCCCCGGATCCCAAGTCGCTCTCGTTGGATCTCTTCAACGCTGACAGTCGCTTCGTCAACTTCCTCATCAAGCCGCCCGAGGAGAAGGAAGAAGAGATTCCTGACTGGCTCAAGAAGAAGGGGCCCGACGAGCAGGGTGGCAAGGGCAAGCGGCATAAGGGTGAGGAAGGGAAGATGGGGAAGAAGACCTCCAAGAACAAGGAGGGCCTCTACGGACTCAAGGGTCCCAAGGACAACCCCGACCCGCACTTGGCCAAGAAGCTCGCGGAAGAGCAGGCCAAGAATGCCGGCATCCTCGGTGTGTTGAAGATGGCCGAGGGCTCGCACCTGGCTTCCATCTTCGGTCGCGACACGGCGGCCGGGAACGATGCGGAGAACGTGCTGGGCGGGCTCATCGGCAACCAGATCGGCGAAGCCTACGGCGTCGGTGGTCTTGGTCTGGTGGGCACCGGGACAGGTGGTGGTGGTACCGGTGAGGGCACCATCGGCCTCGGCAACTTCGGNNTTCGGCACCATCGGCAAGGGCGGCGGTGGTGGTTCAGGCTCGGGCTATGGCCGCGGCGCGGGTGGCTTGGGTGGTCGGCGCGCCCGTGCGCCAGACGTCATCCCGGGCCAGGCCAACGTGCGCGGGTCGCTGGACAAGGANNACCGAGCTGACCAAGAAGGCCGATCTCGCGGGTCGTATATCGGTCCAGTTCACCATCGCCGCGACCGGGACGGTCATCGCCTCGGTCTTGCAGAGTTCCACCATGGGCAACATCCGCGTGGAGAACTGCGTGGTGCAGGCAGTGCGGCGCTGGGAGTTCCCCAAGCCGCTCGGTGGAGGCATAGTCATCGTGTCGTATCCGTTTAACTTCACCGCCGGTGGCGCGGGCGATTAGCGCTCGCCATTCGACAACGGAAGGAGCCGCGATGGGTCGCTATCTGAAAGCTATTCTCACGCTGGGGTTGATTTTGCCGGCCTGTGATGCGTTCGTCTGCAGTCAGGAGCGCATAAAAGCCATCGAGATCGCGAACCGGGGCGTCGAGGCGTTCAAGAACAATCTCTACGACTCGGCTGAGCGCGAGCTGAGGCTGTCTATCCAGACGGACCCCACCTACGAGATGGCCTACTACAACCTGGGGAAGGTGTATCAGAAGCAGCGCAAGTGGGAAAAAGCTATCGAGGCGTTTGAGGGTGCGTCCCGCCGAAATCCGAGCAACGCCAACTTCCAATACGATCTGGGCGAGGCCTACCTTGAGGCCAAGCGACTGGACAATGCGGAGCAGGCGCTCAAGAAGGCGACGGAACTGGACCCAAAGCTCTTCAAGGCCCAGTGGCGTCTGGGGCTGGTGTACGTCTTTGAAGAGCGCCCCAAGGAGGCGGATCTAGCTCTGCGCAACGCCATCGAGCTCAATCCCCGGATGGACAAGCCGTTTATCGCGCTGGGCCGGCTCTACCTCGACTACGACGCGGACAAGGAGGCTGAGCAGGTCCTTGCGGAGTGCGTGCGGGCCAACGACGGCAGCGCTGAGTGCTACAACCTGCATGGCGTGGCTTTGAAGTCACTCAAGCGGTACGAGCAAGCCGTGTCTGAGTTCAAGAAGGCGCTCGACGTGGACAATGGACTCTTCGATGCCCTGTACAACTGCGGCATGACCTACGCCGAATGGTATGAGGAATCCCACGCGAACGAGCAGAAGCAGCAGGCCCGTGACTACCTGCAGAAGTTCGTGGGCACTGGTGGGGGCAAGGACGGATCGGCGTTTGGCTTCGTGCGGGCTGCGAGCGACAAGCTCTACGCCTTGAGTGGCCCGTAGGGTCGACCCCAATCCCGCGATAGCCGCAGAAGGTTCGTGGTCGTAGAGGTGGCTGTGGTCGGGGCTGTGGCCGGAGTGATCACCGTCGGCCGCGACCAGGAGCACGTCCACGACCACCACCGATCGCTTCGGCTGGGTGCGCGGGCCGATGATGGAAAGGCCTGTTTTTCTGAGGCGGTCCCTGGTTCCGCTTGCCGCGGGACTACGGTGTGGGTAGGGGTGTGGCGGGCGGGGCGGCGCGGGTGCGTCGGGCCAGGACGGTCGGAAGGGCCTGGCACCGACGAGAGAATGGGGTTCATTCCCGTTGTGTGTGAAGCGGCACACGTGGTATAAAATGCTCCATTTTCCGCGGTCTTAGCCTCTCCACAACCAGAGGCCAAGAGCATGCGGTCGCGACCCTGTGGTTGCCTTATTCATCCCGGAGGACCAAGTGGGCAAGGAACCAACCTCGAACGCTGTGCTTGAGGACTTTCCAGCGGAGCTGCGGGGCCAGGCTGCGGCTGCGCTGGAAACCGAACGTCTGTCAGTGGAGAAGGGAATAGATGCGTGGAAGAGGATAGTGGCGGCTGCCCCGTCGGCCTGGGAGCCCAGGCGCGAATTGGCCCGTGTCTACCGTCACGCGGAACGCTGGAAGGCCTGCGTCGAGGTCCTCAAGGAGGCGGTTGAGAAGGCAACCTGGCCCACGGCCGAGGCAAAGGTTCCCGTGCTGTTGGAGATGGTCGAGCTGTACCGCGACCGGCTCAAGCTCGACGTGATGGTGGTGGAAGTCTACAACCGCATCCTGGCGCTTCAGCCCAACAACGTCGAGGTGATGGACGCGCTGGCTGCCCAGTACGAGGTCATTCCGCGTTGGCCCGAGCTGATCTCGATCTTGCGCAAGAAGGCTGCCATCGTCGGCTCGGCCGAAGAGAAGATCGCGCTCTACCTTCGCGTGGCAACCTTGTACCTGGAGAAGTTCTCGAACCAGGCCGAGGCCATCAAGGCTTTCGAAGCGATTCTTGAGATTGATGCAGGAAACTCCGAGGCGCTGACCTTCCTCAAGCAGATGTACGAGAAGCGGCGCGACTGGGATCGTCTGGTCGCGGTGCTGCGACAGGAGATCGCGCGCGTTGCCGATCCGGTCGAGAGAGGAACGCGCTGGGCCGAAGTCGCCAAGCTGGCCACCGAGAAACTCAAGAAGGCGGCCGTGTCGATTGAGCTGTGGGGCAAAGTCCTCGAGGCCAACGACAGCGACGTCGAGGCGCTGACTGAACTGGAGAAGCTGTACGAGCGTGAGAAACGGTGGGAGGAGCTGGCCGCAGTCTTGGACAAGCAGGTGGCTCTGACCGACGACCCAGCCAAACGCGGTGTCATCCTGCCCAAGCTGGCTACGGTGTACACCGAGAAGCTGCAGAAGCTCGACCTGGCCGTGGCCGCATGGAAGACGCTGCTGGATGCGGAGCCCGAGAACCGGCGCGCACAGGATGCGCTGCGCAAGCTCTACTTGCAGAACAAGGATTGGGATGCGCTCGAGGGTTTCTACTCGGGCCAGGGCAAGTGGGATGAATTCGCGCGGGTGTTGGAGCGGCAAGCCGAGACGGAGACGGGCGAGGCCCGGGTCGGGCTGTGGAACAAGATCGCGGTTCTCTACCGCGATCGGCTCAACAAGCCGGACAAGGCGCAAAAGGCTTTCGAGAAGGCACTCTCCCTCGATGCCCACAACTTGGCGGCGGCCGAGGCTCTCATCCCGATGTACGAGAAGGCCAAGGAAGCCAAGCGGCTGGCCGAGGTCCTGCAAGTGCAGCTCGAGCACACAAGAGATCCGGGCGAGCGTCAGGAGCGCATGCTGCGCATCGCCCAGATTCTCGAGAGCGATGCCGGCGACAAGCCGCTGGCACTCACGGTGGCGCTGCAGGCGCTGTCCGAGAATCCACGCGAGGAATGGACGCGTGAATACGCCGAGCGGCTGGCCGGTGATACGGGCAACTGGTCTCTGTTGGTTGACGCCTATGAGGCCGTTCTGCCAAGCCTGCAAGGGCAAGATGCGCTCCCGCTCTTGGCCACAGTGGCGCGCGCTTACGAGAAGGAGTTGGCCAACCCCGAGGCGGCTATTGCCCGCAACCAAGCGATCCTGGAGATCGCGGATCGCGACGAGCAGGCGGTGCTGGCGCTCGAACGTCTGTACATCGCGACCGGCCAGCACGACCAGTTATTGGCCATCTATGACAAGAAGCTCGCTCTGGCCGGCTCGGAGGAGGAGAAGCGCGAGGTTCGCTTGCAGCTCGCCGCGCTCTACGAAGAACAGGTACACGACGCTGACAAAGCGATCGAGCTGTACAAGGACATCCTGAAGACAGCCAAAGAGGATGCGCAGGCGCTGCGGGCGCTGGACCGCCTATATCGGGCCACTGGGCGCTGGAAGGACCTGGCCAAGATCATCGCACGCCAGCTCAAGTTGCCCAATGACGACCCCAGCGCGGCCGAGTTGAAGTTCCGACTTGGCGAGGTTTCCGAGAAGTACCTGAAGAGTCCTGGCGTTGCCGTGGAGGCATATCAGGAGGCCCTGGCGCTGGACGCGACCCATGCGGGGGCGCGCGCGGCTCTCGAGTTCTATCTCGAGGATAGTCAGCACCAAATGCGAGCGGTGGTGGCTCTCGAGCCCATCTACGAGGCCGGACACGAGGTCGAGCGGTTGCTGCAGGTCCAGCGCATCAGGCTGGCACGCGAGACGGATGCCGCTTCCCGGGTGGCCCTGCTCTTGCGCATCGGCGCTCTGGAAGGCGAGGCTGGCCGCGCCGAGCAGGCGTACCAGGCCTATGCCGAGGCGTTCAGCGTCAGTCCGGAGTCGGCTGAAGCGCGTGCGGCGTTGGAGGCGCTGGCTGATCGCATGGGGAAGTGGCGGGAGTTGGTGGCGCTGTACAGCGAGGTCCATGCAAGTCGCAAGCTCTCGTCCGGGTTGGAGCGCGAGATTCTGCTGGTCATTGCGGTGGCCTACGACGAGAAGCTCGACCAATCGGACAAGGCCGTCGAGTATTTCCGCTTGGCGCAGGAGATCGAGCCGGAGGATGCCTCCGCGCTTGAAGCCCTGGAACGACTGTACACGCGGACTGAGCGTTGGCCCGATCTCGTCGATACTCTGAAGAAGAAGGCCGAGTTGGTCCATTCCAGCGAGGAGCGCGAGCAGATTCACGCCCGCATCGCCGCCATCTGGGAAGAGGCCATCGGAAATCCCGACGAGGCCATTGCGGCGTGGAAGGAGGCGCTGGGTGACAACGCGGGCAGTTTGACTGCCCTGCGCGCCCTCGATCGCCTTTTTGTGCAGAAGGGACTTGACCTCGATCTGGCGGACAACCTGCAACGACAGCTCGATCTGGCCGGCGAGGAGGACGAGCAGGTGCGCCTGCTCTCTCGTCTCGGACAACTGCGCGAACAGAAGTTGCACGACATTACCGCGGCGGTGGAGACCTATCGACGACTGCTCGACTTGGCGCCGGGCCATGAAGAAACCGTGGCGGCGCTAGAGGGACTGCTCGACCACCCCGATCACGACCTAGTTCTGGCTGAGATCCTGGATCCGGTGTACCGGGCGCGCAGCGACTTTGGCAACCTGGTGCGGGTCCTAGAGATCCAGGCACGCCACGCGCTGGACGTGCGGCGCAAGATCGATCTTCTGCACGAGGTTGCCACCGCCTGCGAGGATGGCCTGGACGATCCGGCACGGGCCTACGGGGCTCTGGGACGCGCTCTGGCCGAGGATCCCCTCGATCCCGAGACCACCCGACGCCTGGAACGCTTGGCCAAGGCGCTCGGCCGTTGTGACGACTTGGTGGTCCGTTATCGAGCCGCCGCCGAGAAGTTGCAGTCAGATGAGTTGAAAGGCGCCGTCTACCACGCCATCGCGAAGCTGGCCGAGAATGAGCTGGGCAACTCCGAGATTGCGGCCGAGGCCTACAAGCAGGCGCTGGCCGTCGGACCGCGCGACTTGGAAGCGGCCGACGCGTTGGAGGCCATCTACATCCGCATGGCCGACTACGGCCAGCTCGTGTTGCTGCTGCAGCGAAAGATGGAGATGGTCGAAGCGCTGGCTGACAAGAAGGAGTTGGGCTCGCGCGCGGCCAAGATCTGGGAGGAAGTGCTCGACGACTCCGACAAGGCCATCGAGGTGTACCGGCAGGTTCTGGCCCTTGATGACAGCAACGAGGCGGCCCTGGAAAACCTGGTGCGGCTGTTCTTGCGCCTGTCGCGCTGGAATGACCTGAAGGATGTCTACTCCCGCCAGGCCGAGCTGGCCACCGACCCTGCGAAGAAGAAGGAGCGACTTTTCGTGCTGGGACAGGTGTACGACCGCGAGCTGCAGGACGCGGCCCGCGCCATCGAGACCTACACCTCGATCCTGGACATGGATCCGGATGACCTCGATGCCTTGCAGGCGCTGGATCGCCTGTATCTGCAGACCGAGCGTTGGTACGATCTGCTCAACGTGCTCGAGCGGCAGACTGAGCTGTCCTCGTCGGCGGCCGAGGTGGTTTCGCTGCGCCACCGCATCGGTGAGCTGTGGGCGGACAAGCTCAAGGATGCGAGCCGGGCCACCGAGGCCTACCAGCGCGTGCTCGCCATGGACCCTACGCACGAGCCGACCTTGCAGGCGCTTGATGGCATGATGCAGCGAGGGGAGGAGCCCATCGCGGCGGCCGAGGTGTTGCGGCCGGTGTACGAGAGCGCAGGCGACTGGCCGAAAGTGGCAGCCGTCTACGAAGTCATGGTGGCGTGTACCCAGGATCCGGTGCGCCGGGTGGAGCTGCTCGACCTCTTGGCCAAGATTCACGAGCGCCGCCTGAACGATTTCGATGCGGCGTTTGATGCCTACTGTCGCGCCTTGCGCGTGGATCCGGCGAACCAGGATGTGATTGCGCACATCGACCGCCTGGCGGAGTCGAGCGGCCGCTGGGCCGACCTAGCCACGGTGTACGACGCCGAGATCGACCGCATCTTGGACACTCGGCTGCAGACCGAGATGCTGTTGCGCTTGGCCCGCATCTACGAGGAGGAAACTCACGACCTCGACAAGGCCATCGCGACCTATCGGCGGGTTGCCGATGCCGAGCCCGATCGCAAGGATGGCCTTGAGGCGCTCGACCGCCTCTACACCAGGACCGAGCGTTGGACGGAGCTGGCGGAGGTCGTCCGTCGCGAGATCCGTTTGGCGGACACCGACAGCCAGATCATCGATCTCACCTTCCGGCTGGCTCAGATCCTGGAAGTCGCACTGGGTGACATGCCCAAAGCGGTCGAGGCGTATCAGGAGATCCTCAACATCGATCCCAAACATGCCGAGACCCGGGCCACGCTGGAGCGGCTGCTGTCGAGCGGGGCCATGCAGCACGAAATCGCGCAGGTCTTGGAGCCGCTCTATCGCGTGGCTGAGGAGTGGGAAAAGCTGGTTCGAGTCTATCAGGTCGAGTTGGGCGTCGAGTCCGATCCCGAGGAGCGACAGCGGCTGCTGCGACGGCTGGCGGAGATCTCCGAGGCCAAGCTGATGGACCAGGTGGCGGCGCTTGAGTGGTGGTCAAGGGCGGTGGTGGAGGACCCGGCCTCGGAGCAGGGACTGGATGAGTTGTTGCGTTTGGCCCGCGGCACCCACCAGTGGGAAACCTACGTCGGCAGCATGGCGGATGCTGCGGCCAAGACCGGCGATCGCCGCGTACGCCGCGAAGTCCTTTTCCGCTTGGCCACGGTTTTCGACGCCGAGCTTGCCGATCTGGTGCGGGTGGAAGACGTGCTCGGGCAGGTCTTGGCGCTCGACCCCAATGATGGCGAAGCCCTGGCCTTCCTTGATCGGGTCTACGACAAGCAAGGCGACTACGAGAAATTGGCGGATGTCCTGCGCCGGCGCATTGCCATCACCGATGGGTCGAGGGAACTGGTAGCGTTGCATCTCCGCTTGGGCAAGATCCTGGCTGATGTCATCGACGACGCGCCGGGAGCGGTGACCAGCTACTTGGCAGTGCTCGAACAGGAGTCGCGCTCGCCGGAGGCGCTGGATGCCCTGGAGCGCATCTACTTCCGAGCCGAGCAGTGGGAAGACCTGTACCAGGTCTACGAGAAGATGCTCGACATCGCCCCTGGCGACGAAGCGCTTTCCGACTGCTACGCGCGCATGGCCAGAATCGCGTCTGACGTGCTCGACCAACGCGAACACGCCATCGAGCTCTGGCGACGGGTCCTCGATTTGCGCGGCGCCGACCCGGAGGCATTGTCGGCGCTGGCCGACCTGCATGAGCAGGCCGAGGAATGGCGCGAGCTGACCGAGGTTCTCGACAGCCAGATTCGGGCCACCGAGGACCCCGAAGCGCGCATCCCAGCCTACAAACGCCTGGGCCACGTGTGGGGTGAGAAGCTCAGTCGCGAGAGGAACGCGCTGGAGTGCTGGAAGAAGGTCATCGAGATCAATCCTGGAGACGTCGAGGCTCTGCAGGCGATTGCCGCCAACTACCGGAGCGCGGCGGCCTGGGAGGAGCTCTCGGACACGCTACGCAAGCTGATCGCCGTGGGTAGCGAGAGCTTCCCCGCAGCTGTGCTGAGGGACTACTACGCGGAACTCGGCGAGTTGGAGGGCAGCACCCTAGTGCGCATTGATGCGGCCATCGAGGCCTGGCGCCATGTGCTGCAGATCGATGCGGCCGATGCTCGTGCTCTCACGGCGCTGGAGACGCTGTTCACCCAGGAGGGGCGCTGGGAGGAGTGTGTGGACGTTTTGGAGCGTCGGGTGGCTGCGCTCGCGTCGGTGGATGACAAGGTGGACGTGCTGATGCAGGTTGCGTCGGTCTGGTCGGAGAAGATCGGCGACGGTGGCGCGGCGGCTGAAGCCTACGAGAGGGTGTTGAAGATGGATCCCTCGCATGCCGCGGCCTCGGCGGCGTTGGAGGAGGTGTACCGTCAGCGCAAGGTTTGGCCCGAGTTGGTGGAATTGCTGCTGGCTCGGGTGGAGTACACGGGCGAGACGGAGGAGAAGATCAAACTCTTCTGTGAGATTGCGCGCATCTACGAGGAACACATCGGTGATCGGGACTCCGCTTTCGTGATGCTGCAGGCCGCGTTCCGGGAGGACTACTCCAGCAACACCGTCGCCCAGGAGCTGGAGCGGTTGGCCAATGTCACCAACAAGTGGCCCGATCTTCTGTCCGAGTACACGCAGGCCGCTCAGGGCATGGAGGACGCGAAGCAGGCGGCTGACTTGTGGGTCAAGATCGCCCGTTGGTACGACTCGGCCCTGCACCACACCGAATATGCCATCACCTCGGCCAAGGAGGCTCAGGCGCGGCAGCCCAATCACGTGGGTGCAATGGCGGCGCTGGCTGACTTCTATCGCAAGGAATCCCGGTGGAAGGATTTGGTCAGCGTTCTGTCCAAGCACGCCGAAATCGAGTCTGATCCGGCGCGGCGGGTTGAGGTGCTGGTGGCATTGGCCGAGGCTTTCGAAACCCACATCGGTGACCCGGGCCAGGCCACCTTGGCCTATGACCAAGCCCTGCAAGTCGACGAGCACTGCCTGAAGGCCATCGAGGCCCTCGAACGCCTGCATCGGCGCACCCAGGCCTGGGAGCGACTGGCGGACGTGCTGGCGCGAAAGTCGCAGGTGGTCAGTGACGGCGAGTTGGCGGTGAAGCTGCGCTTGCAGGTTGGCGAGCTGTGGGAAACCCGCCTGGGTGACAACGAGCGGGCGGTGCAGGCCTACAAGGAGGTGCTGACCGTCGATCCGCAGAACCTGCCCGCGCTCAAGGCGCTGGAGCAGTTGTACGAGAAGGCCGGCCGAATGGATGCCTACCTCGAGGTCTTGGAGCATCAGCTCGAAGTCACGGCGCCGGAGGCCGACCGGGTGAATCTCCTCGTGCGCATGGCGCAGGTGTGTGAGCAATTGCCGGGCAAGATTGACAACGCGATCGATAGCTTGCAGCAGGCGCTCACCATCGATCCGCACAACCTCAAGGCTTGCCAGGATCTGGAACGTCTCTATCGCAGTGAACGCAAGTGGGATGCCCTGGTTGACACCTTCCGCAAACACATTCAGGTAGAAAACGACGTGGCGGCCAAGACCGCGATCTACCTCGATATGGGACGGGTGTACGAGGAGGGCCTGCGCGATCCCGACAGCGCCATCGAGGCATTCAACGAAATCCTCAACACCGACCCCGACCACGCCGAAGCCCTAAGGGGGCTGGCGCGGCTCTACGAGGAGACGGAGCAGTGGGAGCGCGCGGTGGACATCATGCAGCGGCTAGTGGGGAGCGCATCGCCGGAAGAGAAGGTCGACCTCAGCTACCGCTTGGGCAAGATCCTCGACGAGCAGATGCAGATGTCCGACATCGCCGAGGAACGCCTGAGCGATGCCTTGGCCATCGCTCCGACGCACGTGCCGAGCATGCTGGCGCTGCTCAACATCTACAAGCGGCGCGGCGACTCGTTCAAGGCGGCCCAGTTGATGGTGCGGGCTGAGGCCCACACGCCCAACCTGCTAGAGCGGACGCGTCTTCTCTACGAAGCCGGCAAGCTCTACCAGACGGAACTTGGCGACGAGGCAAAGGCCAAGGAACTCTACGCACGCACCATCGAGCTCGATCCGGAACACGTGGAGGCGGCCACCCCGTTGGCCGACATCTACTACCGCCAGGCTGAATGGGCGCCTCTCGTGCCCATCCTGGAGATGCTTGCGCGCAAGGCGGATCGTCGCGCTCACCGCGAACTGAACATCTTGTTTTACCGCCTGGCCAAGGCAGCGGAGCAACTGGGCGACGACGAGAAGGCACTCAAGTACTACCGCTCGGCTTACGAGTTGGACGCCACCCACCTGCCCACCCTGGTGGACCGGGCCAACCTACTCTACCGCCGGGAGCAGTGGGACGAGGCGTTCAAGCTCTATCAGACCATCCTAGTCCACCACCGCGAGTCGCAAAGCGAAGCGCAGATCGTGGAGATCTTCCATCGCATCGGCCACATAAAGATGAAGATCGGCGATCGGGCCAAGGCCATCAACATGTTCGAGAAGGCGCTGGAGATCAATCCCGGCCACCGACCGACACTGGAGGCACTGACCGAGATCCACGCCGCCGCCGGGGATTGGGAGGCGGTGATTCGCCAGAAGCGGGCCTTACTCGCGCACACCGAGAGCACGGAAGAGAAAGTTGCTCTGCACGAGCAGATCATCGAGGTCTACAAGGATCGACTGAAGAATCCGCAGAAGGCGATTGCGGCATATCTAGAAGCGCTTGAAGTCAAGCCCGACGCGCGCGGTCTGTTGGTCGATGTGCTGGAGCTTCTCACTGAAACCAAGCAATGGAAGAAGGCGGTGGAAATCCTGCTGCGTCTGGCGGCCATTGAGACTGGTCGCGGCAAGGCCAAGTACCTGCAAACGGCTGGTCAGATCACGAACACCGAGCTGCACTCGCCCGATGAGGCAGTGGAACTGTACAACAAGGCGCTGGACGAAAATCCCGACGACCTAAAGCCCTTCGAGCGGATCGACAAGATCATGACAGCGAAGAAGGACTGGACCAACCAGCAGCGGGCCTACCGC
Source organism: Myxococcales bacterium (assembly GCA_003153015.1). Taxonomy (GTDB): domain Bacteria; phylum Myxococcota_A; class Polyangia; order Fen-1088; family Fen-1088; genus Fen-1137. The sequence continues at coordinate 28,282 of PMBS01000195.1, forward strand.
CGCATGATAAAGCGCCTGGGTGCCGAGGTGCCGCCCGAGAAGCGGGCGACCCAAGTCGCCCTCTGGCATGCGTTGGGCGAGATCTACCGGACGCGGCTGAAAGAGTACCGCGCTGCTGCGGAGGCGTTCGAGGTGTGCACGAAACTGGAGCCAGACAACATGCCGCGACACCAGATTCTGGCCGAACTCTACCAAATGCAGGGGCCGGAAGCCTACGACAAGGCCGTGCGTGAGTGGCGCGTGATTCTCAAGCGCACGCAGGACATTGCCGCGATGGTGCCGATCCTTAAGACGCTGCGGCACCTGTTTGCCGAAATGGGCAAGTACGACCAAGTTTGGTGCACGGCCTCGGTGCTCGCCTATCTGCGCCAAGCCGATGCCGAGGAGTTGCGTTTCCATGAGCAATACAAGTTGAAGACCCTTTCTCGGGTGAAAGCGCGTCTCAACGAGGAGCTCTGGCAGAAGTACATCTACCACACCGACGAAGATCGCTACATTTCGCTGATTCTCGCCAACATCAGCCAGGCCATCATGGCGGTGCGCGCCCGTGAGCACAAGGAAGTGGGGATTCGGCGCAGGGATCGGCGCGATCCCACCAACGACAAGCTCATGTTCAGTGGCGTCTTCGTGTACGTGAGCCAGGCCCTCGGCGTGACAGCGCCTGAACTGTACCTGCGCCAGGATTGGCCGGGCGAGCTCGAGCTGATGAACGCACGCGAGAAGCAGCAACTCTGCCCGGCCTTCGTCATCGGGGCGGCCCTGTTGCAGGGCAAGCAGGAGAAAGAGCTGGCCTACTCCTTGGGCAAGAAGCTGGCGCTCATGCGGCCCGATCACGTTGTGCGCTGGCCAGCGGTGGTGCCTCAGGTGTCCGAGCTGAAGGCGTACTTCCTCGCAGCAGTCAAGCTGGTGCAGTCCAAGGTGCCTATCAAAGCGGACATGGAGCAGCCGGTGGCGGAGCGCTTGGAGCTTCTGCGCCGCTTGGTCCCGCCCCAGAACGTGGAGCAGTTGGCCGAGGTGGTTCGGCGCTTCATCGAGAGCGGGGCCGAGGCGGATCTGCACCGCTGGTCGAAGGCGGTTGACTACACTTCGTCGCGCGCGGGCTTCCTCATGTGCAACGACCTGGAGGTGGCGGCTCACCAAATTCAGTCCGAGCCCTTGGCGGTGGGATGCGCCGATCCCAAGGAGAAGGTGCGGGACCTGATTCAGTGGTGCGTGTCGGACGAATACTTCGCCCTGCGCGCGCACCTGGGACTTGCGATCGCGTAGATGGGCGAGCCGGCCGTCTGGATCACGGTGCTTCTCGGTTTGGCGGCCGGCGCATGCCTGGGCGCGTGGGCGGGCCGTCGCTTGTGGCGGCCGGCTGCCGATCGGGACGGCGAGGCCCGGCGCATCCGCGATGAGGCGGAGATCGAGCGACAGGCCTTGCTGCGCGAGTCAGCTATCCAGGCGCGCGAGCAAGCCCTAGTGATCCGGGCTGAGGCGGAGGCAGACCTGCGCGCACGGGAAGCCGAGTTGGCGCAGGCCGAGACCGCGCTGGCGGCTCAGGCGGTACGCATTGACGACGAGGGGCGGCTGGTCGAAGAGGCGCGCAGCAGTTTGGTGGAACGTGCGACGCCGGTCGCTGAGCGGGAGCAGGACGTGCGTGCACTCGCGGCCGAGACGCGGTCGATCGAGAGAGAGCGGCAAGCCGCGCTGGAGCGGGTGGCGGTCTGCACCGCGGCTGAAGCCCAGCGCATGCTGGTGGAACGCGAGGTGGAGGACGCGCGCGCGGCCGCAGCGCAAGTCTTGCGTCAGACGGCAGAGTCGGCGATGGCGGGGGCTCAGATTCGTGCGGCCAAGAGAATCATGGGCATCGCGGTGGGTCGCTTTTCTGGCCACGATTTGGCCGAGCGGCCTCAGTACGTCATTGCCCTGTCGGATCTGCGGCCAGGCCAGGTGCCACCCGCGGATGCCGATTTGCGCGCCATCGAGGCGGTGGCGGGGGTGCAGCTATCTCTGGTGGACGAGCAATTGGCGATTCGTATCGAGGGCCTCGACGGGGTAGGCCGGGAAGTAGCACGTCGCTGCGTGAATCGTATGCTCAAGCGGTCGATCAACGGACCCGAGGCGGTAACACGGATGGCTCGCGGTATTGTGGTGGATGTGGAACGCGAGACGCTCGACCTCGGGCGACGCGGCTTTTCCTTGCTGGCCATCGACCGCGCGCATCCCGACATCGTGAAGCTGGTGGGCCGGCTCAACTTCCGCACCAGCTATGCGCAGAATCAGTGGAAGCACTCGGTGGAGGCGGGGTTCCTGTGCGGCATGATGGCCGCGGAGTTGGGGTTGGACACCAAGATCGCCAAGCGGGCGGCGCTGCTGCACGACATAGGCAAGGCGCTGACCCACGAGCTTGATGGGTCGCATGCCTCCATCGGAGCGGAGTATGCGCGTAGATTGCACGAGTCCGAAGTGGTGGCCAACGCCATTGGGGCGCATCACACCGATGAGCCATTCAACAGTCCCTACGCCTATCTGGTTGCGGCGGCTGACGCCATGTCGGGCGGACGGCCGGGCGCGCGCCGCCAGACCGAGGACAGTCACATGGCCAAGCTGGAGGAGATCGAACGCATCAGTCGCGCCTTCGCGGGCGTTGATGAAGCCTTTGCCGTGCAGGGTGGACGCGAGGTGCGCGTCTACGTGGACGAGAATCGGGTGGACGACCGAGGGGCAGCCCGCCTGTCCTCCCAGATCGCGGAAAGCCTTTCGCGCGAGATGATCTTCCCCGGCCAGATCAAGGTGACGGTCATCCGCGAGTTCATTGCCGACGAAATCGCGAGCTAGAGACGGGGGCAAACCAATCCATGCAAGTGAATCTGCCTCCCTTCCTCTTCTACGCCATCGGGTCGATGTTGATCGTCTTTGGCGCCCTTCGGGTCAAGTACCTGGGCGCTCCCCGGCTGCGCCGACGTCCTGCCCACGACGGCGAGTTGTCGGGCGACCAGGCCGATGAACCCGAAGAGCGCCTCGAACGTGGGCCCGAGCAGCGTCGACACATCCGTTGGGGGATCCTTTGGATCCTGATGGGGCTCTTCCTCGTGATCTCCACCTTCGTGCAGATTCGGCGGCAGGTGCGCTAAGAGGGCAGGGGCCACAGCCACGCGGCCCCGCGCACGCCGCTCGAATCCCCGTGGCGGGCCGGGCGGATGGGCGTGCCGACGGTGTCAGAGAAGACGTACTGACCCAAGCGCAACGGGACCTCACGATAAAGGCGCGCGATGTTCGAGAGGCCGCCGCCCAGGACGATCACATCCGGATCGAGAAGGTTGATTACCGACGCCAGCCCCCGCGCCATGCGGTCCTCATAGCGGATCATGCTCGCCACGGCGGTTGTGTCGCCAGCTTCAGCGCGCTGGGCGATTTCGCCCGCTTCCCGCGCTTCGCCGGTGTGCAAGCGATGGTCGCGGGTCAGGCTTGGCCCAGCCAGGAAGGTTTCGATGCAGCCGTTTTTTCCGCAATAGCAGGGTGGGCCCGGGCGCTCGTCGTCGCGTGGCCAGGGCAGGGGGTTGTGCCCCCATTCGCCCGCGATGGCGTGCGGCCCGGTCAGCAGCTTTCCGTCCACCACCAGGCCGCCACCGGTCCCCGTGCCGACGATGACGCCGAAAACCACTCGGGCGCCGGCCCCCGCTCCGTCGGAGGCTTCCGACAGTGCGAAGCAATTGGCGTCGTTGGCTACGCGCACCGGCCGGCCCAGGGCGCGCGCAAGGTCGCGATCAAGTGGATGGCCGATGAGCACGACGGTGTTGGCATTCTTGACCAGCCCGGTAGCAGGAGACACGGCGCCGGGGATTCCGACACCGATGGCGCCCGTCTGACCGACCTGAGCCTCAGTGTCGCGCACCAGGTGGACGAGGGATGCGATGATCTCGTCGTAGCTGTGGCTGGGCGTTGGGACGCGCAGCCGTGCGCGTTCGGTTCCAGTGTCGTCGATGGCAACGCTTTCGGTCTTGGTTCCGCCCAGGTCAATTCCGATGCGCATCAATGCAGGACACTACACCGATCACTCCGGCCACGGCCACAGCCACATCTACGACCCCCCGCTGCTATCGTGCGGATCCACTGCTAGTCAAGCGATGCGCATGATTTTCCGATACAATATAGGAATGTGGACTCGGTCGCCGCAGAGCTCGGCAGGAAAACCGGTCGCGCTCGGTCTGATGGTCGCTCTCGCCCTGTCGAGTGGGGGATGTGACTACTTCGGCATCGGAAAGGGGAAACCACCACCCCTTCCCCAAGGCAAGAGCGCAGCCTCAACCTGGGTGCCCAGCAAACCTCAGGTCGCGCAGGCGCTGCCAGGCTTTGGCCTTGCTGGCCCGCAGAATCAGGCCGCGCAATTCGATCCAGAGCCCGCGGCCGCGGTGACACGCCCTGTTGCCTCAGCGGGCTCGGGCACGCTCAACGGAAATCCGAATGGACTCACTCGTGAGACGCTGAACTCCGCTATCCAAGGCACAATGGCGTCTCTAGTAACCTGCTTTTCGCCTTCTGCTCAGAACCCGATGGTGTCTGTGTCATTCGAGGCTGATCCAGCGGGACGAGCCAGCCTAGTGCGGGTCAATGGGGCGCCCCCTGATGCCGAGCGTTGCGTTCGGAACATCGTGCAGGGCATGAGACTTCCGCGATTCGAGGGAAATGGGGTGCACGTCGACTTGCCACTGACGTTCCACCAAGTCGGGCGCAACCAACCCGCGGCGGCGGCGCCCCCGCCTGGCGAGTCCCAGGGACCTTCCGGTCCCCCTCTTTATATTGAACCGTAGGCGACCTGCCGATTCTTGGAGATCTGTGACTGATTGGGGTTCCGGGGCCGGGACCGACGCCGGATCTGGTTCCCCCTTCGGGGACTTCGGGACCCGCCACCCACCCTGCCCGCCCCGCACGCTTCGCGCGCGCCCTCGCCGAATCCGGGACCGGCCGTCGGATCCGGTTCCGGCCACCGGCCGCGACGCGGCAACTAGAAGCGCATGCCGCGTTTAGCGCGATACATAAACCACTTGTAGGTCAAGTACCCGGCGCCACCAGCAGCAACCAACCCCAGCGTGGGCCAATGTACGAGGACAAGCAGGCCCGCTCCACCCCAAGCCCCAACTGCCAGCAATCCCTTCTTCCTTGCTTCGTTCCTGTCACGGGTCGTCAGGCTTGTAACCATTGGCTTCCTCCGTCTAGTGTTTCAACCATGGATGTAGGCGGTCCGCAAGGACGCTACACGGTTGCACGGCCTGCGGCTCACGTGATAATGCCTGGCTAAGGAGAATGCCATGCGGATCACACTCTCGATCATTGCAGTATTCAGCCTTCTAGTCTGGGCGCCAGGCCTGAGTTTCGCCAAGGAGAAGGCCGCCAAGGCGGAAGCGGAGCCATCCCCGGCCGCAGAGCCCCCTAACGCCTGCGGCTGCTATCACGACGCCCAGAACCAGTGCCATTGCAACAAGATGAAGAAGCCGAAATGTGACTGCGAAGGCGAGTGTGAGCCGGCGGGCTGCGAGGAGCAGCGACGCAAGCAGCAGGAGAAAGACGCGGCGGCCGCGCTGAAGAGGATCCAGCAGAACGACAAGAAGGGGCAAGCGGCGGCCAAGGCGGCCCAGGCGAAGAAGGAGAAGGAGAAAGCTGCCGAAGACGCCAAGAAGAAGGCCGAGGGCGGCGAAGGCCGGTGGAAGTGACGGACCTTGGGGCTGCGACCTGGGTGAGCGAGTCCAGCGGGACAGCCGACTTCGGTTGAGATCACAGGGAGGAGAGGGGAGAGCACAGAGGCTCTCCGGGGCGAACTTCCTTCGGTGCGTACGCGGGGCCGCACCGGGGTGCGCGTCTGGGGTCGCACCTACGACGGTTGCAGCGACTTAGGCGTGTAGGTGATAACGCACATGGGTTCGATCTTGTGTGTTTTTGTGCCTCCAACCGAAGAAAATAGATCAATAATTACAGTAGGATATGCGTGATTCGAGGCGCGACACGCCTGGCTGACGTACCGGTTTTGATTTTGGCCCGGCTTGTGCCAGCATCAAGGCTTTTCAGCCGAGATACCCCCATTTCCCACCGATTCACTTGGCCGCAGGAAGGCACAAGTTTGATGAAGAACCCAGGCCTTGACAGAGACTCACTCCAGACCCTGATCGACACGCTGGCTTCGTTCGGCAAGCAGAAGCTACCGCTCAAGGTCAGGTTGGACCTTGATGAGAAGGACCTCTTTCCGCTGGACCTCATCCGTGAGTTGCTGGGACCTGATATCGGCCTGCACCTCTTGTTCATCCCCGAGGACCTGGGCGGCCTGGGCGGCAACGCCTACGACGTCTACCGAGTCTCGGAGGAGATGGCCAAGCTGGATCTGGGCGTCGCCACCGCCTTTCTGGCCATCTTCCTGGGAACCGATCCCATCGTGGTCGGCGCCACCGAAGCGCAGCGGACCTACTGGCTGCGCCGAATTGCCGACGAGGGGTTGATTGTCGCCTACGCCGTGACCGAACCCCTGGCGGGCAGCGAGCTGTCGGCCATTCGTACCCGCGCCGAGCGTGTGCTGGAGAACGGCGAAATCAAGGGTTACAAGCTCAACGGCACCAAGCAGTTCATCTCCAACGGCGGCTACGCGCAGCTGTACACGGTGCTGGCCATGGCGCCCGATGGGCCCAGCTTCTTTGCCGTGGAGCAGGGGACCCCAGGTCTGGCTCCCGGAAAGCACGAGAACAAACTGGGTATCCGCTCATCCAACACGTCGCCGGTCACTTTCGAGGACGTGTACCTTCCCAAGGAGAACCTGCTGGGCGGCGTGGAGGGCAAGGGACTGATTCACGCCCAGTCCGTGTTCGGCTTCACCCGTCTCATGGTGGCAGCCTTTGGCTTGGGTGGCGGCGTCGCGGCCATGCTGAGGTCCATCCGCTACGCGCGCGAGCGCGTGCAGGCAGGATCGCCCCTGGCCGAAAAACCGGGCTACATGGACAAGCTCATCGTTCCCCACGTGGTCCGGCTGGAGGCGGCGCGCGCCCTCATTGAGGACACGGCCCACCGGCTGGACCAGGGTGAGCCCGAACTGCAAACCGAGGGCGCGATCGTCAAGCTCTACGCCACCGAAGCGGGCAATGCCGCTGCCGACGCCGCCATTCAGGCGCACGGCGGCTACGGCTACACCAGGGAGTACGAGGTCGAGAAGATCCGGCGCGACGTGCGCATCACCACGATCTACGAGGGCACCAGCGAGATCATGCAGTGGACGGTGTCACGGGATCGCTGGCGCCAGCATCTGCAGGACCACGGCCAGTATTACAAGAAGATCGGCGCTTCCCTCGAAGCCCTGCACCGCGAGCACCCGGATGTAGGGGCTGATGCGGCGGCCTTGGCGGTGAATGTCGTTCAGGAAACGACTGAGCGCTGCCGGGTGGGCCGCCTGACCCGCAATCAGCATGTGCTCTTCGAGCTAGGCGAACTGATGACGCGAGCAGAGATCGCGGCCAACTTCGCTCGCTACGCTGCGGGCGGGATCGCGCCCAAGTACCAGCCCTTTTTCGCACCCCCGGCCATCAAGGCCATGTCGCGCATCTGCGCGCGTGAGGCGGCGCTTGATGGACTAGGCCTGGCGGTGCGTCTGGTGCGCGGCATGGATGCGGTGGATGATGCGGGCGTTGCCGACTTTGAGCGCGCGCTGCGGTCCACGGCCATCACGGCATGCGCCAAGGGTCTGATGGCCGACATGGACGTCGTGGCCAAGGCTCTGATTGAACAAGACGCCGCTCGTGCCTAGCCAGCAAGAAAGATGACAACGGCGCAACCATTCGCTTGATTCGGACACCGGGGAGGGCCATGGGGCGCCCGGTTTTCCGTTTTCGATACTTGGGAGGAAGTTGAAATGAGTCGTTCGACACGGGATCCGGCCGAGAGAGCCGTCGCCGTCATCGGCGTGGGGGCCATACTGCCCGATGCGCTCGATGCAAAGGCTTTCTGGCAGAACGTCGTGACCGGCCGAGATTCGATCAGCGAGGTCACCCTGGACCGCTGGGACCCGGCCGACTACTACGACCCTGATCCAAAGGCACCTGGCAAGACCTATTCCAAGATCGGCGGCTGGGTGCGTGGCGTGTCCTTTGAGCCCACCAAGCTGCGCATTCCGCCCACCGTATCGGCCGCGATGGATGGCGGCCAGAAGTGGGCGCTGCTGTGCGCGGCCGAGGCGCTGCGCGACGCGGGCCATCCCGACCGGCCGCTCGACACCGAATCGACCGGCGTGATTCTGGGCAATGCGATGGGCGGCGAGCTGCACTACCTCACTTGTTTGCGCCTCTCCATGCCCGAGTATGTGCACGCCATCTCCGACACCCAGGTCTTCCAGTCGCTCTCTCCCGCCGACCGCGCGGCCTTGCTGGCGCAGTTGGGGGAATCGGTGGGCCGGCGTTTCCCGGATACCACCGAAGACACCATGCCCGGCGAGTTGACCAATATCACCTCTGGCCGCGTGGCGGCCGTGCTCAACCTGCGTGGACCGAATTTCACCACCGACGCCGCCTGCGCTTCTTCGCTAGCCGCTTTGCAGGCCGCCGTCGACGGGCTGACCGATCATCACTACGACGTGGTGGTCACCGGTGCCATGGACCGCAACATGGGCGCCACCACCTTCATCAAGTTCTGCAAGATCGGTGCGCTTTCGCCCGATGGCTCACGCCCCTATGACAAGGACGCCAGCGGCTTCGTCATGGGCGAGGGTGGCGCTTTCTTCGTGTGCAAGCGCCTGGCGGACGCGGAGCAAGCGGGCGATCGCATCTACGCGGTCATCCGCGGGGTGGGCGGATCCAGCGACGGTAAGGGTAGGAGCATCATCGCCCCCAATCCCCTCGGGCAGATCCTGGCCTTGCGTCGCGCCTGGCAGCGCGCCGGACTGGACCCCGCGACCATGACCCTCTTGGAAGGCCATGGCACCTCGACCCGGGCCGGGGACGTGGCCGAAATGGAGACCGTGACCCAGCTGCTCGCCGAAGGCTCGCCCATCAAGCATCGGATTGCACTCGGCTCGATCAAATCGCAGATCGGTCATTTGAAGAGCGCGGCAGGCGCCGCCAGCCTGCTCAAGGTCGTGCTCGCCTGTCACCACAAGCTCCTCCCGCCCTCGATCAATTTCAACCAGCCGAATCCCAGTATTCCCTGGGACAAGATGCCCCTCTTTGTGAACACCAAGGTGCAACCTTGGGAGAAGCCGTCGTTCGGTCCGCGGCGCTGCGGCTTGTCGGCTTTCGGCTTTGGCGGCACCAATTTCCACGTGGTGGTCGAGGAGTATGTGCCGGGCATGGTGACTCGGCGCGAGCCGGTGGTGCAGGTACCCGCTTCCTTCACTGGCGGCGCACCCGGGGTCACGCTGGCCAAGGACGACCGGCCGCCCATGCTGGGCAACATGCTGGCGGTAGGCGGGAGCGACCCCAGGAGCGTGCAGATGGCTCTGGTTCAGGCCATGGAAAGGGCCAAGGCCGGCCAGGTGCCAGACCGCCAGCCGCCCGGGCCGGACTTTCTCGCCGCGCCAGCGCGTTTGGTGATCGCCTTCGAGGACGCGGCTGACTTGCTCAAGAAGTGCGAGGCCGCTCTGGCGGGCCTCGACAAGAACGAGCCCAAGAAGTGGCGCGTGCTGCAGAGCAAGGGCATCCACTTCCGGCGTGGTAAAGCGGGCAAGGTGGCCTTCTTGTTTCCCGGCCAGGGCTCACAGTACGTGAACATGCTGGCCGATGTGCCCGACCCGATCGTGCGCGAGACGTTCGCCGAGGCCGATCGCGTGATGGGCCCCATTCTGGGCCAGCCGCTGACCAGCTACGTCTACAAGAACGAGGCCGATCCGGCCGCCATGCAAGCGGCCGAAGAGGCGCTCAAGGACACCACCATCTGCCAGCCCGCCATGGTGGCCAGCGACATTGCAGTCATGCGCTTGCTCGACAAGCACGGGGTCAAGCCCGACATTGTGATGGGGCACAGTCTGGGCGAGTGGGCCGCCGCTGTGGGTGCCGGCATGGTCACTTTCGCCGAAGCCCTGGTGGCGGTGAGTGCGCGCGCGCGGGCCATGGCTTCGGTGTCGATAGGCGACAAGGGCAAGATGGCCTCGGTGATGGGGCCCACCGACGAGATCGTACGCCGGCTGCCCGAGATCGGCGGCTATCTCACGCCGGCCAACATCAACAGCCGCAAGCAGACCGTGATCGCGGGTGCCAGCGACGCCGTGGACCGCGCCGTTGACTACTTCAACAAGCTGGGCCTGATCGCGCAGCTCATCCCGGTATCCCACGCCTTCCACAGCAAGGTGGTGGCGCCCGCGTCAGACGCGCTCTACCGCACCATCTGCGAGATGCAGATCGCCTTCCCGCGCATTCCGCTGGTGGGCAACATCGATGGCGAGCTCTACCCGACCCATGACATGGACATCATCCGGCGGCGTCTGGCTGACCAGATGGCGTCCTCGGTCCAGTTCGTCAAGGGCATCGAAACCTGCTACCGGGAGGGGGCGCGCATTTTCGTCGAGGTCGGGCCCAAGCGCGCGCTCATGGCCCTGGCGGAAAGCATTCTCGACGACAAGAACGACGTCATCTGCCTTGCCACCAATCATCCCAAACGCGGCGGCATCCGTTCGTTCCACGATGCCATGTGCGGCTTCTACGCGGCGGGTATCCCACGCCCCGAGAATGTACTTGTCGCTTTGGCGGGGGCGCAGCCCGGCTCTGAGATCGCCAGCGCGAGAACCCTGGCCGCCGAGGCCGCCACAAGCCCGACTTCTTCGCAGGGAGCAACCCAGACCATGAGTGAGAGTCCGATTCGCGCGTACGCAGGCCAGCCCGACTACGACGGGCTGGGAAGATTGTTTGCCCGCTTCCTCGACGAGGGCATGGCGTTGTACGGCGGCCGCCGCGCCGGCCCGCCCGCGCTGCCGGAAGCCCGTCCCGGATCGATTGTCGTGTCGGGCGCGGCTTTGGGCCTGCCTGGGCAGAACAAGCACGTCTTCGACGACAGCAATGTGGAACGCATTCTGCGGGGCGATTCCTTCATTGATACCGTGCCCCAGGTTTTCCGCACCCGCATGCTGGAGAAGAACGTGGTCCGCCTGGTCAAGCGCGAGGTCGGCGAACCCAGCCTGGATCCCATCCAGTCGGTGGACGAAGTCATTCGCCTGGCCGGCCGCCGCGGCGCCTTCGATATCGTCGAGGAATTTGGGATTCCGCGCGAGCGAGTTGAGGCCTGGGACATCACCTCTGCGCTGGCCATCGCCGCGGGTATCGAGGCGCTGCGCGATGCGGGGATTCCGCTGGTGCGCCACTATCGTCACACCACTACGGGTGGCTACCTGCCCGACCGTTGGCGCCTTCCCGTCGCCATGGCCGATGAGACTGGCGTGATTTTCGCCTCGGCCTTTCCCGGCTACGACAACCTGGTCGACGAGGTCACGCGTTTCTTCACCCAGCGAACCGGCGGCACCGCTTACGAATTCGATCGCCGTTTCCTTTTCCGCATTCTCTCTATGGGTCACGCGCAGTTTGCGGAGCTGCTCGGCATCCGCGGNNGGCATCCGCGGTCCCAACACCCAAGTCAACGCCGCCTGCGCCTCGACCACCATGGCAGTGGGCATGGCCGAGGACTGGATCCGGGCCGGCCGCTGCCGCCGCGTGCTGATCATTGGCGCCGACGATGTCACTTCCGACAACCTGCTGGAATGGATGGGCGCCGGCTTCCTGGCTACCGGCGCGGCCACCACTGAAGATGTGCTGGAAAAGGCGGCTTTGCCCTTTGATCGCCGGCGCAACGGCATGCTGCTCGGCATGGGTGCGTGCGGCCTGGTGGTGGAATCGGAAGATTCGCTGCGCGAGCGCGGCATGCGCGGACTGTGCGAGGTGCTGGGCAGCGAGTTTGCCAACAGTGCGTTCCACGGGACGCGCTTGGACGTGGATCACATCGAGGACGTTATGGAGCGTCTGGTGTCGGGCGTGGAGCGGCGTCACGGCGTAGACCGGCACGCGATGGCGCGCGAGCTGGTCTTCATCTCGCACGAGACCTACACGCCAGCGCGCGGAGGCAGCGCTTCGGCTGAGGTGTTTGCCCTACGCAAGACCTTTGGCGCCAGCGCCAACGATCTGGTGGTGTCCAACACCAAGGGCTTCACCGGTCATCCCATGGGGGTGGGCGTGGAGGACGCGGTGGCGGTCAAGATACTGGAGAAGCAGATCGTTCCGCCAGTGCCCAATTATCGCGAGCCCGATCCCGAACTGGGCACACTCAATCTGTCAAAGGGAGGGCACTACCCCGTGCGCTATGCCCTGCGACTGGCCGCCGGCTTCGGTTCACAGATCGCGATGACGGTTCTCCGTCGTATTCATGGTCTGGAAGAACGCGTGGCGGATCGGGTTGCCTACCAACGTTGGTTGTCCGAAATCTCCGGATACCCGACGCCAGCCCTGGAAGTCGAGAAGCGTACCCTGCGCATCAAAGACAACGGCCCACCGGCGCGCGAGCCGGCTCAGTCGACCTGGACCATGGGCACGGGCCCGCGTGCATGGGTTGGCGATGCGGTGCCGACACCGGCGGCACCGCGGACGCAGGCTGCGTCGGCCTTGGCTGTGATTTCTGCGGCTCAGGCGGCGCCTGTGGCGGCGGTGGCCGTGACCGCGGCTCCTTCTCCCGCGGTCGCAACCGCTGCAGCGGCTGCCGGCGGCGATGTGGTCATGGAGACGGTGCTCCGGCTGGTCAGTGACAAGACCGGCTACCCGCGCGACATGCTGGATCCCGATCTGGATCTTGAAGCGGATCTGGGGATCGACACGGTCAAGCAGGCGGAGGTGTTCGCGCTGGTGAGAGAGACATTCAATATTCCGCGCCAGGACACGCTCAAGCTGCGTGACTACCCGACCCTGCGACATGTGACGGGGTTTGTGAAAGAAAACCGGCCGGACTTGGCGGCGGCTACCCCCACGACTGTGGCCACGGGACCGGCCACGACCACGACCACGACCACGGGAAGTGTTGTTGTTGAGAAGGTGCTGGGAATGGTGGCGGACAAGACGGGGTATCCGCGCGATATGCTGGAGCTTGACCTGGATCTCGAGGCGGACTTGGGCATCGACACGGTCAAGCA
>PMBS01000278.1 GCA_003153015.1 Myxococcales bacterium
GGCTGAGGTGACCTCTTCTTCCTATCCGCAATACGCCGCGCCGACCCAAACCCCGCCCCGACTACCCGGACCCGGCGGCTAATAAGGAAAAGACCACACGAAGCAAATTCTTCTTGACCCGTCGGGCCGCTTTATCGATGGCACCCCACTCGCGGTCAAGGGTTCAAGAGTCAAGGTTCAAGAGTTACGATGATTCAGTTGCATGCAACACGCATGCCGTATTCTATAAACTGGTCCTGGCGCAACGCGCCCCGAAGAGGTCGTATAAGTAGTACCAGGGGTCGTCGTAGCCGCGGTCGGCCGACCGGAGGCCCGAGGCGACGTCGCCGAAGCTGCCGCCCCGGATCACCCGGAGGGAGGCGACTGTCAGATCGGCGCAATTATTACATGGCATTGGGTATGGGTCTGCATACCAGTCCAACGTCCACTCCCACACGTTCCCGGCCAAGTCGGACTGGCCCCACGTCCCGTCGCCTTTCGGAGACTTCGAGCCCACATTCTGTATGCTGCATGTGCCGCCGCAGTTGTAGACGGCGTAGCTGTCATCGATTGTCGTAGATGTTGGCGGGCTCGACCACGGATAGTACCGCTGCTCGCTGCCCCCAGAGGCCGCGTAGTTCCACTCCGCCTCGGTCGGCAGCCGGCCCCCGTCCCACGCACAGAAGGCGAACGCCGTGGACCAGTCCAGGCAGTTCGCCGGCTTGCTCTCGTTGGTCCCCGGCGTGTCGGTCCAGGTCTGGTAGCCCGAGTAGCACTTCAGGGAGGTCTTCAGGCTGGCAGTGTCGACGGGTAGATTGGTATTCCACGTCGAGTCCCAGCCAGAGCTCGAGATCCCCGGATTTGCACCCGCGCCAGCCGCTGGCGGGCTTTTCTGCGTGCCCATGCCCGCGTTCACGAACACCCGGAACCGGCCTACCGTAATCTCGTACTTGTCGAGGTAGAAGTCGCTCACCGTTGCTGGGTAGTTCGGATCCGTGAAATCTACGCCGTCGTAGCTCCGATCGAATGTTCCGCCGGGAACCAGCAAGCTCTTGCAGCAGTTCTCGTTCGATGGCCCGCAGGTCGCGGCCAGCCCACTGCAACTTGGTGCCATTCCGCCCCAAGTGCCACCTTTGCCGTTAATGCCTCCGTTGCTGCCGCCGCTCGCTGTTGTTCCGCCGGCTGTCGTAGTTCCACCGGCACGGGTGATCCCGCCGCTCGCTATCGTCCCGCCTGCTGTCGTAGTTCCACCGGCACTGGTCGTGCCTCCGCTCGCCGTCGTTCCGCCTGCTGTCGTGGTTCCACCGGCACTGGTCATACCGCCGGCTGTCGTAATTCCACCAGCACTGGTCGTTCCGCCAGTCGCGGTTGTTCCGCCGGCTGTCGTAGTTCCACCGGCGCTGGTCGTGCCGCCAGCGCTAGCCGCATCAGTGGGCGAGAAGCACGCAGCCCCGTCGGGCTGGTTGCAGCAGAAGCCGGACCCCTCGAAGGTGACGACCACGCACCGGTAGCCCGATGGACAGCCATTGTCGTCCTTGCAGTCCAGTTGCCTGGGATCGACCTTGGGATTGAACGTGCAAGCGGCAGTCAGCAGAAACGCCGACGCGGCCAAGAAGGTGTTCCGACGCTGCATGGGCTAGAAGCTCCCCTGCACCACGGCGCCGGTTCCACCTGGCAAGAGCATGGGTAGCAGGCTGACGGAATCGGAAGCGGGCGACTGGGCCGTTCGATAGCCAAGGTAGTACAGCACCACGCCGCACCCGAGCGCAGCGGCGCCCACGCCGTAGCCCACCCATTGCAGATCCGCGAACAACTTGCCGCGGTCGTAGGTGTTTCTGCTGAAGCTGCGCTTGGCGGCGTCTGAGGTCAGGTCGTCAGAGATGTTGTGGGTCTCAATGCTGAAAATCACCCCGGCGATCAGGGCCGCGGCTCCCACCGAGCCAGTTACGATTCCCGCGGTTCGCAGCGACGCGCCTCTGTTGTCTGCAGAGGGCCGACTCGGCGTGGTCTCGACGACCCCAGCCGGAATCGGGGCAGCAGTCTCCGCAGGAAGCGCCGGCGCGACGGTCGCGGCAGGTGCGGGCTGCGCCGCGGGCGCCGGCGGCGTCACGGGCACAGCCGCGGCTGGCACCGCCAGGCTATCCTGCTCGGCCTTCATGGCCTTGCACTCGGCGATGTGCCCATTCACCTCGGCCTTTTCCTCAGCCGACAGGTTCTTGGCCTTGCGCAGGAATTCACGGAAATGCAGGATGGCCTCGCTAAACCTGCCGTTCTGCTCGTAACACCGGCCCTGGTTGTAGATGTAGTTCACGTCCCCGGTCTCGGCAAACATCTGGGCCAACAGATCCACACCAGCCTGAAAGCGGCCGGCAAGACACTCGCTGCGCGATTGGGTCTCGCGCGGATCCGCCGTTTGCGCACGTGCCGGGGCACCAGCCAGCACGAACGCACAGCCCACTCCTACGGCCAGCCCGCGCGGGCAGCGTCGCAACCACCTTGCCGTCGTCCTGGCGCCAAATCTGGTGAGCATCATCGACCGTGTCATTTGAGCGCTACGGTCCGCGCGTGTCAACCACGGACGTGAGCACACCAGCCCGCCGGCGCCCATGTTCAAGCGGCGAGCATTTGTCGACGAGGCTCCACGTGGCACGGAGCCGCCTGTCTCGCGCGCTCGGTCAAGAGAGAGCCGGTAACGCAACTATTAATGTGTCAG
>PMBS01000241.1 GCA_003153015.1 Myxococcales bacterium
GGCGGCTCGCTGGCCATCTTCATTGCGACCCAGCTCGGCATTCCCGTGTCCACCACCCACACCATCACCGGCGCCATCGTGGGCGTGGGCTCGGTCTCCAACCCCGGCCGCGTGCGCTGGGGCCTGGCCAGCCGCATTCTCTGGGCCTGGATCTTCACCATTCCCGTGTCCGCCCTCATAGCTGCCACCAGCTACTTCATCGCGCGCGCCCTGGGTGCTTGACTTGTCTGACAGCCACGAAAACATTGTGTGACATTCGTGTGCCTTGCGCGCCGGCGCTGGCGCAAACGCCACACTCCCGGCGGGCCGAACGCCTTCTTTCGTGACAGGCGCAAGCCCTCCCCATATTCTAGGAGCATCAGTTCGTCAGAGCCAACGGATGGCCAATCGCAAACTCTTTGTTCTCGACACTAACGTTCCTCTCCACGACAGTCAGTGTATCTACCACTTCGAGGAGAACGATATTGCTATTCCCATCACGGTAATCGAGGAGCTGGATAGCTTCAAGAAGGGCAACGAGTCAGTCAACTACCACGCGCGCGAGTTCCTGCGCGCCATTGATGCACTGTCTTCTGAACCGTTGTTTGAAAAGGGGGTGAAGATCGGCAATGGCCTCGGGCGGCTAATGGTGAAGGTCGGGCAAGATTTTCATCCCCACTTGAAGCTGAGCTTCGACACTCGCACTGCAGATCACGAAATCCTGAACATCGCCTACCGCCTAGCACGCGCACAGCCCAAGCGGCAGGTCATTCTGGTCAGCAAGGACGTGAATCTGCGGATGAAGGCCAAGGCCATTGGCCTCACCGCACAGGACTACCGCAGTGACCACGTCAAGGACATCTCCGCCCTGTACCACGGCGTGCGTCTACACGAACACATCAGTGAGCAAATAATTGACCGCCTCTACGCTCCACCACATTCTGTGGACGTGGGCGAGTTGTCCCTGGATCCTGCACCGTTGCCCAACGAAGGTTTGATTCTGCGCAACGGGCGCAAGTCTGCGCTGGCGACTTTCGACAGTGAGCGGAAGCAGATCAGACACGTCAACAAGATCGGGGCGTACGGCATCACGCCGCGCAATGCAGAGCAGGCATTTGCCCTGCATGCCCTTCTGAATCCTGACGTGAATCTGGTAACTCTTTCTGGCAAGGCGGGCACCGGTAAGACGCTGTTGGCACTGGCGGCTGCACTGGAATGCCGCAAGAACTACCGGCAGGTCTTCATGGCACGCCCGGTGGTACCCCTGTCCAACAAGGACATCGGTTACTTGCCTGGCGACATCCAGTCCAAGCTCGATCCGTACATGCAGCCACTCTTCGACAACCTAGGGGTCATCCGTAACCAATTCGGCGCTAGCGATCCCAAGCACAAGCGCATCGGCGAATTGCTCGACGAGAAGAAGCTGGTCATCGCGCCCCTGGCCTACATACGCGGCCGCAGTCTGGTCGGCATCTACTTCATCGTCGACGAGGCGCAGAACTTGACCCCGCACGAGGTGAAGACCATCATCACCCGCGCGGGCGAAGGGACCAAGGTGGTGTTTACCGGCGACATCTTCCAGATTGATCATCCCTATCTAAACACGCGGTCAAATGGCCTCAGCTACCTCATCGATCGCATGAAGGGCCAAAGCATCTATGCTCACGTCAATTTGACTAGGGGTGAGCGTTCGGCTCTGGCCGAGCTGGCGAGCAACCTGCTGTAATGCCGAGGCTTCGGCAGGTGCATCCGATCAGCGCGCGGGTGGTTCCTGGCTGGCGTGCAACGCCTTTCGGGCGGAGGCCAACTCGGCACGCTTGGCCTTGCCCACTTCGGGATACTCTAGATCGAGCGATGCCAGCGCGTCGATGAACGCGCCCGCCACGACCGCGCGGGTGAACCATTTGTGGTCAGCGGGGACGACGTACCAGGGAGCCCAGGGCGTCGCGGTGGCGCGGATCATGTCTTCGTAGGCAACCATGTACTCCCGCCAGTACTGGCGTTCGGCGATGTCCGCTGCGGAGAATTTCCAATTCTTTTCCGGCGTATCCAGGCGTTCGAGAAAGCGTCGCTTCTGCTCGGCGTGCGAGACGTGTAGGAAGAAGCTTCATAGGGGCCCTTATACTCCCGCGTCGTGGGCGTGCTTGTGGGTCGGCGGTTCTTGTTCCAAACTGGCCGGGTTGTGAAGCCGAAGCGCAAGGAGAGTGAACAGCCCACAACCCGACTCCTGCGTGAGCAAGTGAACCGGCTGTTCGCCAATCTGCCAGGCGCCCAGGCTGGGCAGGAAGAGCCGATTCACCAGATCCGCGTGGCATCGCGCCGCCTCCGCGTGGCCCTGCCCGTGGCTGCGCGCAAGCCAGCCGCTCGCCGCGTGCGCCGTTCATGCAAGCGCTTGCGTGAGCTGACCCGGTTGGCAGGACAGGGACGCGATTTCGACGTCGGTGCCGCACTTTTCGATCGGGAAGCGCCCCGGGCGAAGGTTGCGCCGACCGTCGTGCGTCTTCTGCACGACCGGCTTGCCACCACGCGAGCTCGCGCCCACAGGAAGCTCGCCAAGGCGCTCGCGGATTTCGATGCGACCCGATTGCGCGAGGACCTGGACATCCTGTCGGCACGCGAGGGCGCGGATTCGGGTGAGGCGGCTTTGCGGCTGGGAGCCATGCGCCGGAAGCATGCTCGTATGGCACTCGAAGAGCTGCACGCGTTGGGGAAGCACTTCGCCCCGATGGCCTTGCATGCGATTAGGAGGCGCTGTCGCTGGCTTCGCTACGCCGCCGAGCTGGATCGCGCCTTGTTTGGGGCCGGCGCTTCGGCCGTGCGACGATTCAAGGACCTGCAGGACATCTTGGGCAGGCTTCACGACGCCTTCGTGCTCGCTGAATGGATTGCCCTAGCAGCAACGTACTGGGAGGCCCAGGGAAAAAATGCGCGGGCGGCTGCGGCTCGGGTTGTGAGCGCGCATTTCAGGGACCACGCGCAAGCCTTGCACCGCCGCTTTCTCAGGATCAAAACCGCCGACTGGTTGGGAAGAACCTTGCGCCGCAATGCAGCCCTGTTGAAGCAAGCTGCTACGGCGTGAGCAGGTTTCGCCCGCCGCCGCCACAGAAAGGTTGCCTAGCTGTCACGCGGCCAACCCGTGCAATGGCCTACTATTGCCTTGTCGCAAAGGAGGTTCACATGGCGCCGCTCAAGCAAGATCACCAAGACCACGGCCAGGCCGAGAGCCAGTGCCAAAGCACGCCGGACGGCGAGCTGGAAACGGATTTGGAGGATTTTGAGCGAGACGAGTCGCTGCGCAGGCTGCGTCTGGAACAATGGTTTGCTACCGCCGAGCGGGGTGTGCCGATGTGGTGCTACTAGCGCCGGGGATCCTGCGATGTCTGGCGGCAACGCCGAAGGCCCCGATCCGGATGGACGCCCAGCGCGTCTCATCGATCTCAGGGCGGCCATTGCCAATCCGATTGCACGAACCCTCTTTCGTCTGGTCGAGGGCCCCATCGAACAGGCTCTTTCTCTTTCCACCATCAACGACATCTACGCACTCGCATCACCGTCGGCCGATGATCGCAACCCCTTCGGCGCCGCTCTGCGCACATTCGGCGTGAGCTACGACCTTCCGTCCGAAGATCGGGCCAAGATTCCGACAGCCGGACCGCTGGTGGTGGTAGCCAACCACCCCTTTGGTGTCGCCGACGGGCTGATCATGGGCGACATCATGACCCAGGTCCGCCCTGACTTCCGTCTACTGGCCAATCGGCTGCTCCAGCGCATTCCCGAGATAAGCCCCTTGATTCTGCCCGTGGACGTCCTGGGCGGCACCAGCGCCACCCAACGCAATACCTCGTACCTGCGCGCTGCCCTGAAGTGGCTGACGCAAGGTGGTACGGTCGGGATTTTTCCATCGGGAACAGTGTCGCATCTACACCTGAAACACGGCTGCATCGCCGATCCCGCCTGGCACCGCACGGTGGCTGTGCTGCTCCGCCGGACCGGCGCCACGGCGATCACCATGTTCTTCGAGGGCCACAACAGCCTGGCATTCCAGCTCTCGGGCCTGATCCATCCGCGGCTGCGCACGGCTCTCTTGCCTTCTGAGTTTCTCAAGCGCAGCCGGTCTCGCCTTTCCGTGCGCATCGGGCGCCCCATCGAGCCGCACAAGATTGCGCGCTATCCCGACGATCGCACCTTGACCGAGTACCTGCGTTTCAAGACCCACATGCTGCAGTGGCGCGAAAGCGCCATCCGTCCGCGCTTCGCGCCGCGCGAACCTGAGATTCGGCCGCAGCCCCTTCGGCCGCCACTGCCATCCCGCTGTCTGAGCGACGAGGTCATGGCGCTGCCCGCGACTGCGCTGCTAGTGGCGCAGGCGGACTACCAGGTGTTCGTGGCCAGCCGCCACGAAATTCCATCTCTGCTGATTGAGATCGGCCGCCTGCGCGAGCAGACCTTCCGGGCTGCCCACGAGGGAACCGGCATGCCGTGCGACCTGGACGACTTCGACCAGCACTACTTGCACCTCGTTCTCTGGAACGCCGCCCGCCACGAAGTCGTGGGCGCCTATCGTCTGGGCCGGCTTGACCATATCCTTCCGAAAAGGGGCGGCGCCGGGCTGTACACAAGCACCCTCTTCAAGTTCAAGCCCGGATTCTTGCAGCGTATGGGTCCTGCGTTGGAGCTCGGTCGCTCGTTCGTGCGGGAGGAGTACCAAGGCCAGGCAGCGCCGCTGGCTCTCCTCTGGCGTGGCATTGGTGAGTACCTGGTGCGCAATGCGGAGTGCAAGATCCTCTTCGGACCGGTCAGCATCAGTCGTGCCTACGCTGGCCTGTCACGCCGCTTGATGGTGGAGTTTCTCTCCAAGCTGCGCGGCGATCATGCACTGGGTCCTCTGGTTAGGCCACGCAATCCACCACGCCAACGACTGACCCGTCGGGAGCGCCAGGTCTTGGCAACTCTCGTGCGCAACACCGAGGACGTGGCGGCCCTGGTGTCCGACATTGAAGTCGACTGCAAGGGCTTTCCCATTCTATTGCGTCACTATCTGCGTCTTGGCGCCTCGTTGCTCAGTTTCAACGTTGACGAAGCTTTCGGCGATTGCATCGATGGCCTCATCATCGTCGATCTGCGCGCCACTGACCCCCGCCTACTGCGCCTCTACATGGGCAACCCTGGGTACGAACACTACGCGAGCATTGCGGGCCCCGGACCCATGGGCAGGGTCGCCTGACGTCCCGTCGCCGGTGAGTCACGCTGCCCGGGACTGAAGACTACGCGAGATTGCCGTTACCGCGTCACGCACAGTCACCAGCGACGTGGCGTCCACCGCGCCGATTTCGGTGCCGAAAGCTTCCTCTATCTCGAACAGCAACTCTGCCGCCCCAAGTGAGTCCATGCCTAGGTCTTCGCGTAGTGTGCTGTCCCATCCTACCTCATCCAACTCGAGAGCGCTATTGAGCTTCTCAACGATAATCCTGGCCAGCTTGTCGTGAATCTGATCTGTGGTCATTGGGGCATTTCCTCTGCTTTCTTGACGACCAGTACGGCGTTGTCTCCGCCGAATGCGAAGGAGTTCTTGATGGCCAGCCGCACCGGACGCCGTCGCGCCTGATTGGGCACGTAGTCGAGGTCGCAGGCTGGATCGGGATTGCGGTAGTTGATGGTCGGCGGAATGATGCCATCGCGCAACGTGAGCAGCGTGGACACCAGCTCCAAAGCGCCCGAGGCACCCATGGTGTGACCAAGCATCGACTTGTTGGCACTGACGGCCAAGCTGGCGGCATGATCGCCAAATGCCGCGCGCAGCGCTTGCGTCTCAGTCTCGTCGTTCAGCTTTGTGGACGTTCCATGGGCATTGACGTAGTCGACGTCCTCCGGCCGTAGCCCCGCCGAGCGCAGAGCACGCAAGATGGCTTCGCACTGGCCCGAACCCTCGGGCGCAGTCAAATGGCTAGCGTCGCTGCTGGCGCCGTAGCCGACGATCTCGCCCCAACAACGAGATCCGCGCTCGCGCGCATGTTCCAGGTCCTCTAGAACCAGCATTGCAGCGCCCTCTGACAGCACCAAGCCGTCGCGCTCTTCGTCGAAGGGCCGGCTCGCTTGCGCCGGCTCAGGGTGCTGTGAGAGCACGCGCAGATGCGCCCAGCCGGCCAGAACGCTGCCGCAGATCGGGGCGTCGGCGCCGCCGGCCAGCACCACGTCGTCCTCGCCATGGCGAATGCGCCGAAACGCCTCGCCGATGGCCACCGCACCTGAGGCGCACGCCGCCGCGACTGTGTGGTGGCTGCCCCCGAGTTTGAAATGGATCGACAGGTTGCTGGAAGGAGAATTGAACATGTTGCGGGTAACCGACAACGGGTGCATCTTGCGCCAGCCGCGCAGGTAGAAGGCGTTGTACACATCCTGCAAACCCTGCGTCGCCCCGAAGGCCGCACCCACCATCACCGAGATGGCTCGCTTCTGTTCGGCCAGAACGTCCAGCCCCGCAGATTCAAGCGCCAGCCCACCCGCCAAGAGACCGATGTTGGTCGATAGGTCGTTGCGACGGATGAGCGACGCGGGAAGAAACGCCGTCGCCGCCACGTCGTCCACCTGCCCGCCAAAATGAACCGGAAAGTCAGAGGTATCGAGGCGGGTTATCGGCGTAATGCACGAACGGCCCGCCAGCAGTGCTTGCCAAAAGCTCTCCACGTCGTGGCCGAACGGCGTGACTACGCCAATCCCCGTCACTACCACGCGCCGCCGACGCATTTCGGAAGATAGCGGGTCCACCACTCCGTTGCCACGGACAGGTTCGGCATGCCCGGGAAAATGCATCTCCGCGAGAGCCATGGCCAGAGAGTAGAACAGCCAGCAGAGCCCATGGGTGACATCTGAGAGACGATGGTGCGAAGACAATGAAACGCAATGGCTCGGGGTCCCCTATGGTTGCAGTTTTGTCACATTGGACGGCGGGGGCGCTTGCTAGGTTCTGGCGCAGGGAGAATATGTGACACCTAACTGTAAAGTTCTGGTCCTTGCCGGTCCTTTCGTCCTGCTGCTGGCTTGTGGCTCAGAGGCAGTGACTCCCACGGCTGCCGCAACCGATGCCGCGGCAGGGGAGCCACCGGCCAACGCGGCGAATGCGACCATTTTGCCGGACGACGCTGCGGGGGAGTTGACCACGGACTCGGGAACCCAGGTCGATACAGGAACCGCAGGGGCGCCGGGCGTGGATTCAGGAACGGCAATGGATGCGGAGGACGTCACGGATTCCGGGAGACAGGTCGATTCCGGCTCGCCCACCGGGATACCTTGGACGCTGATCGTTCTGCCCGACACTCAGTACTACTCGTCCACCTACCCGCAGATTTTCGACGCCCAGGCCAACTGGATCATCAATCAGGCAACCGCGCTAAACATTCGCTACGTGGCCCACGAGGGCGACATCGTCGACAACGACGTGGACGGCCAGTGGACCAATGCCTCGCACAGCATGCACCTGCTCGACCTCAAAGTGCCCTATGCTTTGGCGATAGGTAACCACGACTATCCGGGAGGCGGAGGCGCGGTCAGTCGCGACACCACCCTGTTTGACAGTTACTTCTCGCTCACCAGCCTGGACTGGGAGCCATCATTCCAGGCCCCCTTTCAGCCAGGCTCCGCCGCCAATAGCTATCACCTATTCGAAGCCAACGGTCAGTCGTGGCTCATCATATCGTTGGAATTTGGCCCGCGCGACGCCGTACTTGCTTGGGCGGATGGGGTTCTCAAGGCCAATACGCAAGCCAACGCCATCGTGCTCACGCATGCCTATTTGTACCTGGACGGCACACGCTTCGACCACAAAACGCGGACCGACCAGGCCTTCAGCCCCCACAGTTATGGGATAGAGGCGCTTCCGGGTGGCGTGAACGACGGCGAGGAGATCTGGCAGAAGCTGATCGTGAACAACCCGAACGTACGCATCGTGCTGTGCGGGCATGTCCACGCCGAAAGCGAATTGACCAGCACGCGTGATGCAGGCCCGCCGGTGCACCAGATCCTGGCTGACTACCAGGATGAGCCGCAAGGCGGCGGCGGCTATCTGCGCATCATGACCTTCCAGCCCAACGGCGCGATCAACGTCAGCAGTTACTCGCCGTATCTCAATACCCACCACACCGACCCGGCCAACCTCTTCACACTGTCGCTCTGATAGGGGTGAGGCTACTGCGCGTCGTGTGGTTCCATCGGCCGGGCAGGCCAAGGGTGAGGGCCAGTGGCGGAACAATGCCAATGTCGAGGTCATCATGTAAACGTTGTCGAAGAAGACCAGCCTCGCGCCCGCGCGCTTGCAGGCCTCGATGGTGTTGCTCAGCACGCGCGGCCACACTTCCCGCCAGACCTCGTGGTCGTACTTCACGCCCACAAGAAGGTGCGCCACGCTGGAGCCGGCCACGGCGCGAATCGTCTGGTCCAGGTCCGTCAGATCGGCGGCCACCGTCTCGGTCGCGCCCGGCGCCCCGCGCGGATTCCGGGCGACCAAACGGAACGGCTGGTTGCTGGAGGCAAGTAGCTTCGCGAGCTCGCCGCCGATGGCGCCACCCGCTCCGAGAACTGTGATCATCTCAATCTCCTTCCATCTTCCGCCGAAAACGTAGACTGCCACGAGTGGAGGACACGCAACTGCGGGGTCTTCTTGTGCTGATGCCCCTCCATCCGGGCGAGCACGTCATCGAGCATCCGGATGGCGTCCAGGATATGCGGACCCTTGTTGAGCATCAC
>PMBS01000189.1 GCA_003153015.1 Myxococcales bacterium
GTGCTCGCGCCGGCTTCGCCATCGGGTCGGCTTGTCGGCCGGCTCTCGGAGGCGAAGCAGGACTATTCGGACTGGAGATTCGGGCGGCGGTATCTCTGCCTAGTTCGCGCTTTTCGCCTGAGACGTTCTTTCATCTTGTCGGCCATTTTGATCGGCAGTCGTTGACCCATTTGCGGTGAACTTGCTGCAAGTCATCAAGAAGCAACCCGACATGACGGAGCGGCATGGTCGTCGCAAATGTGTGTCCCCCCCTATCCTTGTCTTCAAATGTGACCGAATCGTCCGGCGGAGGTGAAAATGTCACTCTTGCATGAGCAACTGCATTTCTGATGTGCCGTACATATTGAACCGGTGATTCGTCGTATGTTGTGTTCGTGGATTGCGTCAGGGAGACAAGTCGTAGGTCGATCTCGTTGTACTCAGCCTGGTACTTGGCACTGAGCAGCTCCCTGGGAATGACCAGCATCGCATACAAGAACATCAGGAGTGCGCCGCGATTGCCCACCTTGATTTCATCAATCATTTGCCTGATGGGTGGTTCAATATTCAGGGTTTTGTAGTAGTCGCTCTCCAGGAGATTGTTGCCTGCTGCTAGCGCGTTCATCAACATCACGGTGCAGTAGCTCTGAAGTATCAAGTTGTCTTCTTGGCTAATCGGTTGGGCCATTTCGTCCTTTCGTTGTCCTTCGGTCAACCACGCCGCAGGGTCTCCCGAACTTCGTCCAGCGTCTCCTGGAAGGGTGAGACGCCAGCGTCGCTCAGAGTCTGCATGAAGTCGGCGCGGCTCAGGCGCGCGATCTCCGCACCCTGGCCCTGGCTGATCAGGCCCTTCGCGTACCAGATCGTAGCGGCGGCCACACGCATCTCATCAGCCACCTCGCCGGGTGACTTATGCATCGTGCCGAACACGTCATCGGGCAACGCTATCTGTACTGTTGTCATGACCGCTCTCTGCACACAAGGCTACCACGGCGACGGACGGAGAGCATGTTGCTGGGCTCGTTTCAAGGGACCGCTGGCACTCGGGGTAGTTGGCCCGGAAGACCGCGCAGGGCTTGCGTCGCGCGCAGGTTGAATACGTATAACCTTCGAGATACTATACGTACATGTACAAGCTAACCCTTAGTGTGGACGAGAAGGTCGTCGGGCGGGCCAAGCGCTACGCCGCCCAGCACGGCACGTCGGTCTCGCGGATGGTCGAGCGGTATCTCGATCTGGTAGTCGCGCCAGCGCGGACGGCCGAGGAGGATCCCCCGGTCCTGCGCATGCTGCGGGGAGCGGCCAAGGGTGTTTCGCACGAGGAATATGGGCGCCATCTGCAGAGGAAATACCGGTGAAACGACTGCTGCTCGATCTGAATATCGTGCTTGACGTGGTTCTGGATCGGGCCGAGGCCGCCAGCGCGGGGCGGCTGTGGGCTGCACTGGAAGGGGGAAAGGGTCGGGGGTTCGTCCCCGCTCATGGGGTCACGACCATCTTCTACTTGGTTTCTCGTGCCCAGGGTCCCGGTTTTGCCCGACGAGCCACCGACGGAATCCTGCGCACGTTTACCGTGGCAGCGGTAGACGAGAAAGTTCTGCGGCGTGCGCTGTCCCTCGGTTGGGCCGACTTCGAAGACGCTGTCTGTGCATCGGCAGCGGAGATGTGCGGCTGTGACGCCATCGTGACCCGCGACGCGAAGGGGTTCGTCGACTCGCCAGTTCGGATCATCGACCCTTCAACAGCCCTCGCCTGGCTGACTGGCGGGTAGGTTACATCCTGATATCGACCAGCGTCTTCTTGCGCAGCTCGCTCAGGAAGTTCTTGGTCTGCCGTTCTACTTCGCGCTGACGCAACTGACCGCGGATCTGGTCGCGCACCTCGGCCAGGGGTTTCGGGTCCTGGGAGCGGCGGCCCAGCAGCTTGATGACGTGAAAGCCACGATCGGCGCGCACCGGTCCGCGCACGTCGTCAACCTTCATGGAGAAGACCAGCTCTTCGATGGGCTTGGGCAGGATGTCCTTGCCGAACCAGCCGAGATCACCTCCCTCGGCGCGGGTGGCGGGATCCTCGGAATACTCGCGCGCCAGCTTGCCAAAGTCCTCGCCCGATTGCGCCCGTTGCAGCAGAAGCTGAGCCTGCTTTTCCTTTTCCTGCGCCGTGGCCGCGTCGGCTCCTTCGGGAATGGCCAGGAAGATGTGGCTGGCGCGCACCTGTATGTTGGCCGCCTGCATGTGGCGCTCGTAGTAGGTCTGCACGTCGGCGTCGCTCACGCTGATCTTGGATCCCACCGCGATGTTGATGACCCGATACCTCAAGATCTCGCGTTTCGTGTTCAGGCGGTAGGCGGCGAGAGTAAGGCCCTGCTTGTGCAGCTCCTCGCGTAGCTGGGTGTCGTCGAGGCCGTAGTCCTTCTTGATTTGTTCGATGGAGCGGTCGACCTCCTCGCTGCTGATGGAAATCTTGAGTTCAGTCGCCTCCTGTACCAAGAGTTGCTCGTCCACCATGCGTTCCAGGATCTGACGGCGCAAAGCCGAGGCGCGCGCGGCCCGCTGGCTGGGATTGGAGATGGCAGCGATGTCGGCCATCATGGGCGCGGCCCGTTCCTCGACCTCGCTTTGCAGAATGACGTCGTTGCCGACCAAAGCGACGATCTTCTCGACCACGCGCGCCAGGCCCATTGCGGGCAGCAACAAGAGAAAGGTGGCAAGGCACAGTTGGGTCGTACGCATCGCCTGGGTTCCTAGGGCTTGGGTGTAGACGCTCCGGTTGGTGCAGAAATGGTGACGGGCGTCTTGGCAGAAAGTGGCTGGCCACCGTCCGCGGTTGGGGGCAGGGCGATCTTCGCCAGCTCTTGCTCATAGATCTCCACGCGGATCGCCTTGCGCGCCTCTTCCACTAGCTCACGTTTCTTCTGAGCCCGCATTTGATCGAGAAGTCGCCTCTGGATCTCGCCCTTCACTTCAGCCAATGGCCGTGTCATCTCAGGCCGGCGGTCGGTCAGCTTGAGGATGTGAAAGCCTTTGTCCGACGCGATAGGCCCCGCCACGTCGTTGACCTTGTCCATGGCAAAGGCGGCCTCGACCAAAGCCTTGGGCTCGCGCGTGGTCTTGCGGTCGAAGAACGTCAAATCGCCCGCGCGCGGTTTGGAATCTGGGTCTTCGGAATAGCGCTCCACCAAATCGCGAAATGATTTTGCGTCGCTGCGCCTCGACTTGGCTTCGGCGGTGATTCGGCGCGCGGCGGCTGCGTCGCGTACGAGAATCTGGCTGACGCGAATCTCCTCGGGACGGACAAACTCGGGCTGGTGCTCGCGGTAGTACTTCTCCACATCTGCGGACGGAATGTCCTCGGCGCGTAGCTTGTCATTGATTTCCCGTTTCTCGAATTGCGCCACCATCTGTCGTTTGGCGATGCGCTGCACGTCGGGGTCGCGATCGTAGCCTCGCCGTATCGCCTCGCGGGCCATCAGTTCGTAGCGGACAAGGCCGTCGAGAAGCTCCTTCTTCTTCTCCGGGGTGGAGTAGCGAGCGAGCACGAAGGGCGTGTGAGAATAGCGGGCCAGCACCTCCTGCAGATCAGCGGCCGTGATCTC
Organism: Myxococcales bacterium; assembly: GCA_003153015.1. Lineage (GTDB taxonomy): Bacteria > Myxococcota_A > Polyangia > Fen-1088 > Fen-1088 > Fen-1137. Next base: position 3,575 of record PMBS01000189.1, read on the forward strand.
GGTGTCGTCCACCCGGGCCAGGACCGGACCAGGTCGGGAAGCGCCCTTGCCCGCCGGTGCGGGGCTGGGCTTGCAGGCGCACAGGACTAGGGCTGCGAGGCAGAGAAGGCAACGACGCATCCTGTTTGCATGGCACAGGTGCGGTCTTCCCGCAACACCTACCCCGTCACGCACGCCACCACCTCCTGCAGCCGCCTTCGTGCAGCGGCCAGGTGGTCGCGCCTTTCCTCATCGTCGAAGGCATACGACAGCCTCATGTCGGGTGAAAGCTTCCAGCGGCTGCCCCGCTGCTGCACCAATCGCATGACCTTGGCCGGATCCAGGCGCGCGTCCACGCCCGCGGACAGCACCAGTCGGCCCGCGGTCAGCTCCCAGGCCCGTGCTCCGGTACGGCGCACCAGGGTCTTGTCGCTCATGACCTCGCCGAGCAGGCGGGCCTCGTCGGGCAGCGGGCCGTAGCGATCTTCCAGCTCGGCCAGGGTTTCGCGCACCTCGCCCTCGTCGCGGGCTTGGGCCAGGCGTCGGTAGAAATCGAGACGCTGGCCGGTGTCGGGAATGTAGTCGTCGGGCAAGAAGGCGGGCACGTCGACCGCAATTTCGGGATCGAATTCGCTGCGGATGGGCTGTCCGCGTAGCTCGGCCACGGCTTCTTCCAGGATGCGCGTATAGGTGTCGAAGCCGACGGCGGCGAGCAGGCCCGACTGCCGATCGCCCAAAATCTCGCCCGCGCCCCGGATCTCGAGATCGTGCGTCGCTACCTGAAATCCCGCGCCCAGCTCGGTAAAACGCTGCAACACCTCAAGCCGCTGGCGCGCCTGGGCCGACAGAGCGCCTTCCGATGCAATGACGAGGTAGCAGAACGCACGCTCTTTCGCGCGGCCGATGCGCCCGCGCAACTGATAGAGCTGTGCTAGCCCGTAGTGATCGGCATGATTGACGATCATGGTGTTGGCGCGCGGGATGTCGAGGCCCGACTCGATAATGGTCGTGCAGCACAAGATGTCGTAGCGCCCGTCGACGAAGTCGATCATGACCCGTTCCAGTTTGGCTTCGGGCATCTGGCCATGGGCCATGCCGACGCGTGCCCCAGGCGCCAGGGCGCAAACCTCGCGCGTCCACTTGGGCAGATCCTCCACCCGGTTGTGCACGAAGAACACCTGGCCTCCGCGCGCCAGTTCCTTGGCAATTGCTTCGCGCAGAAGATCGGGATCATGGCCGCACACGAAGGTGCGGATGGCCAGCCGGTCAGCGGGTGGGGTGGCGATGATGGAGATCTCGCGTATGCCACTCATCGCCATCTGCAAGGTGCGCGGGATGGGCGTGGCGGTCAAGGTGAGCACGTCCACTTGCGAGCGCATCTCCTTGAGCCGCTCCTTGTGCGCAACCCCGAACCGTTGTTCCTCGTCGATGATGAGCAACCCCAGGTTGCGGAAGTGCACATCGCGCGACAACAGGCGGTGGGTGCCGATGACGATGTCCAGCTTTCCGCTGGCCAGCGCGGCGATGGTGTTCCGCTGCTCGCCCTTGCTGCGAAAACGTGAAAGCGAAGCCACTTGCACCGGGAAGTCGCGCAGCCGCTCCGCAAAGGTCACGGCGTGCTGTTCGACCAGGACGGTGGTGGGGGCCAGCACTGCGACCTGGCGGCCGCCCAGCGCGGCCAGCAGCGAGGCGCGCAGAGCTACTTCCGTCTTGCCGTAGCCCACGTCGCCGCACACCAGACGATCCATAGGCGCCTCGTCTTGCATGTCGGCCAGTACTGCCGCGATGGCCCTCTCCTGGTCGGCGGTTTCCTCGAACGGGAAGGTTTCCTCGAACTCGCGGAAGATGACGTCAGGGGGCGGGAAAGCATGGCCCGGTAGCGCCTGCCGTTGGGCGTAGAGTTGCAGCAGGTCCTCTGCCAGCTTGCGTGCCTCGGCGGAAACCCGGCGTCGCTTTTCCACCCAGGTGGTGCCGCCCAACCTATCGAGGCGCACGGTCGTGCCGCCCAGGAACCTGTGCACCACGCCGATGCGGTAGACCGGCACATAGAGTCCACCGCCGTCGTACTCCAGGTGGAGAAAGTCGTGGGCCACTCCCCGCAGGGTGAGCTTCTTCAGGCCCCGGTAGCGTCCCACCCCCTGTTCGTCGTGGACCACCAGGTCGCCCTCGGCGATTTCGGCCAAATCCCCAAACCCGGGCGCCGTGGCAGCCGGGGCTGCACGGTGCGCGCGCGCACCAAAGATCTCCTCTTCCGCGACCAGCGCCAGGCGCTCATCGGGCAGGCGGAATCCGCGGGTGAGCGGCCCGACTAGGATCTCCAAGGAGGGGCGGGCCGCGCTCCGCGTGAGCAGATACTGCGCACCCCCTTCGCTGTGGTCGCGCGGGGCTGCGGGCGCAAGGCCGAATGCGTGCAGGACCCCGGCCAGCCGGTCGGCGTGGGTGCGGCTGGGTGCCACCAGGCACACGTGGTAGCCGCCGGCCTGCCAGAGTCGGATGCGTTCGCACAGGGCATGCCCGAGATCTTCGTCGCCGCGCTCGTGCAGCAACTCGGCGCGCAGGCTGGTGTTGGGCTCCGCCGTCATCCGGACGCGCGGTGCGGGCGGCCGGTCGGCAGCAGGGGAGGGCGTCATCTCCACCGCGCGCAATTCCAGGCGCGGCCAAGCGGCAAGCGCGAGGCGTGCCTGTTCCTCGTCGAGCAGGAACTCCTCCGCATCAAGGGCGAGCCGATGCTCGGCCCGGCGATGCAAGGCGCTCTCGCGCACGCGGGAGAAACTGCGCCGCGCCTCTTCCAGGATAGCCACCGGATCCTCAACCACCACGTGGGCCTGCGACGGAAGGTAGTCGAAGAACGAGCCAAGGCAGGCATGAAAGATGGGAACCAGCGACTCGCTGCCGAAGAAATCCTCGCCGCGCTCGATCTGCTCAAGTAGGTAGCGGGTCTTGCTTGACGGGTAGGCGGCCTGGTCGGCTGCGGCCAGCAAGCGCGACCGGGTGTCGGCCCCGGCGGTTACCACGGTCTCCCGCACCGGGTGAAGCGCCACTTTGTCGATGGGTCGCAAGGTACGCTGGGTGGCGGCGTCGTACAGACGGAGCGACTCCACCTCGTCGCCAAAAAGTTCGATGCGCACCGGGTGCTTGTAGACCGGGGGAAAAACGTCGATGACCGCCCCGCGTACCGCAAAGGTTCCCGGATCCTCGACCACTTGGGCGCGGCCGTAGCCGGCTCGGCCAAGGTCCTTGACCAAAGCCTCCCGGTCGAGGGTGGAGTGGGCCTCGACCAGGCGGCAGAGATCAGCGAACTGCCTCGGGGGAATCACCCGCCGAAACACTGCAGCAGCAGGCGCCACCACCACGGCCGGCACCTGGCCGTGGCTTAGGCGGTAGAGGAGAGCCAGCCGGCGCATGACCGTGCGGCGATCGGGCTGCATCTCAGCGTGCGGCGAGACTTCGGGTGCAGGCAGATCCAGGACGGGCAAAGGAGCCAGCGGATCCTCGGCTGACTTCCGCGGCGCCAGGAAGAACGACAGGTCTGCACAGCGCGACTCGACCAGATCCTCACCAGCAACCAAATAGAGCAGGGGAGAGTGGTCGGCGCCCTGGCGCGTCAGATGGGCAGCGATGGCCGGGCCCATGGCCCCTGCGGCGCCATAGACTTCGACCGCGGTCCCGGCAACTGCGTTTTCCAGGAGGGCCTCGATATCGCGCAGTCTGGTATCCACGGAGAAAGCAGCGCTCGGAAGAGCATCCTAGTCATACCCTATCTTGGGTGACAGGGGCAGTGGCACTTCCCCAATCCCTCGATAGCCGCAGAGGGTCGCGGCCGTGGCCGGTGAGATGGGCGGTGGCAGGTTGAGGGTGGGTCGTGGCCTTGTTTCGGCAGCCGCAGCGTCGCCGTTGACCGCAGGGTTTGAGAGGGCTAAGGTGCCATCTATTCAAGGAGGAGCGCACATGAAACGCGTCTTGGGGCTGTCGTCGGCCCTTCTGGTCTTGGCATTCCTGGCAGCCTGCGATGAAACCAAGCTCCGCATCGACCGGGTAGAGCCACCCGAGGGCATCAGCGCCGGCGGTGACCACGTCAACATCATCGGGGCCGGGCTGCAGCCAGGCAAGACGCAGGTCCGAGTCTCGTTCGGCGGTCACATAGCCGAGCAGGCCGTCATAGCGTCCAAAGACAAGATCAATCTTGTCACCCCGGCCGGGGACAAGGGGCCGGTGGACGTAGTCCTGGACTTCGACAATGGGGAGCGCTTCAAGATCCCGGGCGGCTTCCGCTACATCGAGCCGAAGCAGAACGACGACCTGCGCAAGGCGTTCTTCAACAAGCCCAAGAAATAGCTACTGATACGCCACGCGGAAGAGCTGCTGGCCCATAAGCAGGAGGCTGCCAGTCGGCACTGCTCGCGCCTCGCGAACCCGGAGGAAGGTGCCATTCGATGAACCCAGGTCGGTCAGGCAAACCCGGCCTTCGGCCAGGGTGATCTGTGAGTGCGTGCCTGAGACGTAGCCGTCCTCGGGAAAGAGGACGTCGCCGCGCTCACGGCCGAGTACAACTGTCTCGTCGAAGAGCGGGAAGGCGGGGCCATCCAGGTCTCGGCCGACGATCACGGACAAGCGGCCCCAGTAGCCTGGGTTGGGCGTGCCGACGATCTCGGTTCCATCCTCGAGCGGGGCGGGTGGGTTGATGATGTCGAAGCGGAGCAGTTCCTGACCGATGCGGAAGGTGTCGCCTGATTCCAGCGGTTCTTCTTGTGTGAGCTTCACGAACACGCCATTCAAACTGCGCAGGTCGCGGACCTCGAGCCCTTCCTCGGTGAGAAGGAATTCGGCGTGGCGAGGCGAAAGATAGGGGTCGGCGTCGAAAAGATGGCCCTGGCCGCGTCCGATCAGATTCTCACCCTGGCGTAGGGGGTGGATTCCACCCTCGGTGCCGTCGGGACGGATGAGAGTGAGCTGGCCACGAACCGTGGCCTTGGCGGGCTCAGGGGCCAACGCTGCGGCCTGCTGCAAGGCGGCTTCAACCACCGCGCCTGCGGCCTGTTTCATGCGATGACCGCAGGCCCCGCAGAACGCAAAGCCAGCAGCCACCGTCTTGCCACAGCGCGGGCACACAGCCGGACCCGGGGCTGCTGGCGCCGGGGCGGCGGCAGGGCCTGGAGCGTAAGCAGTCGGCGCGAACGAATACGCGGCCGGGGCCGGTGGCACGGACACGGCGGCGACCTGCGCAGCGGCCGGCCTAGCAGGGACTTGTGCCGCAGCGGCCGAAGGCCGGGGCACTGCCGCCGACGCTGAAAGCAGAGGGTTGGGCGCAGAGGCTGTTCCACCACCACCGGGGCGCCAGGCGGTCGGTGCGGAGGCGAGTTTTGATGATGTCGCTGCGTCTTGCGGCGAGGTCACAGCTCGCGGCCGGGACGCATCGTGCGAAGGGGCAGGTGCGGACACAACCTGGCCAGAGGCAAAGGCGGCTGCGGCACCGGCGGAGCTGCCTGCGCCCGGCGCGACCGGGGACGCGCCCCGTTGGACTCCCGCGGCCGCGCTGGGACGGACCACATGTGGAGCTGAGCCTGCTGCGGCAGCCGGCCGAATCACCTGGGCTGATCCCGAACTCGCCGCCGAGGGACGCGCCGCCGCACCTAAGGAAGCCGCCGCTAGGGGAGCACCCGCGAGTTGGGTCGCTGCGAGTGGCGGGGGAGGTGAGAAGGTCTTTGCCGCGCCCATACTTGCGGGCTCCGGGGCGGCTGGGGCCGCCTTGGGGGGCTCCGCCGGAGCCGGCACAGGAGGTGCCGTCTGCAGTTTTTGGCCGCAGCCGAGGCAATACTTGAACTGGTCTTGATTTTCTTTGCCGCAGCGAGAACAGATGATCACGAGCTATCCTCCGCTCAGTTCATAAAGAAGAACATCAACTTTCATTTTTCCTATTGACGCGACGTAGTAAAACTACGAAATCTCCACCCGCAGGAGCTGCTGGCCGAGGAACACGTAGTCGCCATGTTCCAACTGGGACTCATCGCTGATACGCACGAAAGTGCCGTTCTTGGATCCCACATCGTTCACCGTGAACACCCCATCCGGACTTATGCTGACCTCGGCGTGGCGCCCCGAGATGAAGGGGTCGTCGGGGAAGTTGAGGTCATTCCCTTCGCGACCGAGCGTGATGCTGTCACCGCGGGCGCGTACGATGAGGCCGATTTCTCCCCCGCGCAGTCGCTGGATGATGCGCATCTTGGAAGCCCGCTTCGGGCTGGCGTAGAAATAGGTTCCCTCGGCATCTGGCTGTGGTCCGAAATCGGGTGGCAGGGCTTCAACCTGCAGGAGCTGCTCGCCCAGCAAGAATACCGCGCCGGATTCCAGCCGCGCCGGGTTGCGGATGCGCACGAACACGCCGTTGATGGAGTTTTCGTCGCGCACGAACAGCTTGCCCTCCCGGTAGAAAAAGTTGGCATGGCGCGGGGACACCAGGGGGTCCTCGGGAAACAGGATGGCACCCTCGGTGCGGCCCACGACATGCTCCGTCCCGCCGAGTTCGTAGGCCAATCCGTCGGCGCTGTTGGCCTTGACCACCACCAGCTTGGCGATGCCAGAAACCTGGACGCCCGAGAAGAACATGGTCTTGCCCGCGCTAGCGACTGGCGCGGGTGGCACTTCGATGCGCGCCCCACATTGGCCGCAGAAACGATCGCCGATCGGGACTGGGTTGCCACAAGTTGGGCATGGCATGGTTGGCATGGATTCCTCCACAGAGACAGCAGACTGGGACTGGCCAGGCAATGGTTCACGAAAGGCCGCCTCGACGATCGGGGCCTGACAGACCGGGCACCGGGTCGCGTCGAGGCCGGTCAGAACGTCACAGCGGGAACAAACCAGGCCGACGGGCATGCTGATGGGGCCATCTTGCCCGCATCGCTCCGCCTGTCAAGCAGGCGAAGGCGGTCGTCATCTTCTCGTCGAGCTGGCGTCGCTGGCCGCGCTTGGCTCGTAGCGTTCGCGCAGGAAATCACGCACAGCCACCCTGACCCGGTCTGGCATATGCAGGGCCAATGCCTCTCGCGAGATCTCGGGGGTTTTGCGGTAGGTTTCGAAAAACCTCAGGCACTCCGAGCAGTTGCGCAGGTGGGCAGAGAAGAGCTGCCGTTCCTGCTTGGGCAGGGTTCCGCTCAGAAAATCGAGGCAGTAGTCCGCGATCTCCTGGCAAGAGAGAAACCCCAATTCGTCGTCAGAAGGCTTCACGTCGTTGCTTTCCCGAGGGCCACTCTTGCTAGAGTATACCCTACCACCGATGACAGCCCAAGCCGGATGGCAGGTTTTTTCGCACGACTCTTTGCCGCGGCTGCCGGCCCAGGCGGCGAAATGGACGGCAGCGTTGGCTCGGGCCCGATCACGCATCCCATTGGCCGTGACGATTGCGGCAAGGGGGGTAGGGGAGGTCGAGATTCATCCTGACCAGGTGACCATGGCGGAGGAGGGGGAGGAAAATGAGGGTGGCCTAGTCGCGTGGGGAGGCGGCGAGCTTTGCTCGCCGGGGACCATCGCGGGAGGCATGGCGAGGCCGAGCGAAGCGAGCGGGGTGGGGGTCGCGGGTGGGGGGCCGAAGGGCGAAGCGAACCCTCCCAGGGTTCCCATATCAGATGGCATGGACTGCTTCCCGCTGGAACGCGAGGGCGAGCGGGGTTGGGTGGGAGTGAGCCACCGGGTTTCACTCGCCCTTGTGCAAGCCGTGCTGGGCGGGCCGGCACCAGCCGCGCTTCGTCCGCTTGCCCGCGGTGAACGTGGGGTCATGGCGGCCATTCTGCTCTCCGCATTGGACGCCTTGGGGATTTCTCAGAGAGTCGAGCTTGGGCTTAGGGCCTGTGCGGGGTGGCCTGATTCCGCCCCTCCACGGATTGCGATTGGCGGCTCGATCCGTACCGCCACGGGTCTCGCTGGCCGTGCCCTGGTGCTGATTCCGGTCGGGTGGCTGGCCGAAGCCGCGTGGACAGGTCCGGTCACGGCCCGCATGGAAAGGTTGATGGCCAACGCGACCGTAGAGCTTGCCCGAACCGACCTGCTGGGCGCTGCGCTTGTCTCGGCTGGCGTGGGCGACACGGTAGTGTTCGACCGTGTCGCCGGCATTCAAGATATCGGAACCGACAAGGCCTGGCCCGCATACTTGCGCGTGGGCGACTTGCTGGCGCCCGCCTGCGTGCATGCTAGTGGCGCGCTTGCCCTGACGGGCCGCTTTTCCCAGGTTGAGGAGGAATCAAAGTCGATGGCATCGCAAGACGAGAAAGCACCGCGGATCCAGAAAGAATCCTCAGCGTCGGAGGTGGCCAAGGTCCTCGCGGCCGCGCCGGTGGAGGTGGTCGCCGAGATCGGCCGGCTCACCCTTCGAGGCGACGAACTGGCAGGGCTGACAGCGGGCGGCGTGCTGAGCCTTGGGCCACGGCGAACCGACGCGATCCAACTGCGCGTCGGTGGTCAACTCTGGGCCGTGGGCGAGCTGGTCAGCGTGGGCGACGAGCTGGGCGTACGCATCCTCAGGCTGCACGCGGGGTGAGGCAGATAGCCTCCAGTGAGGCGGCGGTTGCTGACCAGCGCGGGGCCGCGCGCATGAGCGAGGAGAGCAGCGGTTGCCAAATGTCGAGGTTCGTGCGCAGCGCAGCCGCCCGCTGGATCGCGCCGACTCCGCCCCATGGGTCCGTCGGCGCGTAGAGTAGGCCACAGCCGGTCTGCGAGGCCACGTCGTAGTCGGGCAGGAAATCTCCACTTGCCCCTGCGTCGGGCGCCAAGGGAAGCGCTCCGTAGCGAAGCGCCAGACTGGCCGCACGCCCGGTCAAGTCACCGGCGTCCGCCAGGAGCACGGCGTCGGCCGCCGCCAGGATGTGACGTTCGGCCTCCGCGCCCAGCTCCGGGAACACGTTGACCTTGCCGGGCGAGCGAATAGCCAGAACGTTGGCCTGGTCGGCAAGCGCGCGATCCCCTCCTGCGGGAAATACGATCGCAACATCCGCGCGTTCCAGTTGCGAAACCGTTTCGAGAATCTCGCGGCCACCCCGTGCCGGGTCGAGCGGCCCAGTTGCAAGCAGGAGTGTGCGTGGCCCCACCGCCAGCGACGTGCGTCGGGCAAGCGCCCGGCGACATTCCTGCTTGCCGGCCGGGGACTCAGGGGAGAAGGTAGCGGCAAGAGCCGGGTCAATGGCCGGGTCGTGCGGCAGTTCGTCGCACCCGAAACGTATCGAAGTCACTGGCTGGTCGGAGGCACGAAAGGCCAACTCGTTGGCGCGGCGGAAAGCCTCCGCGGCCGAGGGGCAGGGGAGAATCACCACGTCGGCTTCGATTGCGCCGAGGCCCACCAACATGCCACCCGAGACGGCCACCGCGGGATTGTCGGGATCTAGCTCGGCACGCTCGTCGCTGGATAGGGGTTGGTCCCAGCGTCCATCCGGCACGACCAGGGCTGCATGGGCAGAAGGGGCGCAGGCCAGAGCTAGGGCCGAGGTCTCGCCCCAGCCCACCACAACGTCCGGCCAGCAGATCTGGTCGCGCACCAGCGATGTGCTGGCGCTCGCCAGCAGAGCCGCGCGGCGACCGCGATTGTCCGATTGGGCACCGAGCGCGTAGAGGGAACACTGGCTGACCGCCGAACGTCCCTCGAAAAGCGAGACTTCTTGGTCCGTGCCCCCCACCCGTGTCGTGATGGTTCGCAGGCGTCGCGCCATTCCCGGCAGTCGGGATGCCTGGTCCGGGGTGGCCAACGACAGAATCGCTACCCGGTGCTTGGCAACCGACAGCGCCAGCGCCAAGGCCGCCGCACAGCCGGGCAACTCGCCATCGACCAAAGGCGCTACCTGATCAGCGACAAGCAGAAACTCGGCCATCTACCCCGAAGGTGCCTCGGTGTGAGAGCGGCTTGCGGCCCGGCAAGGACAGCAAAACAGGGGCGCGAAGACCTCACTCGCTCGCGCCGCGCTCGTCTTCTTCCCCAGGGAATTCGTTCACCGAGGGGTACTTCATGATCTCTTTGCGGGAGATCTTCCATGCTTTCTGCACTATCCAGGAGAGAGAACGGTCTTGCCGCGTTGCTTCTTCTTGAATCTCCTTAAGCATCTCTTCTGGAAAGTAGAGACTTTGTTTCCTCTTATCCGAACCGGCCATGAAGCACCCCGTTGTAGTTATCTCGACTGGGAGATTTCTTGCATTTACGCAGTTCCCGGGCACGCTGTCAAGGACACGATTTCATTGGTATCTTTTCTGCGACATGATTCGATCCGGCGGTAGACTAAGCACGTGTCTCCGAACAACCTGACTCAAGGGGCTTCATGGAAGGGACAGGTCTAAAGAAGAGAGATCTCAAGCGGTTTCGCGAGATCTTGTTGAGCCGCAAGAAGGAAATCCTTCGCAACGCGCAGCGGACACTGAGCGAGGATATGACGCTTGAGTCTGACGATCTGCCGGACGAAATGGATCTTGCGTCGTCCGAGTACCTGCAATCGTTCACATTCAGGCTGCGCGGGCGCGAAAAGACGTTCTTGCAGAAGATCGACCACGCACTTGAGCGCATCGACGACAACACGTTCGGCCTCTGCGAGCAGTGCGGCGAACCCATCTCGCTCAAGCGGCTTGAGGCCCGACTAGAGACAACTCTCTGCATCCGCTGCAAGGAGGATCAGGAGAGGATGGAGAAGGCCTACGGGTAGGCCTTGGCAAGTCGCCCCTGGAATTGGATGGCCAGGGTTGCCACCGTGCTCCTAGAGGGCAGTTCTTCGTCCAAGACCGCGGGCAGGTCAGCAGGGAAGCGGCGGGGCGTCTTGCGAGGCTTCCGGGCAGTCGAGCTTGCCCTCGCGGCCCTGACCGCGCTTCCGGGCTGCGTAGGGATCTTTGCCAGCGCCGGCGGGGGCAGCTTGTCCTGGGGTACCCACGCCCATGGGGCCCTGTTGGGCGCGGTCGCCTTGCCCGTCGAAGGAGACGGCTACCAGGTCCACCCCTCCTGGCGTGCGCGCGGCCGCAGCTTTGCCATTGAGGAATTCGTGGGCGGGCTCAGGCGCGCCTTCGCGCGGGTCGAGCAGGCCGCCCCGGGTAGCGTAGCCTATGTCGGGGACCTGTCGCTGCGCCGTGGGGGGGACTCGAGCATGCACCGTTCGCACGAAAGCGGACGGGACGTGGACATCTTTTTCTATGCCGTGGATGGGGAGGGGAATCCGCTTACCAACCTTCCTGCCATGCTTCGCTTCGCGGCCGACGGCACTGCGGTGGCGTGGTCCTCCGCCGGGCGGCCCATTCACGAGCCGCTGCCGGCCGGCCATCTGGACTTGCGGCGGACCTGGGCTTTGCTGGCGGCTCTCCTTTCTGAGGCGAGCGTGGAGGTGCAGTGGATCTTCATCCACCAGCCACTCGCCGACTTGCTTCTGCAAGAGGCAGCGAAGGAGAAGGCCGATCCGGCCCTGGTGGCGCGGGCACGCGAGATCTTGCACCAACCCACCGACGCGCGGCCGCACGATGATCACATGCACGTGCGCGTGTTTTGCCCGGTGCAGGACCGGGGGTTTGGCTGCGTGGACAAGGGGCCGCGACGGTGGTGGAAGAAACGCTGGAAGTACATGGGCCCCGTCTCATAGGGACTTCAAACCACTGAAGTGACGACGGCCGACGATTGTGATGGGAACCCTGAAAGGGTTCCCAAACCCTCCCGCGACGGCCTTCGGCGAGCAAAGCTCGCCTGCGCCCACGCGGCTGGGCCGCTGGCCGTGTCGGTCGGGCCTGCGCTCCCGGTCCTCAAGTACATCAGTACATTCCGGTCCGGCGACGCGTGCGGCGAAGCCGCAGGCAGGGGTGGCAGGGCGGGCAGGCGCTAGTCGGCCCTCCTTGCTCCCGGCCCGGCTTGTCGCCCGCCGCCC
>PMBS01000206.1 GCA_003153015.1 Myxococcales bacterium
TGGACGCAGATCTTCCCCTACACCGACCGCCTCAATTACGTATCGCCTATGCTGAACAATGTGGGCTATGCCCTGGCGGTGGAGAAACTGCTCGACATCGACGGCAAGATTCCCGAGCGCGCGCAGTTCATCCGGGTGATCGTGGGCGAGATCTCGCGTATCACCGACCATCTCACCTGCCTGGCGGCCAGCGCGATGGAACTGGCCGCGTTCACCGTCTACTTCTACCTGATGAAGGCGCGCGAATGGCTGTGGGAGCTTCTCGAAGAACTCTCGGGCGCGCGCCTGACCCACAGCTACGTGCGCATAGGCGGCGTGGTCGCTGATCTGACCGACGACTTCTGTCCCAAGCTGCGCGACATCTTGCGCCGCTGTCGCGCCACTATCGTCGACGTAGACAAGATGCTGACCAGCAACCGCATCTTCCGCGACCGCATGGACGGCATCGGCATCATCACGCGTGACGATGCTATTGGCTGGGGTCTGACCGGGCCGGTGGGCCGCTCAGCCGGGCTGGCCTACGACGTACGCAAGGACCATCCCTATCTGGTCTACGACCGTTTCGATTTCGACGTGCCGGTCGGCTCGCAGGGTGACAACTTCGATCGCTACGCGGTTCGCCTGGAAGAGATGCGGCAGTCGATGCGCATTTTGGAACAGGCCATGGACCGCCTGCCGGCAGGCCCGGTGCTGCTCGACGATGCACGGGTCGCGTTGCCCCCCAAGCGCGAGGTCTACAACACCATCGAGTCCATGATCGCGCACTTCAAGCTCATCATGGACGGCATCGTGGTACCGCCGGGCGAGATCTACTCGTTCACCGAGGGCGGTAACGGCGAGCTGGGCTTCTACATCGTATCCGACGGCACCGGCCGGCCGTACAAGTGTCGTGTGCGGCCGCCCTGTTTTGCCAACACCGCCGTGCTCAACAAGCTTCTGCCCGGACTCTTCATCGCCGACGTGGTCCCGACCTTTGGGATGATGAACATGATCGGCGGGGAGTGCGATCGCTGATGGCAGGCGACAGGCAAGCGCCGCCCGGGCCGCGGGCCAACGTGAAGATGGTCATCGATGGGCAGCCGCACGAGTTTCCCGCGGGCCTGACCATTCTGGAGGCCTGCCAGCGGGTGGGGATCGTGGTGCCGTTCTTCTGCTGGCACCCCGGCCTGTCGGCGCCGGCCGTGTGTCGCCAGTGTCTGGTCGAGATCAAGGGCTTTCCCAAGCCGATTCCATCCTGCTATACGCCGGTGGCTGACAAGATGGAGATCAGCACCAACTCGCCCAAGGTGCTTGATGTCCGGCGGCAGATGCTGGAATTCACCCTGCTCAACCACCCCATCGACTGCCCCATCTGCGACAAGGCGGGCGAGTGCATGCTGCAGAAGCACTACTTTGATTGGGACGCGCGCTTCGCGCGCAACGACGGCAGCAAGGTGCGCAAGGCCAAGGTAGTCGACCTGGGCCGGCACATCGTGCTCGATCAAGAGCGCTGCATTCTGTGCACCCGCTGCATTCGCGTGTGCAACGAGGTGGCGCGCCAGGCGGATCTGGTCATGGCCTTTCGCGGGGATCGCCAGCTTCTGACCGTCGCGCCGGGGCGGCGCCTCGACAATCCCTATTCACTCAACACCGTCGATGTTTGCCCAGTGGGCGCACTGACGGCCAAGGATTTTCGCTTTTCCATGCGCGCCTGGGAACTGTGGGCCACGCCCTCGGTGTGCCCAGGCTGCGCCACCGGCTGCAACATCGAGATTCACTCGGCCCGCGACGTGATCCGGCGCCTGATTCCGCGGCCTAACCCTGCGGTCAACAAGTACTGGATGTGCGACGAAGGGCGGCTGACCTACCGGCGTGTGCACCAGGATCGGCTGGTAGCGCCCATGGTCGCGGGTGCGCCGGCGAGTTGGGACGCGGCTTTGGGCGAGGCGGCGCGGCTGCTCGCCTCGGCCCGCGACAAGTCGCCCTCGACCCTGGGGGTGGTGCTGTCGACTCAGATGACCAACGAGGATCTCTTTGCGTTCACGCGCCTGGCCGCTGAGCACCTGCGAACTGAGCGCGTTTACCTGGCAGGAGCGCCGGAGGGCTGGTGCGACGACATTCTGGTCAGCGCTGACAAGAACCCCAACACCACGGGCGCCAAGCTGATCGGCGGGTTGACCCTGCGCACTGCCACGGATCTGAAGCAGGACCTGGAGACCGGAGTCCTGACGGCGCTGCTGCTCGTCGGTGAAGCCGATGCCGTCGGTTCGCTCGGCTCGCTGCAAAGCTTGGTGGTCCTGACTTCGCATCAAGGCGCGCCGGTCGCTGCGGCCCAGGTGGCGCTGCCTCTTGCCATGTGGGCCGAGGTTGATGGCAGCTTCACCAACCGGCAAGGCAAGGTGCAACGCCTGCACGCGGCCATTACACCAGCAGGGCAGGCACGACCGGGATGGGCAATTGCGGCCCGGCTGGGACAGGCGCTGGGGGCTGCGTGGAGGTATGCCAACGCGAAGCAGGTGTTCAGCGAGGCCTGTGAAAAGATCATGCTGATGAGCGGGGCCGACTGGGGCAAACCCGAGATACCGGTGCAACTGCGCTTCGCCAATTCGAGGGGGTAGGGGGATATGTCAGGACAATTCTTCTGGTACGGTCAGCCCGGCTTCGTCGTCGCGGCGGCCCTCAGCAAGATCCTCGTGTTTGTGGTTCTCTTCGCCCTGGGATTGGCCAGCCTGCTCACCTGGTTGGAGCGGCGCCAGTCAGCCATGATGCAGGACCGGCTGGGCCCCAACCGCGCCAACCTTGGGCGCTGGCGCGCCTGGGGGATCCTGCACTTCGTCGCCGACGCGCTGAAGATGATGTTCAAGGAGGATTTCATCCCGCCCAAGGCGAACCGGTTTCTGTTTGCCCTGGCGCCCATCTTGGCTCTTGCGCCTCCGCTCATCGTGCTGGCCATCATCCCCTTCGGCGCACCGCTGTGTTGGGGGCAGATGCAGGAGACGGTTCCGCTCGGTACCTGCGTGCGCCCGGTGGATCTGCAGATCGCGCGGCTTGATGTGGGCGTGCTCTTCTACTTTGCCTTTGCTTCCTTGTCGATCTACGGCGCCACCCTGGCGGGCTGGGCCTCGTACAACAAGTGGGCGCTGATGGGCGGGATGCGGGCCGCCTCGCAGATGATCTCGTACGAGGTCACCATGGGCATGACGGTGCTGGCCATGTTCATTTCCTACGGGACGCTGGAACCGGGCGCCATGGTGGCGCAGCAAGGACCGGCACCCTGGCAGTGGGGGATCGTGCGGGGGGTTCCGCACTTCATCGCGTTCTTCTTGTTTCTCACCGCGGCCATGGTCGAAACCAAGCGCACGCCCTTTGACGTGCCCGAGGGCGAATCCGAGATCGTGGGCTACTTCGTCGAGTATTCGGGCCTGCGCTTCGGCATGTTCTATCTCGGCGAATTCCTCGAGGTTGTCGGCTCCTCCGCGCTGATGGTGACCATCTTTCTGGGCGGCTGGCAGATCTGGGGCGCCAGCCTCCTGCCCAACTGGGCCCATGTTCTCGTGTCGATGCTGGTGTGGGGAGCCAAGGTCTTCCTGTTCTGCGTGTTGCAGTTGCTAGTGCGCTGGACGCTGCCGCGCTTCCGCGCGGACCAGTTGATGCGGCTGGGCTGGCAGCGACTTCTGCCCGTCTCCATCGCCAATGTCGTGCTAGCTGCGTGCTGGCAGATGTGGATTCATTAGATGGCAACGGTGGTCAAGATTGTGAATCGGCCCGCGGGATGGAAGCGGCGAAGCTATCTGTGGGGGACGATGCAGGGGCTGGGCGTGACCTTCGGACATCTTATGCGCAACTGGCCGCGCAATCTTCTTGGCCGGCGCGCCCAGTCTGACATCGTGACCCTGGCCTACCCCGAGGAGAAACGGCCCTATCCGCCACGCAATCGAGGCCTGCATCGCTTGATGAAACGGGCCGACGGCCAGGTTCGCTGCGTGGCCTGCATGATGTGCCCGACTGCGTGTCCCGCCCATTGCATCAGCATCGTTCCCGAGGAATCCGAGGACCCGCGCATCGAGAAGCGGCCGCGGGTTTTTCAGATCGACGAGCTTCGCTGCGTAGTGTGCGGGCTGTGCGTGGAGGCCTGTCCGTGCGACGCGATCCGCATGGACACCGGGATCCACGCCCCACCTTCCACCCGTCGCGCCGATGCGATCCTGGACAAGGAAGAACTGCTCTCGCGCGGCGAGCTTTCCGTCGCGGTGCAGGCGGGGGAAGGATTGTTCTGGCGCGAGAGAAAGTAGCCCAATTCACATGGGAATCCTGGGAGGGTTCGCTCTGCCCTTCGGCCCCCCACCCACCACCACCACCTCCCCGCTCGCTTCGCTCGGCCTCGCCAAACCCTCCCGCGATGGTCCGCCGCCGGCAAAGCCGGCGGGCTCCCCACGCGAATTCATTCTTGACGGTCGCGGGGCAGAGGCTCATGATCATCAGTGAACCCTCTGTGCGGTTCGACACCCGGACGAGATTTTTTTCCCTACAAATTGAATTCTGGGAGCCGCCTCTGGCCGCTGGAAAGTGCACGCCCGCTAAAGTCGGGAAGCCCGATACGGCTATTTCTGTGGCTCCCCCCTTACCAACGTAGGGGCTAGGAACTCATCCGGAACGGCCGAGGCGGAGGGTTCACTACTTTCTGCCCCACGGCGCCGGAAGCTTGCCGGGTAGCGGGCTGTCCCTAGTCAGCGGTCCGCTCGAAGGGCCGGCCCGCGGGTCCCGTGGGCGTGGGCGTGAGCGCGTTCGTGTGAGGGACGCGGGATGCGGGATGCGTGAGCGGGCCGGGTGTGTGCAAGCGATCCGCCTTTGCACCACGCTGGTCGGACACGCTCACGCTACCGCTCTCGCACACGCTGGGCGGTGTTCGCTGACGGGGCTTTCTTGAATCGGCCATAGCGATGTGGCGCGGCGGTCAAAGAATACGGCGCTGACGGCATGGGCACGGCGTTCGCAGAGTTGGACTCACATGCGACCCAGTGTCCGAAGCGGAAGCCAGCCGGCCACCATCATTCCCCTCATCCGACCGAACCCCGGACAGACTGCCGGGATCCCGGCCACGCCACCGCGCCTGCTGGACCAAGTGCGAGCGAGCCTGCGCGCTCGCCACTACAGCGTGCGCACCGAAAAGGCGTATGTAGGCTGGATCCGCCGGTTCATCCTGTTTCACGGCAAACGCCACCCCGAGACCATGTCCGAACCCGAGATTGGTGCCTATCTGTCCAGCTTGGCCAGTAAATCAAGGGTCAGCGCCTCGACGCAGAACCAGGCCTTGGCCGCGTTGTTGTTCCTGTACCAGCAGATGTTTGGGCGCGAACTGCAGTGGCTTGGCAACCTGGTTCACGCCAAGCGGCCGGCGCACGTGCCCGTAGTGCTGGGGCGCGAGGAAGCGCGCAGCCTGTTGGCTCGCCTCGACGGTCCCGTCTGGCTGGTTTGTGCGCTCCTCTATGGCGGGGGCCTGCGCCTGCTCGAGGCGCTGCAGCTACGTGTGAAGGACATCGACATGGATCGCCGTGAGATCGTCGTCCGCAGAGGCAAAGGCCAGAAAGATCGCCGAACCGTTCTGCCCGACGTCCTGGTCAAACCACTGCGCTCCCATCTGGAGGCCGTTCAGACCCAGCACGATGGGGACATCAGCCTGGGCGCGGGCGCCGTCGCCCTGCCCGACGCTCTCGACCGCAAGTGCCCGAATGCCTCGCACGAGTGGATCTGGCAATGGGTCTTCCCGGCAACCCGCACGTACATCGATCGGGCCACCAAGGAAGTTCGCCGTCACCACCTACATGAGAGCGTCATTCAGCGCGCCGTGCGCAAAGCCGCAGTGGCCGCGCGAATCTCGAAACCCGTCAGCCCTCACACTCTGCGTCATTCGTTCGCCACACACCTGCTTGAGAAGGGCTACGACATTCGCACCATCCAGGAATTGCTGGGCCACAAGGACGTCAGCACGACCATGATCTACACCCACGTGTTGAACCGCGGCGCCGGCGGAGTTCGAAGTCCCCTCGATCCCTGAAACTCGCGCGGTCGGTGCGAGTTCTTGTCTGCTTATCCGACAGCTGCGGGTTCGTTTATCCGACAGGCATAGAGGCAGCATTTCAGAAAGGGCAGGGGGACAACACCGCAGAATTGCGGGGGTTCATGGGTTGACCCCGTCGGCGAAAGGGTGCGACTATCGCTGGGATATTGAATATTTTTCGGGGGAGAATAGT
>PMBS01000114.1 GCA_003153015.1 Myxococcales bacterium
CTCGGAATCGGGGCTTCCGACTGGTACGCCGACTCGGGTGGCGTCAACTCGGGTCTCGTAGTTGGCGTTACCCAAGGGGTCAAAGTTGTTGTGGGCTACGATCGTTCATGCGCCATCATCGCGGATGGTTCGCTGCAATGCTGGGGGGCCGGCACGGCCAATGGCGGAACCACCAGTAGTGGCGTGCCTGTGCCGGTGACCGGTCTTTAGAGTAGTCCTCACTCCACCTCGCGCATGGCGTCGCTGGTGCAGCCCCCCACGCCCCACGACTCTCCCGATTGGTGTCCCAATTGGGGTCGCTCGGTTGACGCTGGCCCGGACGTATAGAGCGAGCCGCGGCAGCGGAGCAGAACACGCGGCATCGAGCCCAGGAAAAGCTCGATCACCCTCCGTAGAGCCGATCGAAGAACGCGTGCATATCTTCAAGCTTGGCGCCGATGAAGGCGCGTCCCACTTGCGCTGCCAGGCGGGCCAGCGGCGGTCCTGAGGTGGCCAGTCGTTCGAGCAGGCTCCGCGCCTGTTTCGCGTCCTCGCCGGCCTTGCCACTGCCCGCCTGCGAGGCCTGAATAACCAGCGCCTCGACTCCCACCAGTCGGCGCGCACTATCGGTCTCAGAGTTTTCCAGGATCTCGGCCACTTCGGCGGGACGACGCTGGCGGGCCCAGGTGGTGCCCAGACCGCGGATGGCGGCCGCCCGCACGTCATGGGCCGGATCACCGATGGCTTGTTCAAGGAAGGGCCCCGCTGCCTTGGGATCGCGCTGGGCGATGCGTGCCAAGGCCTCAGCCGCTGCGGCGCGGACCGATTCACCCCGCTGATGCAGCACCCCAGCCAGCAAAGCTGCGGTGGCCTCAGGCGCGCCGGTGACATCGCCCAGGGCCAAAGCGCCCATCCGCCGGGTGGCCGGGTCGCTCGCGCGCAGCATGGCCTCGAAGACGGGCAGGACACGCTCGGGGCCGCTCCCCGAGGCGGCCGCCAGTGCGCGCACCGCCTCGGCGCGCACCAAGCCCTGGCGGTCTTCGGCTCCGGCCTGCAAGATCTCCAGTGCGGGCGGCTGCATGCCGGCCGCGGCCTTCATGGCCTCAAGCCGCAGGCTATCATTGCCGTCGCGGACGGCTAGGCGCAGGATGCTGGTCAGGCCGGTGTGCGCGGCCACACGCAGGGCGATCTGGCGCTCCTCGAGATCGCCCTGCAAGAAGAAGCCCGACAACTTCTTGTCGAGATCGGCGGTACGGCTTCCCAGGGGTGACCCGGTATTGGCGTAGGCAATGAGCGCCTCGGCGGCCGCCATGCGCACCGCGCGCTCGGGATCTTCGAGCAAGTTGATGAGCGGCCCGAGCACGATTTCGCGGACTCGGCCGGCCAGCGCGCCCAGCGAGGCAGCGGCAGCCGCACGCACGGTCGGCTCGTCCGAAGAGGTCAGCTCAATGGCCATGCGCGCGGCGCCCTTGGGATCGCCCTCGGTCAGACTGCCCAGGCAGGAGGCGGCCTCGGTGCGCACCTCGCGGTTGGCATCGCGTGCGGCCACGCGCAGGTAGGGCGATGCGGCGGCGGGATTCTTGATGGCCACCACACACAGGGCTCGCGCGCAAGCGCCACGGGTGTTGACATCGCCTTGCTTGAGAGCGCGCACTAGCGCAGGCAGCACCGCCGGCGGCCGGGTCTTGCCGATCTCGCCCAGGGCCTCGACAATGAAACGACGCAGGCCCGGTCGCACGTTGGCCAGCACATGTCCGAGCAAATCGGCGATCACGACAGGCTGTGCAACCGCCAGACGCAAGGCCGAATCGAGTGCGGCCTTCTGCACCTCGGCGTTTGGGTCGAGCAGCGCCTTGCGCACTAGCTCGGGACCCTCGCGCCGCAAGTAGCCGAAGCCACGCGCCGCCTCCACTCGCACCTCGGGCGTCGGATCGTAGAGGAAGACCTTAAGCGGCTTTGCCGCCATGTCGGGCTGCTTGATCGCCACCACTCCCCAAAGCGCCGCGCCGGTCACTCGCCCGGAAGGTGGGCCTTTGCTGGCAGCCAGGGCCAGCTCGCTCACCTTGGCGGGATCGATCAGCCGGGCGTAGAGAGGCAGGGCAACGGTGCGCAGGCGTGGCGACGCGTCCGGCATCACCGCCTTCTCCAACATGGGGCGCAGATTGTTGGAAATGGTGTTGGTACGGCGGAGGAACGACAGCGCCGAGACGCGTGCCTCTTCCGGCGCACTTTCGTCCGAGGCAATCTGCGCCAGAACGTTCGCTGCCTCGGCCGGGGCCCGCACCGCGATCTGGTCGAGCAACCCGACCGCCGACCGCCGGGCCATTCCATCCGTGCTCCACAGCGCCAGGCGCACGGCATCGGCTGCTGCCGCGGGCGAGCGCGCGGCCAAATCGAGGAGCGACGTTTCCGCCAGCCGTCGGAACGAGGCGTCCTTGTCGGCGAGGGCCACCGATAGAATGCTGGCCGTGGTGGTGGCATCAAGGCTGCCGCACTCCCGCAGGACCGCGCTACGCACGGCAAAGGATTGGTCGGCCAAGGCGGCGCGCAGAGTGGCGGCGTGGGCACCCTTGCCCTGGCGTCGATCGATGGCGGCTGCCACCTCGACGCCGCGCCGACGCACGTCGGGCGACGGGTCATTGAGCGCAGCGGCCAGGATCTCATCCTCGCCAGCCCCGCCGGTGCCCACCACGGCTAGGGCTTCCAGGGCCTCACGGCGTGAGGCGGGATCAGCAAAGGCTTGCTTAAGCGAGACCACGCCGTTGGGTTCACCGAGCAGCACCAGTGAAACCCCGCGCGGCACTGGCCCCAGACCATCGATCACCGCGCGCAGCCAGGAAGGAAGCCGGGCTGTCCGGTTGGCATCCAGGGCCCCCACGGCCCGGCCGCTGGCGATGCGAGAGCCCAGATCGGTTGCGACGCTGGTCGCGGCGAAGCCAGTATCGGCGATCATCGAACTGTGACCGGGCTGGGCGGGAAGAAAATGCAGGAATGACAGCGAGGGACGTCCCCGCCGCACCACAACCCGGCTGCCGGGCTGATCGCGCGCCGGCTCGAAGGCCAGCGTGTAGGTGGTGCGCACCTCGAAGATGAGGGCGAGCAGCACGGCAAGCAGCAGGGCGATGGCCGAGCCGATCTGCAGAGCGCTGCGCCGGATGCTGCGTTTGAGCGTGGTCGCCTCATCGGCTGCCAGATCACCGCCGAGGTAGCGGCGCACCCTGCGAATTTCAGGCAGCGAGAGGCGTCCGCCGGCTAGGATACGCCGGCGCAAAGTGCGGCGGATGTCGTGCGCAGCACCCACATCGCTGGCCGCGAAGTCCTCGATGCGGGCGACCAGACACGGGTGGGTCGGCGCATAGTGGTCGGCGGACTCCGGGGGGAACTTGTGCAGGATGCCTCGACTGATCAGGGGCGCCACCACCTGTTCGACGGTGGCCACGGGTAGGCCGGCGCGGGTTGCCAATTCCTCGACGGTCGAACTCCCGGGGCGGGCGGCTGCGAGGAGCACGCGCAGGGCCGGACGGCCGCCGGCTTCGTGCACAGACCGCTGGAAGAAGCTGTGCAGCAAGATGGCCGCACCCCCGCTGCGCTCGTAGCGACGCAACGACGTCAGCCGCAACTCGACCGCCATGCGCGCGACGATCTGCAGATCGGCGGGCAGGCAGGGGCCGCTCCGGCACAGATCGCCGGCCATCAACGAAGCCAAGCCAGCTTCGAAGAAGGTGCCAGTGCCAACCGCGGTTTGCTCGAGAATCTGAGTGGCGCTTTCCCGGTCGAGGCGGCCAAGCTCCATCCAAGCCCCGGCCGCGGGTGTGAGATTGCAGGCGTTGTAGAGCAGGTCGAGACGGTGAAAGGAAGCGGTGTCTACGCAAAGGAGAATGCGCATACGCGGCCCGGCCCCCTCGGTGACTGTGAGGAGCAGCGCGGCCAGTTGGTCGAGAGTGGAAGTGTCGGCACCCGGCTCGCGGTTGGCGAGAATGGCTTCCAGGTGGTCGAGGATGAGCAAGGTTCCGGCGTTTGAGCTGCGCGCGAGGCGTACCAGATAGTCAGCCGGGCCATCGCCAGGCGTGGGTGGCTCGCCCCGCACGCGGCCGGCGGCCTGCCACATCTCTTGNNAGCCCGGCCCGCAACACGGATGTCTTGCCTACGCCCAACTCGCCGGTAAGAGCCACGACACGATCCCCTTCCTTGCACACCAGCCGATCGAGCGTGGCGATCTCGTCCGCGCGGCCGAAGAACAGCGCAGCACTATTTTCATCGTACGGAACAAGACCCCGGAACGGACCGGGAGCCAGAATGCCGCCGACCGACATGGAGGACAGAATATCCGCACGGACAGAGGAGGGAAGGGGAAACTATACAATCCCGCGATAGCCGCAGGCGGTCGTGGCCGTGGTCGTGGCCGTGGCCGGATCCGACGGCCGGTCCCGGCGAGGGCCCGCGCGAAGCGCGCGGGGTGGGCGGGGTGGAGAGTCTGTCCCGAAGTCCCCGAAGGGGGATTCGGAACCGGATCCGGCACCGGCACCGGCAACCAATCACGGATTTCCAGGACTCGGTACTGGGATGGGCGAGGCCGGCCCGGGCGGCGCTATTCCTCGGTGCCAACCTCTGACTCAAGAATGACAGGCTCTTCGTCGTAGTCGGAGATCACGGTTTCACGGCTCAAGGCGTCGGTGGCTGAGGGCGGGAAAAAGCCGTCGACAAGGTCGGCTATCTCGTCGTGGGAGGTGCCGCGCCTTACGGTGGCCAACGCATAGATCATATGGCCGTCGTCGATGATCGACAGGTATCCCATCCGGCGGCCGTCCTCGATGGACCATAGGTCCCAGGCCTCGGCGTTGCGCGTGCGGGTGGCGCGCGTGGCATAGAAGGTGCGCGGGTCGTGCCGGGTGATGGGTGTGATCTTTGGGTCACGGGACATGGGGACTCAAGGTAGCACATCGCAGGCTTGCGGCTGCACCTTCACGGCGTAGCAGGAGGTGAACGGCTACTCCCAGGCATCTCGCAGTTGGCACTGAGTTCTTGCGGCTCACAAGGTTGTTGACGGGCACGAACACATCGAGTATTACGAACCCAGTGTTCGTGCTACTGCAGGTTCCGCCTTCGCTAGGTCCCCCATGCGTACACAAAGGCTGCTTTTCCTCCTCACTATCGTCCTCGCCTGGCTACCGTGGGCGGGCTTGGCCCGCGCCCACGATTTCTGGCTTGAGCGGCAAGGCGGCGCGTTCATCCTGCGCTACGGGCATCACGGGGGCGAGGTGCTGGCCCTCGATGCGGCCAAGATCAAGACGCTCATTTGCCGCCAGGGTGTGCAGGCCCCACGCAACGTTCTGCCCAGCGCCACGATTGCCCCCAAGCAGCTCACCTTCCCGGGTCCATGCGCTCTGCTGTCGGCGTTCCACGACGGCGGCTTCTGGTCGCTGACACCCGACGGAGAGAAGAATCTGCCCCGCAACCAGGTCCCCGACGCCGTGAAATCGTGGCGTTCGCAGCAGTTCGCCAAGTGGGTGGACGTCCATTCGCCCCTGGCCGGCCAGCCCTTGGGCGACGGGTTCGAGATCGTGCCCGTCAGCGATTTGTCGAAGGTGAAGACCGGCGACAAGGCGACCTTTCGCGTTCTCTTGGCGGGCAAGCCGCTTTCCGGCGCGACCCTGGCCATCGATCACAAGCCCCTGGGCGAAACCGACGACCAGGGCCAGGTGCGGGTCAAGGTGCGCGCCGCGACCGTCGAATCGGTGAGCGCCTCGTTCCGGCGTGCGGTGAGGACGCCCGAAGCGGACAGCGAGGTCTTCGAGGCGAGCCTCACCTTCGAGGTGGCACGGTGACTTGTCGTGGGGCCGGCATGGCGCTGGCGGCGCTGATTCTCGTCGCACCCAGCCCGGTGGCCCACGCCCACGAGGTCCTGCACAGCATCGAGCGCGGCAAGGCCATCGCTGTGAAAGCCTTCTTCGCCGACGGCGAGGTGCTTGCGTACTCCGAGTACCAAGTATTCAGCCCCGCCGATCCGCGCATTCCCTACCAGAAGGGCCGCACCGACCGCTCGGGCTATCTCGCCTTTGTGCCCGACGTGCCGGGTGCCTGGCGCGTGAAGGTCACGGACGCCACCGGGCACGGTCTGGATGTGGTGGTGGACGTGGCCGCTGTCGGCGCGCAAGGCCCTAGTTCCGGGCACCCGGCTGGGCAGGGCGTGGTGGCCTCATGGGCCTTTGCCGTCAGACCCATTCTCGGCGTCGGGGTCATTGCCGCGCTCTTTGCCTTGCTGGTTCTTCTGTACCGAAGAAGGCGATCGGCCAAGTGAAGAGACTCGCAGTTGCCCTGGTTTTCGCCCTGAGCCTCGCCGCGCTCCCCGCGCACGCTCACCACGGGGTGGCCGCGGTCGGTCTCTCCGAGCCAGAGGGTCCGGGCGCGGCGCTGGAGACCACGGCTGCGCTGCCGCTGCCCAAGCACTTCGTCTTCGCCATGGTGAAAAGCGAATTCGTTTCGTTCCAAATGCGCGACCGCGCCGCGTTCCCGGCACAGAGAGACTTTTCCTCGTTCAACATGGTCGCGCTGGGTTTCGGCATTACGCCCTGGCTATCGGCCTACGTCTTCCAGCCGTACAACGTGAAGTCGGAGGACGGCGGCGTCGGCAGCAACCCGGGTCTGGGTGACACGAATCTCATGCTGGCGTTTGGCTGGAAGTGGGACGAAGGGCCGAGGTTGATTCCCCAAAAGGAGAGCCTGGACGAACTCGCCGACTGGCATTTTCTGCTGTGGGCCTCCTGCACCATCCCTGTCGGGCCCACGGAGAATAGCGACGACCGCGGCGACCATTTCGTCCCTGACATGCAGACCGGGTTCGGCGAACCCAGCCCTGCGCTCGGGCTGGCGGCGCTCAAGCAAGTTTTCACCAACCTTACGGCTCTGGCCGAGGTGAACTACCAGCACTTCTTCACGCACAGGTATAGCTTCACCCGGTACAGGTTCGGCGCCGAGATGCGCGTCAACGCCGCGGGCGTCTACCGTATATACGCCAAGGGCCGCGTGCGCCTGGACGGCGTGGCGGAGCTTGTCGGCCTGCACCTGCAACGCGATCGCGAAGACGACGGACGCTGCAACCTGGCTGCGCTTTCGGCCTCGGGTGGCACAATTCTCTATGCCAGCCTGGGTGCGCGCCTTTACCTGGGTCGCGCGGCCATAGCGTTCGGCGCCAAACGCGCCGTACTCAAGAGTCTGAACGAAGGCTCGGACCAGCAGGGGTCGGAGGGACTCGAGAACGTGCGTGTGTTCTTGTCTCTCAGCGTGGCAGGTCCATTGTAGCGAGCTCTTCATGCACATCCCCGACGGATTTCTCGCGCCGACCATCACCCTGCCGGCCTATGCCATCTCGGCCCCCTTGTGGGTGTGGGCGGCGCGCAAGCACTTTGGGCCCAACCAGGTGGAGGCCTTGCCCGCCGTCGGGGCGCTGACCGCCGTGGCCTTCGTCCTGCAGACCATCATGATCCCGGTGCCTGGCGGAACCTCCACCCACCTCATCGGGGCGGCCCTGCTGGCCCTGGCCCAAGGACCGCTGGTGGCCTTCGTGTGCGAATCCCTGGTGTTGCTGGTGCAGGCATTGTTCTTCGGAGCCGGGGGCATCACCGCGCTCGGCGTGAACGCCCTGGCCATGGGCCTGCTCGGACCACTTTGCGCCTGGCTGGTGTTCCGGGGCTTGCGGCGCGCCTCGCCCAGATTGGCCGCCTTGCTCGCCGCCTACCTCGGCATGCAGGTGTCCACCCTTGCCGTCGCGCTGACCTTGGGGCTGCAGCACCACCTGTCGCCGGCGATCTTCCCCACACCGTTCCCCGTGATGATCGCTGCCATGATGTTGCCCAGCCTCACGGTGGCGGGGATCGTCGAAGGTCTGTACACAATGCTGGCCCTGCGTCTGCTCGAGCGCGTGCGGGGCAAGGCGGCGTCGTGAAGCTCGGTCCACGCGCAAGCCGCCTGCTGCTCGCCGCCTGGTTCGCGGCCTGCTTTGTCTTTTCTGCCATCACCGATCCGATCTGGCTTGCGGCGCTGCAGATCGCCATCGCCCTGGTATTCTGGAAGCAGGCCCCGGCCGCGGCTCGCCGGACTGCCCTGTCGGCAGTTCCCCTCACCCTGTTTCTCATTCTCGCGTCCTGGGGCTGGGTGCGCTTCGTGGCCCACCAGACCCCCGACTTGCGCGCCTACGCCGCGCTAGCCCTGCGCGCGAGCCTGATCGCATTCACTTCGTTTGCGGTCCTCGCGCGCGTGGACCTGCTGGCCGCACTCGCGCCTTGGCCCACGCTCATGCGCCTGCTCGTCATCATCCTGGGTCAGGTGCACGCCCTGCGCCTGCTGGTCAGCGAATCGCTGCTCGGGCTGCGCAGTCGCCTGCCGCGCAAGCCGCGCGCGCTGGACGTGGTTCGCGACGCAGGCGGGCTCACGGCCACGCTGCTCACCCTGGCCAGCAAGAACGCGCGTGACATTTCGGACGCCATGCGCTCTCGTGGCTTCTAGACCATGCCCTTTTCCCTCGAAAAGGTTTCCCTGGACCTGGGCCCGCGCCCCCTGCTGCGCGACCTGTCCCTGCACATCGCCCCCGGCGAGCGCGTGGTCGTGCTGGGGGTGAACGGCAGCGGCAAGACCACCCTGCTCAAGCTGCTCGACGGACTGCTGTGGGCCGACGCTGGCCGGGTGACCTACGACGGCCACGCGCTGGACCGCGCGGCCCTGGAAGACGCCGGGTTTCGTCGCCGCTTTCGTGGCGAGGTCGCTTTCTTGTTTCAGAACGTGGACGCCATGCTGTTCAATCCGACGGTGAGGGACGAGATCGCCTTCGGCCCGCGGCAACTGGGCATGGCCGATGCGGACGCGCGCGCGGCGAATTGGGCCGGCGTGTTCGGCGCCGACGCGTGGATGGACCGTCCGCCCTTCGAGCTGTCAGGGGGCGAGAAGAAGCGCGTGGCTCTCGCCGCCTTGATGGCCATCGAGCCCAAGGTGCTGTTGCTCGATGAGCCCACCGCCAGCCTGGATCCCGCGTCGGCGGCGCAGTGGGTGGACTTCCTGGACGCGCGCCCGGATCTCACCGTGATCGCCTCCACCCACAACCTGAGCCTGGTGGAAGAGCTAGGCCAGCGCGTGCTGCTCATCACTCCCGGCCACGCCGGTCTGCTGTACGACGGGCCGCCCGCGGGCCTGCTCGGCAACGAAGATCTCCTCATCCAGAGCGGCCTGGCCCATCGCCACACCCACGCCCACCGCGGCGCCGTCCACGCCCACTTCCACGTGCACGACGCGGAATAGAGCCGCGTCTCGCAAGTTCGTAGCTGGTTGAGCGGCCGGGGTGCTGCAACGGCTTTATGCGTGTCTCGTCGTTCACTTCGCGAGCTTTCGGAATGTCTCAGCATGGCGGCGCAACGCGCGCGCTTGCACCTTCGCTAGCCGTCCNNGAGGTCCAGGTCGGTCTCCTGCGTGATCCCAAGCAGGTCCAAAATGGGCCGATCGATGATAATCCCTGCACTGTTTCCGATGGCCTGCAAGCGCTTCGTCACGCCTTGAGTATGAACGTGTTCACAACATCGTCCAACGCGGCGTCCGTCGAACGCCTTGCCGTTCAGCGGTGGCGCCGCCGAGCCGGCGCCTCGATCTTACACGATTTCACTGCGGCGACCCTGACTGCTGCAACGGCTTTTTCGGCGGCACTCCTGGGAGCCACCGGGTTGAACTACTTTGAAGCGCCAAGTTTCGCCCCTATCCTTTCGCACACTGGCGCGGGGAAGACGAGTTTCAATGCCCCGACGTTGGTCCGTATCTCCCGTTCCGAGGCAAACATCGTTACCTCGAATCCCTTCCGATCAACCGCGGTGACACGAGCAGCGCCTCTGTCCTCGGGCGACTTGCCTCCATTGATTCGCACCCAAATGTAGTACTTGGGATATGACGCTCCCGATTGCGTCGGAGCATCGCGCAGCAACTCGTACTCGACCTTCACGTTCTTGAGATGGCGCTCCTTCGAGAAATATGTGCTGAGGTCCCGCCGCAGGAAGGGCTGGAAGTCTGCGGCAGCCGGGACATTGGCATCGATGTGGGATGCCTGGATGTCCCGGATCGTCTGTGCCTGTCCGGCGTCCGCCGCCGAAAGAATCGCTATGAGAGGAAGGATGGTCATGTCCGCCGAACGCCTTGCCGTTAAGCTGCGGGCGGCCGTCTGCGGCCGACCGACAGCCTCAACGGCTTGTTAGCCGGCGCCACCTTCGTCGATGAACTCGTGTTCCACCATTGCAGCATGAACTTCGACGATTTCGCCATTGAGCTGGTCCAGATACGCCCTCGCCACATGGAAGAACAGGTCCTCCTTCGTCTCCTTCAATGCGATCTCTATGGGGCCCTTTCTGAGTCGGCGAAGGATGGCGCAAAACGCTGTCTTCACGGCATTCGCATTGTCCTCTGATATCGGAATGCGGATCGATGGACTGGCATTGATCTGAATGAAGTAAGATTCCTCTTCTGTGACCAGCTCGGCCTCAACGGTGTCCATATATCTTTCCTCTCTCCCCGAATGCGGCTTCACCGCCCTCAAGGGTCTTCATGCTTATCTTCTTCCAATCGAGAATCCTGCGCTCTTCACCGATGCACACCAAATTGTTGGAGAACGGATTACCTACAAACGTCGCATAGCCATTCTTGTCGTGGCATCTGTAGATGGAATTGTAGGGCAAGGTCCGCACGGCGATGTTAGCGTCATGTGTTGATATGAATATCACTTTGCCTTGCCGCGCCTTGTCTCTAATCAGTGGAATGACAACATCGTTGATGTATTCGTTGCCTAGGCTCCGCTCAGGTTCATCCAACAGATAGACATCCTTGTCCCCTGCTAGCTCACTATGAAGGTTGAGCATTGAGCATTCACCGTTTGAAGGGGTATATGGATCCCCAGCGACGGAAAACCGTCTCCAGAACAACAGGAGGCCGTATACGGTGTCGATTAGGTTGATATCTTCGATTCCCTTAAGGTCGCTTATCGCGTCGAACAAATTGTCGCAGAACGCGTTTGACCTAATCTTGGAGACGGACTGAGAGAAGTTCGTCTGAACCTTCTTCTTGATAATCTTCCTAACCTGCACGTAATTCGAATCTCGTAGATTCCCGTCCTGGAAACGAAAGCTTGTAACGCACTCCAAGTCACCTTTGTCGGGTCCTAGTGAGCCAACCGTCTGCCGGTCATCAGCTATGACCGAGGACAAACTCGTGGCTATTGCGCGCGCATTCCGCTTAATCTGTATCCGGTTTTTTGCGAACATTGCAAATCCAGTTCCCGTCGGTCTGCTCGGTGTTCCCGTCTTCCGGGCCACCTCCTCCCGAAAACGGCGCGAGGCGCTGTTCATAAGTTCCGAACTCTTCCAGCCAACGAAGTACTCCCATGATCGTTCGCGTAGCCCGTGAGCTAGCTCGGATAATTGCTCACTCAGGCGAGCCACTTTCTCTGCACCAGCGATACTCGCCACCGGTTTGCTTTCAGAGATGAACGTTTGCATCTCGCGGATCTTGCGATAGGTATCGAAGTACTCAACGAAGTCAGCTTTTGATTTGGCGCTGGCCGCCGGCGCAAGGTCTCCAATCCTTATCCGTTTTGCGTTCTTGTTCGCAGTCTGGGATGTGAAATAGTCACGATACTTGCGAAGGTTGGTTATGTCTGATTCTCTGGCGGCTTTAAGGCGCTTGATTTCGTCTGTACAGTAGTTGATCCCCAAAGGATTGAGGTTCTTAGTCAAGTCGCTCGTGCCTCGGAGGTCGAATCTGTCCGCGAGACTGTCCGGGGCAGATTCAAACACCCGCGCTTCCGTCCCGGTATTCGAGTAATGCGACGCTATGGCCTTGAGAATCTTTGTCTTGCCTGTGCCTTTCGGGCCGAAAATAACGTTGATATCGTTGAAGGCTGTGAGCGTTACCTTCGTGGCATCTTCGAACGGTTGCAAGACTAGCTGGTCTCCTTGCTTTCTATTGAGGAGCGTATTGATGGTGGATGCGTCTTTCTCGACGAGGAGACAGAATTGCTCAAAACTGTCAACAGGGAGTCGCAATTCCGGCAGCTTCGCAGCTTCGGATGGATAGTCTTCCCAATTCTGGATGTCCGAGCCATAGATCGATGCGTGACCATGGGCGATGAATATGCCAGCGGATATGGAGTTTGCGGCCTCTTTGATAATCCTTCTCGGGTTTGCGACCAATTGGGCAAGTTGAGCTAGCCTCTCTTCGCCAAGGTCCGGCGCCTTGCCTAAGTAGTGAGCCACGTATAAGGGATCGAGAGGATCAAATGTTGCAACCATGTCACTAAGCGCAATTACAAAGTCATCGGGAGTACTGTTTTGTGTTTGCGCTGTCAATGCGGCGAAGAATTCCTGCCTTCGGTTTGGGGAGACAATTACGAGCAGATGCGCTCGCGTTTCGTTCTCGAGCACATCTGTCGCCAGCGGGCAGCGAGGGTCCCACTTTCACCAATATCACCGGGGACCAGGGACCCACCCGGTGGCGCGGAGACGGA
>PMBS01000236.1:0-6827 GCA_003153015.1 Myxococcales bacterium
ATCGGGCCGGCTTGTCGGCCGGCTCCCGAAGGCGGATCACTAGCCAAAGAAGAAGCCCGGTATTCCTTTCGAAGCGCCGGGCGTTGATGTGTGTGTCTTGGTGTTTTCACCGTCGAGTCACGTCGGGGACGCACCAGGGACTTCGCCGTGCTATGCCAGGACCGGAAAGCGAGACGGACGTCATGAAATACGTGGTCTTTCTCATCGACGGAATGGCCGACTATCCGCTGCCCGAACTGGGCGGCAAGACGCCGGTCGAGGCCGCGCGCACGCCCACCATTGACCAGCTGGCTCAAAAGGCCCAGTTCGGCACCTTTGTGACTCTTCCCGAGGCGTTCCCCACTTCGTCGGACGTGGCCAATATGTCTGTGCTGGGCTGGGACCTGGCCAGCGCGTACACCGGCCGCGGCGCCATCGAGAGCTATGGACTGGGGATTCCCCTCGACGGAGAGACCGTGGCCTTCCGCATGAACATCATCACGGTCAAAGACAAGATCCTGGAAGACTACTCAGCCGGCCACATCTCTGAACCTGAGGCAGCCGAGATCATCGCGTTTCTTTCCGAGAAGATGGGTACGGACAAGATTCGATTGAGAAGGGGAGTGTCCTATCGCCACATCCTCTACCTTGTGGGCAAGGAGTTTTCCGCTGACGTGGCCTACGACAAGCCGGATTCGTCGCACGGACTGGAATGGCAGAAGATTCTTCCCCGGGCGGCCAAGCCGGAAGCCGAGCCAACCGCCGAGCTTCTGCGCCAGCTCATTTTCAGGTCGCGCGAAATCCTGGAAGACCATCCCGTCAATGTGAAGCGACGGGCAGAGGGCAAGAATCCTGCAAATCTCATCTGGCCCTGGTCCGGCGGCCGCAAGCCGCAGATGCCGTCGTTTGAAAAGTTGCATGGAAAGAAGGGCGGCATCATTTCTGCGGTGGACGTGATCCTGGGCCTTGGCCTGCTGGGCGGCATGGAGTCGCTGCGGCCCGAGGGGGCCACGGGGTTTCTCGACACCAACTACGAGAACAAGGCGCGTGCGGCGGTGGACCTTCTGCGCCGCAACGACTTCGTTTACGTCCACGTTGAGGCGGTGGACGAATGCGGCCATCTGGGCGACCTGCCCAACAAGATCAAGGGCATCGAGGATTGCGACGCCCGGCTCATCAAGGTCTTTCTCGACGAGTATCGCAAGGTCCACTCCGACAAGCTGCGTGTCATGGTGCTGCCCGACCATCCGGTGCCGATCAAGCTGCGCAAGCACACCCGCGACCCCGTGCCGTTCATGGTGTGCGGCGAGGGCGTTTCCGGCGATCCGACCCTGCGAAGCTACAATGAGGCCACCTGCGCGTCCGGCCGGTACCTTGGTCTGCGGGGGCGGGCGCTAATGGACTTGCTCTTCAGTTCGACAATTCCTTGAAGTGCTTTTTCACCACAGAGAGCGCAGAGGACACAGAGATCGGAAGTGAAGAAAGGGTTCGGACCGGACAGAACCAAACCCTTACTTCTTTTCCGATCCGGCTCTGTACTACTAGGATGCGGAATCTTCGCGGGCCGCGAAGATCCTCGACGTTGTCGCGATAGTTGCAGGAGGTCGTGGCCGTGGCCGTGGCCGTGGCCGTGGTCGTGGCCGTAGTCGTGGTCGTGGTCATGGCCGTGGCCGGAGCGATCCCTTTGGTTGCGGCCGTCAGGCTGCGATGTGATCTCTGTGACCTCTGTGGTGAAACTCCGGATCCGGCTACACCAGATCCTCGGCGCGGCCTGGCGCCGGAAGAGGCCGCGGGGCGTGCGGCCGCGCCGTCCGATCAACGGTGCCGTCGGGCAGGTCGAGCGCGCGGCTGCCCTCGGCGGCGGACCGGTATCCGCGCTCGATGAGCTCGATGCACAGGGAGGCCTCCATGGCGTCCTTGCCCACGTACTCGCTGCGCGCGACGGCGCTGCGGAACTCGTCAAACAGCGAGCCGAACCAGCCAGTGTGACTGGCGTCCATCCAATCTGACGGCGCCACTCGGTGCTCGAAGCGCCATTTGCCCGGTGATCCAGGCGCGACCACGCCCGGGCCCGCTTCCAGCACGGCCAACTCGACGTCCTCGTCTTCAACCCGGATTGCGCCCTTCTTGCCATGCAGGGTGTACATGACCTTGCGCACACCCGCGGTCCACGAAAGGTGGGCCGACACCACCCCGGTCGGGAAGGTCAAGGTGCAGCCGAACACATCCTCGGTGTCGTGGCCGCCGGCGGTCGAAACATGGGCGGTTATGCTTGTGGGGTAGGCCGCCATCCAGTCAAAGGCCAAGTAGAAGGTGTGGCTGCCGTGGTCCATGGCGATGCCGCCACCGGATAGGGCGCGTTCGCGGCGCCAATCAGGCCGCCATTCCTTGACGCCCTTGGCGTGGGTGTTGCGGAAGGTTTGCATGGTCACCAGGTGCACCGGACCGATGACTCCCTCGTTCAGGATGCTACGCACCACCTTGACCACCGGCGCATGCTTATAGTTGTGGCAAGGGTAGATGACCCGGCGTGCCTCGCGCGCGTGGCGGAGCATGGCCTGGGTTTCCTCGGCGGTGATCGCCATGGGCTTTTCGCACAGCACATGCAGCCCGCGGTCGAGCGCAGCGTGGGCGATTTCGGCGTGATTGGCCGGCGGGGTGGCGATGTCCAGAAAATCCAACTTGCCAGCCTCAGCGGCGAGCAGCGAGGCGTGGTCCGGGAAAATCCGGGCGAAAGGAAACATCTCATGCGCGGCCTGCCGGCGAGCTTCACAGATGTCGGCAATGGCCGTGATCTCGACCGACCGGCCGTTGCCCATGTGCTTGGCATAGGTGGGCGCGTGGCCTTGGCCAGCGATGAATCCGTAGCCAACTATCGCACCGCGCAATGGTTGCTTCATGTTCCGGCGATTGCTACCACGAGATTGCGCGTGGGGAAACCACTTCTCGCCGGGGCTAGAGCACCGAACGGTTTGCCTCCCGTCGTGAAATCGCGCATTTGCGTCGCGTCCCATTGTTGCTCGTCGGTCAAATACGTCGAGNNGCAACTGCGCAATTTCACTCGGTCCGTCATGCTCCAGGGCCGCACCTCTGGGCTTTGAACCCGGTGTTTTCCCTGGTAGCCATAGGTTGACGTGCCAAGTCCCCGCAGCCTTTCGCTGACGATCTACCGCGCCGCCCTAGTGAGCGGGGCTGTGGTCGGCATCGCCGATGGCATCCGGGCGGCACGGCTTGGCCATTTGGGCGGGGTGCGGTTCCTCGCCTGCGTGGCACTGGTGCTCGGGTTTGACCTGTTGATCGGCGCGGCCAGCGGCTTGGTCCTGGCCGTCCTGTTGGGCCTTGGCGCCTGGGGGCGGCAGAGGGCGAGCCGGTGGGTGACTTCGGGGATCGGCTGGCTGGCGGTCGGTGGTCTGGCAGCCGCAGTGCCGGTCGTGGCCTTGCATGAGACCGCAAATCGCAACAACCGCTTTCTGGCCGCGGGCATCGTGGCCCTGGCATCGTTGCTGGCAGCCGCCGCCGCCGCGGTTCTTGGCCCAGCCCTGACGCGCGCGCTGCCGTTTTCCCGTCCTCGCTCACCGCCAGTCGCGCTGCTGCCAACCGGCAAGCCCGCGACCGCTGCTGGCCTTCTGCTGCTGGTACCGCTCTCGGCCCTCATTTTCGAGGTGGCCGTGTTCCTCGTCGTGTGGCGCACGCGGGCGCCTCTGCCTCGGGACGTGAGGGTCGCACGCTCGATCCTCGCCGGGGCGCTCACCCTGCCCCTGCCTTGGGTCATGGGCCGCGCCAGCCTTGCCTGGCCGCGCCTGGCGTGGCCCATGGCTCTGGGCGCAGCCTTGCCGTTGTTCGGCGTTCCGGCCGGGCTGCTCATTCGCGCGCGTTGGGCGCAGGATTTTCAGTTCATGGCGTGGAACGAGGTGCGCGTGGTGGTGGGGCTGGTGCTTGCCACGTTGGTTCTGGCGTTGGTTCTACGACGAAGCCCCGCCGCTGGCCGCACGTGGCGGCGAGTCGCGCTCCTGGTGGGCCTGCCGCTGCTTGCGGCGGTGACCGTCCTGGCGGTCAGCGAATCCGAGCCCGCGCGCAAGGCGGCCTCGGCGCATGCGGGGTTCACCGGCGCGTTGGTGGCCCTTGGCCAGCGCAGTTTCGACTTTGACCACGACGGGTACTCGCCCTTCTTCGGCGGCGGCGACTGCGACGACCGCGACCCCGGACGCAACCCTGGCGCGCAGGACTGGCCCGACGACGGCATCGACCAGGACTGCGACGGCAAGGACGCCAGCGTCGAGTCGCTGCGCTCGCCGCCCTTTCATCCCGTGCCGGCCTCGGTCCCGGCTGACCTCAAGTTTCTCTTCGTGACCATCGACACCCTGCGCGCCGATCACCTCGGCTGCTATGGCTACCCCCGTCCGACAACCCCAGTGCTTGATCGATTGGCCAGCGAGAGCGTTCTCTTTGAGAACGGTTGGGCGCACGCGCCCTCGACCCGTTACTCGATGCCGGCGATCGCCACCTCTCGCTGGCCATCAGCCATCAAGTGGGATGAGTCGATTTGGTGGCCGCGCATCGATCCCAGCATGCGCACCATCGGCGAGGCGCTGCACGATCTCGGCTACACCACCGCGGCTTTCTATGCCTACCTCTACTTCAACCGCGCCGACCGCCGCGGCTTCGAGCGCGGCATCGACTATTACGACGACCAGTGTGCAGCCCTGCACGTCAACGTCAATGGTCCCATGGAGTCGGTGGGCTCTTCTGCGCGTGAGATGGCCGACAAAGGCATCGCATTCCTACGCGAGCACGGGCAAGAGAAGTTCTTCCTGTGGTTGCACTTCTATGACCCGCACCTCAACTACCAACGCCACCCCGAGGCGCCCGATTTCGGCAACCGCCAGGCCGACCTCTACGACGGCGAGATCTGGTTCACCGACCACCACTTCGGCCGCGTGCTCGACGAGCTCAAGGCCCAGGGGCTGTGGGACACGACCGCGATTGTCGTCACCGGCGATCACGGTGAGTCGCTGGGCGAACACGGCATCAGCGCCCACGGCTATCACCTGTACGCGCCCCACACCAAGGTCCCCTTCATCGTGCGAGTGCCCGGGCTGCTGCCCCGGCGCAGCGGGATTCCCGTGGGCCATGTCGACCTGGCGCCGACCATGGTCAACCTGGCCCGTGGCCCGCACCAGCCGGGGTTCCTCGGCCGTTCCATGGTGGACCTGCTGGCCGGGACGGTGGACGGCACGGCGCCACAGCCAGTGTTCCAGGAGGTCAGCTACGAGGGCGACGTTAAGCGGCGGGCGTGGGTCACGGCCAGCCACCATCTGATCTGGAACTGGACCCCAGACAACACCACCGAGTGCTACGACCTTGCCCACGACCCGACTGAAGCGCGCGATTTGTGGGGGACGCCAGCGGGCGAGCCCGAGTGCCCGCTGCTCAAGGCCGAACTGCGGGCGCGGGTGGCGCTGCTTTCGCTGCCGGCGGGCTACGCCGAGAGGATCGCGTTCGGCGTGTCGGCGCCAGGAGCCCGGGCGCCGGTGCCTAGCCATCCGCTCGACGGCCGCATCGGCGATGTTTTGCGCGTGACCGGCTACGACCTATCCGCGCCGGAGGTCTTGCGCGGCGGTGAGGTCGAGCTGACCGTGTACTTCGAAATGCTTACGCCGCTGCCGCACGGCTGGCGGCCGTTCTTTCATCTCGATGGCCCGGGCGGCAGCTATCGCAACCTGGACCATGTTCCGGTCGAAGGCGTCTATCCCATCGAACGCTGGCGGCCGGGTCAACACATTCGCGACCGAGAGCGCATTGGGTTTCCCGCATACACACCGCCGGGCGTGTACACGGTGTACGTGGGCTTGTTCAAGAAGACGGACCGCATACCAGTGACGCCGGCCGCGGCCAGCGACGGTAAGAATCGCCTGCGCGTGGCCACGATTCGGGTGGAATGAAAAGCAACTATTGAAATGAATCACCCCGCAGCAGACTCCCTTGCCCGCCAGTACCGCGAGTTTCTCGACTGGCCCGAACTGTGCGTGCGCCTCGCCGCGCAGGCGGAGTCATCTCGCGGACGGACGGCGTGCCAGGCCTTGCCCATGTGCGAATCAGCGGCCGAGGCACGCGAGCGAATGGCCGAGGTGAGCGAGCTGCAAAACTTGCTACGGCTGGGCGAATCGCTGCCCGGGTTGGGATTTCCCGAGATCGAGGCGCACTTGCAGGCGGTTGCGCAGGGGGCACCGCTTGGGCCCGAGGAATTGCGCCAGGTGGCGGACTTCTGTGAGACCGCGGCGAGCGCCCGGCGTTTCTATGGCCGCATCGCCGACCAGGACCCGCGCATCCAGGCGCCGCGCATGTCGAAACTTGCTGCGGGCCTGGGTTACCACGACGAGCTTGTGCGCATGGCGCGCGAAACCTTCGATGCGGCGGGCGAGTTGCGCGACGGGGCCTCACCCGATTTGGGCCGTTTGCGCCGCGAACGTGACTTGGTGGCGGCCCGGGTGCGAAGCGAGGCGGACCGCCTGCTGCAGTCCGAGGAATATGCGCCCTTTCTGCAGGACCAGTTCGTGACCTTGCGCGAGGATCGCTTTGTGCTGCCGTTGCGGGCCTCGTTCAAGTCCATGGGACTCGGCATCGTGCACGACACCTCACGCTCTGGCGAAACTGTGTTTGTCGAGCCGACTGCGCTGGTCGAGCTGAACAACCGGCTCAAGGTGGCCGAGATCGAGATCCGGCGCGAGAGCCGGCGCATCTTGGAAGAGCTAGCCGGGGTGGTATCGCAGGCGGCCGAGGGGCTGCGCCAGGACCGCGAGATCCTCACTCGGCTGGATTTTCTGGCCGCAGCGGCCCGCCTGGCCGTG
>PMBS01000236.1:6852-16534 GCA_003153015.1 Myxococcales bacterium
AAGACCGTGCTGCTCAAGTCGGTGGGTCTGGCTGCGCTGTTGGCGCGCGCGGGGTTGCCGGTGCCGGCCGCGCCGGGAAGCCGGGTGGGTTTCTTCCAGCAAGTGCTGGCCGATATCGGCGACCAGCAGTCGGTGATGGGGGATCTTTCGACCTTCTCGGCCCACCTGGCGAATCTGTCGGGCATCCTCGAGCTCGCGCGGGCTGCGACGGACGAGAATCTGCTGATTCTCTGCGACGAGCTGATGGTGGGGACACACCCGCAACAGGGTGCGGCGCTGGCGGGGGCCATGCTGGAGGTGTTGGCCGACGCGCCCGGCTTGGTGCTGGTGACCACCCACTTTGACAACCTGAAGGCACTGGCCGAGACCGACGGACGTTTTCGCAACGCGGGCATGGAATATGATCTGCAGAAGCTGCGGCCCACCTTCCGGCTCAGGGATGGCGTGCCGGGCCGCTCGTATGCCTTCGACATCGCGGCGCGCATCGGGCTGCCAGCCTCGGTGCTGGATCGGGCGCGCGCGCTGATGGACGCTGGCCACCTGGGCCTGGAAGAGACCCTGCGCAACTTGCAGGAGCGCGAGCAGGCCCTCGAACGATCGAATCAGGCGTTGGAGGCGGCTCGGCGCGAGCTGGAGCAGACCAAGCAGGAGCTGGCTGCCCAGACCGATGCGTCCCAGGCGGCTGCGGCCGCTCTCACTCGGCGCGAGCGTGAGTTGGCCGTGCGTTCGCGCGAGGCGGTCGACGCGGCGGTGCGGGAGGCGCGCGAGGCCATCGCCGAGATCGTGCGCGAGGCCAAGCGTACGCGTACTGCGCAGGCGGTAGAGGCGGCGCGGGCCGCGCTCGACCGCAAGGCCAAGGAGACGACCGCGGCGCTGCCCGAGGCGGAGCCGCTCGACGTGACCAAGTTGCGCCAAGCCCTGGCCAATCGGGCGCTGGGCGTGTCCTCGGCGGGCAAGAAGGCCAGCGCGCCCGCTACCGCACAGGCGGCCGAGCGAGCCGAGGCCGACCGTGCGGGTGGGCAGAGCCGGGGCAACACTTTGGACCTGCGCGGCCAGCGCGCCGACGAGGCTCTCGGTGAGTTGGAAGCGTTTCTCGACCGCACTGCCCTGGAGGGCGCTGATACCGTGTTCGTCATCCACGGCCACGGCACTGGCGCGCTTCGCAAGGTCGTGCGCGAATACCTGGCGACCTCGCCCTATGTCGAGCGCTTCCGGCCCGGTGGCACGGGTGAGGGCGGCGACGGGGTCAGCGTGGTGTCGTTGCGAGGGTAGCCG
Source organism: Myxococcales bacterium (assembly GCA_003153015.1). Lineage (GTDB taxonomy): Bacteria > Myxococcota_A > Polyangia > Fen-1088 > Fen-1088 > Fen-1137. The sequence continues at coordinate 8,128 of PMBS01000236.1, forward strand.
ATGACGGGAAAGACCAAGGAAAGACTGCTCAGCGCCTTGCTGCTGCTCGCGCTGATTGTCGCGGCCGTGCCGGCGCTGGTGCAGCTTGGCTGGCATTTGCGGATTTTCGTGGGCCGCGCTGGCTTCCCGCTGGATCTCGAGTGGATGGAAGGCGGCATGCTGGTGCACGCGCAGCGGATCGCGGCGGGGCAGGGGATCTACGTCAAGCCGTCGCTGGATTTCGTCCCCTATCTCTACACGCCGCTCTATCCCGCCCTGCTGGCTTTGCTCTCGCTGGTGTTTCCCCTCGGCTACCTGCTCGGGCGCGTGGTTTCGCTGCTGGCTTTCTTTGCTGCGCTGGTGTTGCTTGGGGTTTGCGTGGCGGGCGAGGCACGCGGGCTTGTGCGGGGCCGGCGCCTGCTGGCCGGGCTGGTCGGCCTGGTGGGCGCAGCGGCGGTTGCGGCGGCCTTTGCCTTTACCGGCGGTTTTTTCGATCTGGTGCGTTCAGACAGTTTGTTGCTTGCGCTGGAGGCGCTGGCCTTGTGGCTGGTTTTGCGGGGCGACACTTGGAAAAGCGCGGCGGCAGCAGGGCTGGTGATCGCAGCCGCATTTTTCACGAAGCAAACCGCCAGCATCATGGGCGTGGGTTTGGGTGTGGGCCTGCTCATGGTCAATTGGCGGCGCGCTCTGGTCTATGGCGGGGTGGCCGCGCTGGCACTGGCGGCGGGAACCGGCCTGCTGGTGAAGACCTCGGGTGGTTGGTTTTGGACGTACATCTTCAAGCTGCATCAGACTCACGGCTATCGCTGGGGCGTGGTCGCTGCAAACGTGTTGCCCGACACGCTCAAGCACCTCTGGCCGATTCTTGCAGTGCTGATCGTCGCCACAGTGGCTTTGGCCTGCACCCACAAGTTGCGTCGGACCGACATCATCCTGTGGCTGGCGGCCCTGGCTGGCGAGGTGGCAGCCGCAGTCGGTTTCGCGACCCAATGGGCGTTCAGCAACGCCTACATCCCGGCAGTCTTCTTTCCCGTGTTGGCCGCATCCGTTCTGTCCGGGCGGTTGCTGCTGCACGCGCTCGACCGCCGGAGCTGGCTTTCTGCGGTGCCGACCTGTGCGGTCCTGCTGGGCCTGGCCTGGCAGAACCAGCATATTTCGCGTCCGGCGCTCGCGGCTGTGGTTCCTCGGCCGTCTGACTATGTCGCCGCAGGGCGGCTGCTCGACCATCTGCGCAGCGTGCCCGGCGATCTCTTCATTCCCTTTCACACCTACTATGGCGCGCTGGTGGGCAAGCGGACCTTTGTCCATCGAATGGGCGTTTGGGATGTCAGCCCGGGACTGGGCCGGCCTAGTGGCCTGGATCACGCGCTGCAGGAGCAGTTCTTTCCAGCCGTCGTGCTCGACTGGAAGACACGTCCCGGCGAGTTCCCCTTTGTTGACTCCCGCTACCACGTCTGGCGGCAGCTTCGCGAGGGCGTGGATTCGGTGCGCATGTTCGCGGGTGCCGAAACCTCTCCCAACGCGCTGCTGGTCCCCACCCTGGCGCCGCCACCTGTGCCGGCCGGCGGCCGCCGCCTGGCGGACTTCGAGACTGGCACCTGGCAGATCTTCGTTACCGAGGGACAGGCCTTCGGGAGCAGCCCCGCGCCCGCGCCTCCTGGGATGTATGGCCGCTTTGCCGCAGATTCCACCCGCCTGGGTCCGGCTGCGCAGGGGACGCTACGTTCCGCACCCTTCACAGTTGACCAGTCGCACTTGCGTTTCGTACTGTCGGGTCCCTCTGATCCGGCGTTGCGCGTGGCTTTGCTCGATGAGGACAAAGTAGTGCGCACGGTGTTTCCGTCGGGCGCGGCTGCAGTGGTCGACTGGGACACCAGCGACCTCGTGGGCCGGCAGGTGGTGTTGCTGGTGGAGGACCGGTCGGCGACCGGTGGGCTGGCTTTCGATGAAGTTGTGACCTGGTAATTGGCCAGCGCGTATTTCGCCGAGGGAAAGCCTGGACGTAGTAACCCCTGCAAGAGTCAACGAGAGATGCATCGACCGCTCCAGCAATCGATGACACCGGCGCCATCTCAATCATTCAATCAGAATCTTCTCTCCTGGCTATTGCTCCTGACAATCACGCTAGCGGCCTATAAGCCCGCGTGGAACGGGCAACTAATCTGGGACGATGACCACCATATTACTAGCCCGGATCTTCGCTCAGTGGATGGCTTGACACGTATCTGGACGGAGCTTGGAGCTACGCAGCAGTACTACCCATTAGTTCATAGCGCATTCTGGCTTCAATATCATCTTTGGGGCGATTCCACTCTTGGATATCACCTAGTAAACATTCTGCTGCATTGCGTTTCCGTATGGTTGTTGCTTGAAGTCCTACGCCGTCTGGCGATACCCGGCGCTTGGTTCGTGGCCGCAATCTTCGCGCTGCATCCGGTGCAAGTTGAATCCGTAGCATGGATTTCCGAACTGAAGAATACCCTATCGGGAGTCTTCTTCTTCGCCACGATCCTTGCATACCTGAAGTTCGATTCAGAAAGACGGAGAAACTCCTATGTCACCGCCATCGGCCTCTTCATTCTCGGTCTGATGTCGAAATCCGTTGTTGCAACGTTACCCGTCTCTCTGCTTGTGGTCTTCTGGTGGAAACGGGGAAGGCTAGCTTGGAAGCAAGACATTATCCCACTACTGCCGTTCTTCGTCCTGGGAATCGCCTCGGGCCTGTTCACTGCCTGGGTGGAACAGAAGTTCATTATTGCTGGTGAGGAAGGTGCGTTCGCTCTTACCCTTGTCGAACGGTGTCTTGTAGCGGGGCGGGTTGTGTGGTTCTATTTGGGCAAAATAGTCTGGCCTATTGACCTGGCCTTCATCTACCCTCGTTGGAACGTCAGCCGGGGTGTATGGTGGCAGTATTTATGGCCCTTCGCAACGTTGATACTTGCCGGTGTGCTTTGGTTGCTACGGAAACGCTGGCGCGCGCCGATGGCAGCATTCCTTTTCTTCACGGCCACGCTTTTCCCAGTGATGGGCTTCTTTAACGTGTACCCGTTCCGGTTCTCTTTTGTTGCGAATCATTTTCAATATCTCGCCTGCGTCGGCCCAATTGCTCTGTTCGTGGGAATAGCATCTTCATTTGGTTGGGTAAGGGGAATGGCGCGCACGGTGCTTTACGTGACAGTACTTGTGCCGCTTGCCATACTGACCTTTAAAGAAAGCAGAGTATACGCCGATGCAGAGATCCTATACCGAACCACTATTCGCGAGAACCCCGGTTGCTGGTTGGCCTATAATAACCTCGGCGGTCTGTTGGGGCAATCGAATCGAATTGACGAGGCCATTGGCTCTTACGTGAAGGCGCTGCAAATCAAACCCAATTATGCCTTAGCCGAGAACAACCTTAGCGGTGCATTGTTGCGAAGCGGGCGGATGGGCGAGGCCTTTGCGCATTGTCTGAAGGCAGTGGAAATCGACCCCAATTATGCCGAGGCGCACCACAACCTTGGTATGCTTTTGGAGAAGGCTGGTCGAATTGATGAGGCCATTGTGCATTATCGGAGGGATGTTGAACTGAGGCCGCATTATGCAGAGGCCGGTAACAAGCTTGGTAATGTCTTGGCGAAGGTTGGGCGGATTGACGAAGCGATCGGGTATTATCAGAGGGCCCTGAGGAGTAATCCCAATTATAGCGAGGCGGCTTTCAACCTGGGCAATGTGCTTCTACAAAGCAAACGAACTGGCGAGGCTATCGAATACTACCGCAGGGCTGTGACAATCAGGCCTGAGTATGAAAGGGCACACACCAATCTAGGTCATGCCCTGCGGCAAGCGGGACGAATTGATGAAGCCATGAGCGAGTATCGGAGGGCGTTGGAGATCAGCCCTAATAGGGTGAGCAATCTACAGAATCTGGCCTTCGCCCTTTATGAACAGGGGCAGGCAGCCAATGCGATTCTGGTTCTGCAAAGGGCCTTTGAGATGGCAAAGGCGGCCGGAAATGAATCGCAGGCAAGGGAGATTGTGAAGTATCTTGAGATGATGGGACGGGGAGACGCTTCAATTCCAGAGTCCCCGCGATAGCTGCTAGGTAGTTTGGTGCCTAGGGCGGCCGGACCGGCGTTGGCCACGTGTCGTGGCGCCTCCGAATGTCCGAGAAGGAGGATCGTGGTGGAGGTAGGTGGCGGGAGCTTCCGGCGTCGTTGGTCAGTTCTTGCTGGGATCGAGGACGCGGCCCATGAAAAGGATGGCGCCGGTGGGCTGGTCACGTAGAAAATAGAGGAAGGGACGGGTTGCATCGACCCATAGTCCTTCCGGCATTCCGGTGGTGACCAAGCCGACACCCGTGGCCGCCGCGGCCTCGGTACCTATTTCCGCAACGTCGATGAAGGCCTTATGGAGTACGTCGGAAATGGAGAGATCGTGCGTACCATCCATGCCCGAGAAGTCGGCAACCCCAGGGATGAAGGCCGATGTCATGCCCAGGGCCTTGAGGAGGTTCACCAAGTCTGCCCCTGTCTCGACCCTGAAACGGGGAAAGTAAAGGGAGACCAGCTGGCTGGTCATCCCGGCCACGAGAGTACCGGGTGTAGATGCATTCAGCGATGCTTCAACCTGGCTGAACTGACCGGCATCGGGTATTACCACCACTAGCGAGAGGCGATCGTCGGCGTAGGGCAGGGAGGCGGCAAGGAAGTTTGTCCCGCGCATGGCCGGGATACTGGAAAATGTCGCGTTCATGAATTTCACGGTCACATGGCTGCCGTCGAGGAGGGTGAACGAGCCGTCGTGGGTATTGTTTGGGTCGAATTGGGTTTTCCAGGCCGCATTGAAGTAGACCGCGTTGGTGAGCACCAGCTTGGTTGTGCTGCCGATGGAACCGGCGGGCAGCAGATCCTGGATCTTGTTCTCAGTCTGATCGGCCACCCAGGTGTTGATGGTCAGACGCGAGGGATCAGGCGCATTGATGAAGTCGAGCAGGTTCAGGCCCGCGCCATAGTTCGCGGCCAGAGTGTCCAAGAAGGCCATGTTGAAGGTGTAGGTCCGCTCGGCCCAGACGGCGTTGACGATGTGAAGCCGCATCGGGCCGCCATCAGCACCCGGCTTGCCCTGACCGCGCGAGGCCAGGGCCTGATCCAGGGCATTGAACGCCGGGTGGAGCTGCGCCGATGGCAAGCTGAAGTGAAGCGCCTGGGCCATCTCGATGGCTGTGTTTCCTGCCGCACCGGCGTAGGTCATGGCGAGCGCGATGGAGATGCTGGCCGGCGAGAACACCAGATTGGTGTTCGTTGGGCTGAGACGCTTGTAGGCGGCAAAGGCAAAGGCAGCGTTGTCGGACGCCAGTGTGGTGCTATCGGCTGCTGGCACCTGCGGATCAACCACACGCGGGATCGAAGACGAGGCAGTGGTGATACCCGGGGCGGATGCGTCGCCAGGCATGACGATGGCGTCAGAGGAGGCTGCGTCAGTTGCGCGAACGTCGGCCACCGAAGCTTCGGAGGAGGCTGCCTCAGTTGCGCGAACGTCGGCCACCGAGGCTTCGGGCTTGGCGGCGTCGGGCTCGACCATGCGATCAGCAGGACCGTCCGCAGGCACGACAGTATCCGGTGCCACATCCCCAGCTACGGGAGCGTCGCCAGGGGCGATATCAGGTGGGGGCGCGGTGTCGCTGGAAATGGTATCGGGCGCGATGCTGTGATCGCTGGGACTGTCGGGTACGCTGGTAGCATCCTGCGTCAAGTGGGCATCGCCAACAGTGCCAGCATCAGGCACTGGTCCCGGGTTGTTTGAGCTACAGCCAGCAAGCGCGGCAGAAACAAGAGCGGAGAGAACGCAACGACCAAACGCAAGTTGAATTGAACAAGTCATGGCTGCCTCCAAGCGGGATACGCAGCGTATCAGCAATTTCCAGGCCAAGGCAACTTGGCGGCGGGCTGAGGGAGCGAGCCAGACCATGGCAGCAGGCCCTCAGAATTCTGAGGGTCATATGGCGGCTCTGTCGCGTCGGCGACGCCTACACCTCGGTAGGGCTTATCGGGTGCAGGGATTCCCTGAAGATCGGAGCATGGTACGCTCATCAGCGTCTGATGAAGAACCTCCCGCCACTTGCCCTGCTTCTTCTCTCCGGCCTTGCCTGTGGAAGGACGCCTCTGAATGAATCCAGCGCCGCCGGCGGTAGGTTGTCGATGGGCGGTGCCGCGGGCGAAGGCGGCGCCATATCCACCGGCGGTGCCTTCTCCACGGGCGGCACGCACGCTTCCAGTGTGGCCTGTGAAGGGCGCGTTCCCATCCACCATCGCCCAGCGGGCTCCGCCTGCCCGCAGGAGCGCGCCCCTGGATCGGTTTTGGTGAACACGTGCCCGCCAGGTTTGGTGGGCACGTGCAGCCAGGATGCCGACTGCACCGCGGGCACGAACGGGCGTTGTCTACCTAACTCTCGTCTGAATTGCGCCGGGCAATGCTCCTACGACGCCTGTTTCAGTGACTTGGACTGCCCTGCCAGCCAGCCCTGCGAGTGCCGGGAATCGGCGTCAGATAGCGCGGCGAACTCGTGCCTTGTCGGAAGCAATTGCCGTATCGACGCGGACTGCGGTTCCTGCGGCTTCTGCTCGCCCACGCCAGTCAGCCCTCTCTGCGTATGTGACAGCCCGGCCTTCTGCAACCCCCCTGATCCCCACGGCTCTTGCGGGGATAGCTGCGGTCACGGCTACTTCTGCCACACACCCAAGGACACTTGCTGGGAGGACAGCGATTGCACTGGCCACGACAGGTGCAATTTCGATTTGCCGAGCCAGGCGTGGGTTTGCACTTTTTGCGGGAGTGTTCCTTGAGGGATAGTCCCAACCGCAGTGTCGTGTACATTCGCAAAGGTCGAACACATCCTCTGATACAGCAAGATCTCGAGTGCTCATGATCTCTTTCAGCGAAGAACGTCTGGCTCGCGTTGCCGACATGGAGCGCTGGCACTTCTGGTTCGCCGGCCGGCAGGCCATCTTGAACCAGTTGTGGCACAGGCACGTGCAAGGTCAATGCAAGGTCCTGGATGTGGGCTGCGGCACCGGCCACACCCTGCGCGAACTGTCGCGCCTCGGCCATCGCGTTGTCGGGATTGACGCGCGGCCCGAAGGTCTACGTGCGCTGCGCCGCGAATGGCCGAACGCCGATGTGGTTCAGGCGGTCGCGCCGCACCTGCCTCTGGTGGACGAGACATTCGATGTCATCCTCATGCTGGATGTCCTTGAACACACCGACGATCTCGCTTTGCTGGCACAGTCGCACCGCCTATTGCGGCCGGGGGGATGGGTCTTGCTGAGCGTCCCGGCCTTGCCGTGGCTGTGGAGCTATCGCGACGAGGCCGCCGGCCACCTGCGCCGCTACACCCGCGCGCAACTACGCAAGCTGCTGGCCGACGCGCGCTTCGTGGCGCTGGATGTGCGCTTCTACCAATGTTGGCTCCTGCCGGTGGCCGTGATCACGCGCCTCCTGGGCAGGCGCTGGCCTGGCCTGCGCGACGCGGAAGAGCGCCCCAATCGCCTCTTGAACCAGCTCCTCTCTGCTGCCAACCGTCTCGAGGCGCGATTAAGCGATAGAATCGCCTGGCCCATGGGATTATCACTCGTCGCCGCCTGCCAGAAAGCATGAGCCGTCACTTTTCACTCACTCTGTTCTCCACTCAGCCTGAATTCATCCAGCGGGCGGTGGCTGCCGGCGTTGCTGAGATCATCGTCGATTGGGAACACTTGGGCAAGCAGGCGCGGCAGAACGGCGCCGACACTCAGATCAACCACGACACGCTCGCAGACCTGCAACGGGTGCGGGGATGCACCAGCGCTCGCGTGCTCTGCCGGCTCAACCAATACGGGCAAACGACGCAAGCGGAGGTCGAACAAGCCATCTCAGCCGGGGCCGACGAAATCCTCTTGCCCATGGTGCGCTCGTCCGGCGAGGCCGAGGCGGTGCTCAGGCAAGTGCAGGGGCGCTGCCACGTGGGGATTCTGGTAGAGACACTGGATGCGACACGTGAGCTTCACGCGCTCGCCAAATTGCCGCTGTCGCGCGTTTACGTCGGGCTGAATGACCTGGCCATTGAGCGCAAGTCGCCGAGTATCTTCACTGCCGTGGCGGATGGCACGTTGGAGCGTATCCGGCGCGCGTTTGACGTCCCTTTCGGCTTCGGCGGGCTGACCCTACCCGAATGCGGTAACCCGATCCCCGAGACGGCGTCCCTGCGCCCGTTCATCGACCGCGAGCCTGCCGATGAGAGCCACGGGCAGCGGATACTTTGGCAGCTTCTCGCGCAATGCGGGCGCCAGCGAATCCGCCGTCACGCTCGCCATGCTCAAGGTGTAGAAGCCGAGCACCGCGGGAAGATTGGGGGCGTCGACGGCGCGCCTGCGCAGCACGTACACTCGGCAGATGCCTGCCCGGTCGTTGG
>PMBS01000236.1:16540-18494 GCA_003153015.1 Myxococcales bacterium
GGCGTGTTCATTTGGCGTGGCGTCGAGCTGCGGAACGCAACCGGGCACCTGGCTTGCGCGGAGCCGCCACGAGCCCTTGCATCTTAGCTACGGCTGACGCCGGTAGCCTGATCGGCTCTGCACTCGTCGTCCATTCGAGCGTGGCCAACGTCGGCGTCGCCATCTCACACAGGGGTCCCGGGGTCACCGCGTCCACTGTTACCAGCCGCCTGCCTCGCCGGATCTCCAGGACGGCTTTCAGGAAGAGGCCCACAGCCTCATCCACGACCTGGCTTCGGGTCAGGCCCAATTCGTCCGCGAGCTTGACCAGGGCGTCGCCCCGAGAATCTGGAAGAGTCGCTTCTAGCCGCATGCGTCACGCTCCCGAAGAAGTGAGTGATAATTGAGGGTAGCGCGGAAAGGCCGACAAAGCAAGCAATGCTGAGGATCCCAACGATGACCAAAGGGTTTCATGGTCCAGGATGCGCAACTCAGCTAGACTTCCCGAATACAATGTCGCGTTCCGATCCCATCGTCGACGAGATCCACGCGATTCGCGAGGCCATAGCCAAGGCGTCGGACAACGATCTCCGGAAGATCGCCGAGGCTGCGAGGGCTCGGCAGCGGGCAAGTGGGCGGCAGGTTGCAAGGCTACCGCCAAGACAGGCGAGCGCCGTCAAGAAGGCTTCCTGACAAGTTCGGCCCCCGGAGGATGGGGCAGCGATCTACGCGTGAAGCCACCTGCGCGTCGCGCCTGAACGACGTTTTCGAATGCGCGGCCGCGGGCCACCTATCGCCAGGGCCTCGTGCGCGGCTTCGATCTCGTCGTCGATGAACTCGGCGCTGACGATCGATTCCAGGATGACGGGGATGGTTTCTGAGGCCGCCAGCCTCGGGCGCTGGGCGACAGTTGGATCGATCCAGCTTGCATGGTGCTACGATTCTGGCATGGACAAGGCGATCCGGGAAAAGCGCGCGGAGATCCTGCGCATCATGGGCGCTCATGGCGCGCGCAATCCTCGGATCTTCGGATCGGTGGCGCGTGGCCAAGGCCAGCCATCGAGCGATATCGACGTGCTGGTGGAGATGGAACCTGGCCGGACCTTGCTGGACCTGGTTGGCCTCGAGCAAGACCTGGGGGCCACTTTGGGCCGTCACGTCGACGTGGTGACCGACGGGGGAATCAGCCCCTATCTGCGCGATCGGATCGTGGCCGAGGCCGTGCCGCTGTGAAGGATGATCGCGCCTATCGGCGGCAAGCCGATCGTCAGGGGTATGCGCATCTCCGTGGAAATGATCGTGAATCTTCTGGCCCAGGGTGAGACAGCAGAGTCCATATTGGCCGACTACCCTGCTCTCGAGCCTGACGACATCCGAGCCTGCCTGGCCTACGCGCACGCGGTGCTGGCCGAAGATTCGCTGGACGCTGTCAAGCTTGCCAAGTGAAACTCCTCGTTGATCGCTGTGCGGCCATCGTCTGGCGGAGTGGCTCCGGACCCCGACGCGCGAAGCGCGGCGGGAGAGGGGCTCGGCCGCGCGAGAGAGCGCTTCTGCCCCTCTCCCTAGCCCTCTCCCCGCTGCCGCGGGGCGAGGGAATCGGACAGTGACCGGCGTCGCAACTCCTGGATTTCACGGCAGAGTCAAACCGTTCGGTGCTCTAAGAGATCAGGTGCCCGCGCAGAGACCGCGGCGCCGGCGCAGCACGAGACCGAGCGCGAGAACGAGGATCGACGCAAGGCCGAATCCCGGCTTGTCGCTTCGTGCGCCCAGATCGCAAGAGCAGCCCGCGTCGGCGGGAGTGTCGTGCGCAAGACCAGCCGCGCCGCCGGTGCCAGCGGCACCACCCGCTCCTGAAGCGCCACCAGCCCCGGCCGATCCCGCATCGGGAGCGCCGCCATCGGAACCCGCAGAGCCCCAGGAGCCGTACGCAGCCTGAAATGCCTCAAGCCACCACTTGACCCCGGCGTCCGGGATC
>PMBS01000274.1 GCA_003153015.1 Myxococcales bacterium
CCGCGCGCTTCTCTCGGCGCTGGTCGGCTTTCGAAACAATCATCCCAAGCTCGGGTTAGACGCGTGGGGAGCCCGCCGGCTTCGCCGGCGGCGCACCATCGCGGGAGGGTTTGGCGAGGCCGAGCGCAGCGAGCGGGGCAGGGGTGGCGGGTGGGGGGCCGAAGGGCGAAGCGAACCCTCCCAGGGTTCCCATTTATATTGGCACCATGTCCACCGCTTGGGCCCGTCGCAGGGCTGCCATCAGGCGCAAGGCATCGAAACGCGGCATGCCGGCGATGTCGAGCAAGTCGCCCACGCTAAGCATGCCATCCATGCGCGACAGCAAGAAGGCCGCGCGGTGATCGAAGCCACGCGCAGGCAACTCCTCCGAGGGGATGGCGCGGATGGGCGTGCACTTCATGTCACCGATGCAGGCGCAGAAGGCGTGCTCGAAGAGCGAGCGCGTGGAATCGACGATGCCGCCAACTTCCGGCGAGCCGCCTCGCTCGCCCAACTGCAGGGCCAGCTCGGCAGCCAGGGCAGCACTCTCGGCCCTGCCCTCCTTGAGTGCGGCTTGACACTCGTCCACCAGGCCGCGCGCGCCGGCCCGCAGCCTCTCGTCCTGGATCGGTATCTCCTTCCACGTGTCGGCCGCATTCTGCTCATCCTGGACAGCCCCATGCGCGGCGAGTTCGCTCGTGCCGCCCAGCACGCGCCTGGTGTCGGCCCGGTCCCACTCCCCGTCGGCGCTTGGCTCCTGGGAAGCGTCACTGGCGCGCTCATCCGCCTCGACCACGGTCAAGCTGGCCAGGAACCCGGGAATGGGTGACTCTAGGGTATCGCGCGCCGCATGCGTGGCCGGGCGCGTATCGCGCTCCCTGACCCTCGCGCGTGCAAACGCGAGCAGGCTGCGGGCTCGCGGATCGTTAGGCTGAAGCGCAGTAACCTCTTGCCAGACCAGCACCGCCTCACGCAATCGGCCACGCGCGTAGTGCTCCAGTCCTCGCTGGAGCAATTCGCGAGCCTCGCGCGAAACATCATGCGCCACGGGTGCCTCAGGTTGGGCGAAGGCGCGCGCTATCCACCACGCCGCGGAACATGTTCAAGGTGCGGACCAGGGGCTCTGACACCTGCTCGAGCGCGGCGGCATCGCGACGCTCAACCGCAGCGCGCGCGTCGTCAAGAATGAGGCGCACATTGTCCAGGCTGTCTTGCCCGAAGGGAGTCCCGGAGAGCACCTCCTCCACCTTGGGCAGCAGCGACTCGGCTTCGTGCACCAGCTTCTCGATGCGCTGGCGCTCCTTCTCCACTTCCTCCTCGGCCCGGCTGGACACCAGGAACTCCTGGTTCTCGTTGGCCATGCGCTCGATCTCGGCCTCGGTCAGCCCGCTGGTGGCAGTGACCGTGATGTGCTGCTCGGTGCCGGTTTCCGTGTCCCGCGCCGAGACTCCCACGATGCCGTCGGCAGAGATCTCGAAGGTGACGTCCACCTCCAACTCGCCCTTGGATGCCTTGCGCAGGCCGGAAAGCACGAACTCGCCCAGCAACTCGTTCTCTTCGGCCCGATCGGATTCGCCCTGGAAGACAACGATCTTCACCGAGGTCTGATCGTCGCGTACCGTGGTGAAAACGTGGCTCTTCGAGGTAGGCACCGTGGTGTTGCGGTCGATCAAGCGGTGGAAGTAGCCGCCTGCCACCATGATCCCCAACGAGTGCGGGGTGACGTCGAGCAGGAGCATGTCGGGCGCGGCCGCGGCGTCGATCAGGGCAGCGCCCTGGATGGCCGCGCCCATGGCCACCACCTCGTCGGGGTGCACGCCCTTGCACGGCTCGCGGCCGAAAAACTCGGCCACCAGTTCCTGCACCTTGGGCATACGGGTCATGCCGCCCACCAGGACCACCTCGGCCAGCTCCCGCGGTTTGATGCCGGCGTCTTCCATGGTCAGCCGACAGATCTGGATGGTCCGCTCGGTCAGATCCAGGGTGAGCTCTTCCAACTTGCCGCGCGTGACCACCCGATGCAGGTGGTAGGCTTGATTTTTTCCGGTCGAGATGATGAAGGGCAGGTTGATCTCGGTCTCGCGCACCGACGAGAGATCGCACTTGGCTTTCTCGGCCGCGTCCTTGAGCCGCTGCAAGGCCATGGTGTCGCTGCGCAAGTCGACCCGGTGCTCTTTGGCAAAACCCTGGACCAGCCAGTCGACCAGCCGCTTGTCGTAGTCTTCACCGCCCAGAAAGGTGTCGCCTGCGGTGGCCACCACCTCGAACACGCCGTTGTTGATCTCGAGCAACGAGACATCGAAGGTGCCGCCGCCCAGGTCGAACACCGCGACCTTGCCCTCGACGTCCCGGCCAAAGCCATAGGCCAGGGCCGCTGCGGTCGGCTCATTGATGATGCGGATGACGTCCAGGCCGGCTATGCGCCCCGCGTCCTTGGTTGCCTGACGCTGGCCGTCGTTGAAATAGGCCGGAACCGTGACCACCGACTTGGTGATGGACTGGCCGAGAAACTCCTCGGCGATGGCGCGCATTTCCTGCAGGATGTAGGCCGAGACCTCGGGCGGCGAAAAGAGCTGGTCGCGCAGCTTGATGCGAACGTCCTGGTGGGGGCCTTCGACGAGGCCGTAAGGTACGGCTGCCTTGACCGCCTGCACCGCGGGCGACGTCCACGGCCGCCCGATGAGGCGCTTTACCGCATAGGCCGTGTTCTCGGCGTTAGTGACCGCCTGGCGCTTGGCGATGTGGCCGACCAAACGCTTCCCGGTCTCGGACATCGCCACCACCGAGGGCGTGGTCTTGTAGCCGCCGCGATTGGCGATGACCGTGGCGCTGATCCCTTCAAGAACAGCGACGCACGAGTTGGTGGTTCCCAGGTCTATGCCGATAACCTTCTCTGCCATGGCTTCTACTGGACGCGCAGGTCAGCGCTGAAACAACGGTATCATGGCTGCCCGTTCGCCGCCACTAGCCCTCCGCGATGGAAAACCTGTGTACCGTGCGACTCCGGTAGGTCTCGCCCGGGCGCAACACGGTGGAGGGAAAATCCGCCTGGTTGGGTGAGTTCGGATAGTGCTGAGTCTCAAGGCAAAGGCCGGAGCAGGGTCCATAAGCCTTGCCTTGCTTGCCCGCGATGCTGCCGTCGAGGTGGCCGCCGCCGTAGAATTGCAGGCCCGGCTCGGTCGTGAAGATCTCCATAGCCCGGCCGCTCCTGGGTCCGGTCAGGCGAGCCGCCAGCGACAATCCGTCGCGGTCCCGTTTGAGGACCCAGTTGTGGTCATAGCCGTGACCGATCATGAGCTGCGGGTCCTTGCAGGTGAGGTCTGCACCGGCCGGCTTGGGCCGGGTGAAATCCATGGGCGTGCCCTTGACCGCCCGCACTTCCCCGGTCGGAATCAGGCCGCTGTCGACCGGCGTGAAATGGTCCGCGTTGATAGTCAGCAGATGCTCGCGCGTGTCGCGGTCGGCTCCGTCGAGGTTGAAGTAGCTGTGATGGGTCAGGTTGACCACCGTGGCTTTGTTGGTGAAGGCCGAGTAGTCGACGATGAATTCGTCTGCATCGGACAAGGAGTAGATGACGGTGACCGAGAGTTCGCCCGGGTAGCCCTCCTCGCCATCCTTGCTCAGGTACTGCAACTGCAACCCGACATCTACATGGGAACCCTGAGAGGGTTCGCTTCGCCCTTCGGCCCCCCACCCGCCACCACCTCCCCGCTCGCTTCGCTCGGCCTCGCCACCCCTCCCGCGATGGTGCGCCACGCGCGGCGCTGGCATAGCCGGCGGGCTCCCCACGCGGGTGGGCAGTGGTTTCGCCGACCAGACCACCTTGTCGAACCCCATCCTGCCGCCATGCAGGTGGTTCTCGCCGTCGTTCTTCGCCAACGAATAGGTCTGGCCATCGAGCTTGAACTCGCCCCTCGCGATCCGGTTACCGTAGCGTCCCACCAGGCAGCCGAAGTACGGGCTCTTGGCGAGGTATCCGGCCAAGTTGTCGTAACCGAGCACGACGTCGCCCAGCCTGCCCTCGCGATCAGGGACGAGCAGCGACACCACGATACCGCCGTAGTTGGTGATGGTCGCGCAAAGGCCGTGGCTATTGGTCAGGCGGTAGAGGTCCACGGCAGTGCCATCCGGTGTCTTGCCGAAGGGCACGCGTTCGATCCCAGGCTCGGTGCGCGCACATGTAGGATCAGTGGCTTTCATGCTTGTCTCTTCCTTGGCCGCGCACGAACTCTGGCGGTGGGGTTCGACCCATACTAATTGAAAATGTGGTAACTTTGCCGTGTTCGCTTCTCACTATTACGAGAATAGACTTGGAGGATTGCTATGTCAGCATCGTGGCTGCGTGTTCTTGGCTTGATGATCGTTTCAGCTTGGCTTGCGGAGGGTTGCAGCAAGGGGATCACGATCCGTGGCTCCGGTGGTGCTTCGGGCAGCGGCGGCACAGGCGGCTCGGCGAGTTCCAGCCTTGATGCCTCCGACGCTCTTCTTGCGGACGCGCTAGGCAGCACCGGGGGCACGACCGGCAGCGGCGGTGCGCCGGGGACAGGCGGTTCAAGCGGCCTCGATGCGCCCATCGGAGCTCCGCCGGCTGATTTCACCCAGACCGATCATGTCGATTTGGGCACGGTCCCGGTCGGCGCTTCGGTCTCCGGCAAGGTCACCGTCACCGCCACTACCCAGCTCATTGACCTGTTCTGCTCGGTGTCATCTGCTGGCAACATCAAGCCGGACCCGGCTACCACCACCTGCCCGACGGCGGCACCTGGAGCGCTTGCGGCGGGTGCGAGCTGTTTCGTCGGCTTCATTTTCGGCGCATCCACTGCTGGCGTGAAGACGGGTGACGAGATCATCTGCACCGCGGGAAACGTCACCAGGTTCACTCCCATCACCGCGACGGTGACAACGGGCTCTCCAGGCCTGGCGATCACGCCCCCCTCTGGGTCGATCCCCGCCACCTTGGGCAAATCGAACAGCATGCCCTTCGTGGTTGCCAACGGCGGCAACGTGAAGACCGGCACAATCACGGCTGCCATCAAGCCGGCCAATACCGAGTTCGTGGTCAGCGGCACGACCTGTGCGGCCGGGATTCCTCCGCTTGGCACCTGCACAGTGACCGTCACCTTTCAGCCGATCACTGACGGGACCAAGACCGCCATCCTGGTCGTGACCGACTCCGACCAGCCGGCCATCTCGGCTACTGCGCTCTTGACCGGCATTGCGGAGGCGCTTGAGTGCCCGACGAGCATCGGCAACCCCGACCTCGGAACTGTGGCCCTGGGCGAGACTGGGACTCCGGTGACCTTCACCCTCAAGAACGTCGGTGGTACTGATGTCATCGGCATTGCTGTCAAGAGTAACAACTCTGTGTTCGTGGTTGGAAACGACATCTGCACAGGCATTACCATTCCGAAGGCGACTGGGACTTGCACCTTCACCGTGACCTTCGTACCGCCGAAAGATGGCTTGCCCGGGGTCTACAATGGCCTACTGACGGTGTCCTTTGGCGGCGGCAGCCCGTGCCTCTTTCCGATCACGGCCACGGCGATCAAGCCGGCTAGCGACGCTGGTGTCAGTGACGCCGGTGGACCTTCGGACGGCGGCACAGGCGACGGCTTCAGGCTAGATGCAGCCATTCCCGATGGGTCCGCGCTGGTGCGGGTGGCGGTCAGCCCGACTTTGCTGGACTTCGGCAGTGTCGATGTTGGCTCGACCACCTGGGTGCCCTCCTCGGTGACGGTAACCAACCTGGGCCCGGCCACCTCGTTGACTCCATACATCCTTCAGCCGTCGCCGTTCTCGTTGGCTGCAAACACGTGCAGCACGCTGCCTGCGAATGGCACCTGCATCATATCGGTGGCGTTCACCCCGACCCATACCGGCCCGGCGGCAGGAACTTTGGTTGTTGCCGGCAGCGTTTCGGTCACCCTAACCGGTATCGGATCTCCTCCGAGCGATTTCACCCAAACCGATCACGTCGATTTGGGCACGGTCCTGGTCGGCGCTTCGGTCTCCGGCAAGGTCACCGTCACCGCCACTAGCCCGCTGAGCGACCTGCTCTGCTCGGCGCAATCCGCTGGCAACCTCAAGGAGGACCCGACCACCACCACCTGCCCGACGGCCGCGCCCGGGGCACTTGCGGCGGGTGCGACCTGCTATTTCGGCTTCACTTTCAGCTCTGCCACTGCTGGCGCCAAGACGGGTGACGAGGTGATCTGCGGCGCGGGCAACGTCACCAAGATCACTTCGATCACTGCGTTTGTGGTTTCTGCAGCCAAGCTGGTAATCACGCCAGCTACCGGGGCGATGACCGCCACCACGGGCAGGACGAGCACCATCAGCTTCACGGTTGCCAACGCTGGCGGCGTAGCGACGGGCGCCATCACGGCCGCCATCACCCCAGCCAATCCCGAGTTCGTGGTCATTGGCACGACCTGCGCGGTCGGGCTGCTTCCCCTGCGCACCTGCACTGTGACCGTCACCTTCCAGCCGGTGACTGACGGGACGCACACCGCGACCCTCACCGTGACGGATTCCGGCGCGCCGGCCGCCCCGGTTGCTGCGACGTTGACCGGCGTGGCGACCGCGCCGCCAACCTAACCATCACCGGCGGCCCCGACCTGGGAACTGTCGCCCTGGGCGAGGTCGGGAGCTGACGAGATGAACTACCTCACACCCTTTGGTTGCGGTCACAAGGCTACTTCGACCTTGGCGCCGGGCCGGGGCCAAGTAGAATCGCCCCGTGCCCTTTCGGTCCCCTTTCAAAGTCGGCCTGGTTCAGATGGCCATGTCGCCTGAGCCAGCGGCGAATCTCAGCCTGGCCTGCGCAAGAATCCGCGAGGCAGCCGCTCAGGGCGCCCAGGTGGTGTGCTTGCCCGAGCTTTTCCGTTCGCCCTATTTCTGCCAGACCGAGGATGCGGCCAACTTCGCCCTGGCGGAGGCCATCCCCGGGCCAAGCACGGAAGCCCTTGGTGCGGTGGCCCGCCAAGCCGGCGTGATCGTCATCGCATCCTTGTTCGAGCGGCGCGCACCAGGGCTTTTCCACAATACCGCCGCGGTGATCGGCACCGACGGCGCGCTGGTCGGCACCTACCGCAAGATGCACATCCCCGACGACCCGGGCTACTACGAGAAATTCTACTTCACGCCCGGCGATCTCGGCTTCTGCGCATTCGACACGCCCCTCGGCCGGCTGGGCGTTCTCATCTGCTGGGACCAGTGGTATCCGGAAGCCGCGCGCCTGGTTGCCATGGCCGGTGCCGATATCATTTTCTATCCCACGGCAATCGGGTGGCACCCGCAGGAAAAGGCGCAGCACGGGGCGGCCCAGCGCGATGCCTGGCGTACTATCCAGCGCGGGCATGCCATCGCCAACGGCCTGTATGTCGCCGCGGTCAACCGGGTGGGCCACGAAACCCCGGCAGGCCTGCCTGGCCTGGAATTCTGGGGCGGGAGTTTCTTGGCTGACCCGTTCGGCGTGGTGGTGGCCGAAGCACCCGTGGATCGCGAAGAAACCCTGATTGCCACGGTGGACCCGACCCGCATCGAGGAGGTGCGCCAGGCGTGGCCCTTCCTGCGCGACCGTCGCATCGACGCCTACGCCGGAATCGAGCGGCGCTTTCTCGACGCCGCCGCAGGGCGACCGCCTGATCGCCCGTGCGATGGACAAAGCTAGGGCAGCGCGATCGGCGAGTCGATCCCCGATCACTGCTGTCCCAGGGCGCGCCGCAAGTTCACCCGCGAGATCGCCAGCTCGTACTGGGCGCGCAGGTAGTTGAGCCGGGCCTGGGTCAAGGCCGACTGCGCCTCAAGCAGATCTGTGGTCGTGGCGGTGCCAGCCTGCAATTGCGCGTCGGTCACGCGATAGGCTTCCTGGGCGCTATCGATGGCCTGCTTCGCCACGGAAATGGCGCTGGCCGCAGCGTCGAGTTGGGCCATGGTCGAGGTCACCTCGGCGCGAATTTGCTGCTTCTGGTTTTCCAGGTCGAACGCGGCTGCGCGTGCCAACGCCTGGCTGGCGCGATACGCGGCGTAGCTGGCGCCCCATTCCCAGATGGCCCACTTGGCGGAAAGCCCTATGAAAGCGAAGTTGGTGGGCAGGATGATCTGACCGTAGGAGCGCATGTATGCTCCCTCAAGATCGATCTCGGGCAGGAGCGCGTACCGGCGCGCCCGTTGCTGGTGCTCGCCTGCCTGCAGGGTTAGCCGGGTCTGCATGATTTCCGGTCGGCGGCTCAGCGCTTGGTCCTGAGCCGCGGCAGCCTCGGGGGCCTTCTCGCCCGATGCCAGGAGCGAACTTGGTTCCACCAAGGTCACGCCCGTATCGTCGGCCGGCAGGCCGAGCAGCGCCAGCAGGCTGGCACGCGACACTAGTTCCTGCGAGTGCGCCTGGATCGCTTGTTGGCGCGCGTTTGCCGCGGCCACCTGCACACGCAAAACGTCGGCTTCGGTGAGCACACCGGTGGCCAACTGCACGCGCGCCACCTCCAGGCGGTCGTTGAGCTCGCGTTCGGAGGCGAGCGCCGTGTCCTCCAGCGCCTTGGCCTCGAATACCCGCAGGTACAGGGTTTCGACCGCTTGGCGCAAAGACAGCTCCGCGCTTGCCACCTGGGCCGCGCCGGCTTCAGTGCTCTCTTGCTGGCTCTGGTAGTCTGCCGACAAGCGCAAGAGGCCGAGCAGCGGTTGATCTGCCGCGACCGTAAACATGTTGGTGTCCTGTTTGCGAACCGGGAAGGGCACGGTTTGCCCTGGTCCAGCCGGGATGAGCGGGACGAAGGCCGCGTTGTAGTGCAAAAATTCGTCACTCAGGTGAATTGCGGGCGCCAGGTGGCGCGCGGTGCTGCTCGCCATGGCCTGTCCACTTTCCAAACGTGCCCGCGCCGCCTGCAAGGCGGCGTTCTGTCCAATGGCCAGCGCCACCGCCTCGTCCACTGTGATCACGCGCGACTCGCCCGCCGATGCGCTGGCGGAAAACCGCAGTGTGAGTACGCAATAGCCTAGCAACAGGGTGAAGAACCGACGCATGGCTCACCTGAGATGCACAGTCACGTCCACGGAATACCCGGCCCGCAGATCGAAATCCTTCGGCGGATTGACCCAGACGATGCGTACCGGAATCCGCTGCACCAGTTTCACGAAATTGCCCGTGGCGTTGTCCCCCGGAATCAATGCGAAGGTTGCACCGGTACCGCCGGAAAAGCTTTCCACCCGGCCTTCCAGCTTGCGGCCGGGGTAGGCGTCCACCGTGATGACCGCCCGCTGGCCGGCTTTCATCTGGCCCACCTGCGTCTCCTTGAAATTGGCCACAATATAGGTCGCAGTCGGGATGATGGAAACCACCGGCTGCCCGACCGCGGTGAACTGCCCCGCGTGCGCCACCAGCTTGGATGCCCAACCGTCGACCGGCGCCAGGATCTTGGTGTACGAAAGCTGCAAACGTGCCAAGTCCAACGTCGCCTGCGCGCTTTGCACGCGCGCATGGGCCAAAGCCGCGTTCGCCTCGGCCGAAGCGATCTGCGGCTCCACTGGCGCGGTCTGGCTCAAACGTCCTTGGGCTTCCTTCACGCGCGTCTCGGCGCTGCGCCGGGCGTCCTGGGCAAAGGCAAGCTGTGCGCGTGTCTGGGCCAGTGCTGCTTGGCTGCCGTCGTAGGCGATCTGGGCCGCGTCCAAACGATCCTGCGGGATGGCGTGCGCCGCGCGCAACTGCTTGGCGCGATCGAGATCGATCTGGGTCTTGTGAAAGTCGGCCTGCGCGCGCGCCACAGCGGCATTGGCCGCCGCCACCTGGGCCGATGCGCTGCTGACCCCCACTGACGAGCCACTCATCGCGGCTTGCGCGCTGGCAAAGCCGCCACGCGAAGTGGCCCGCACCACTTGAATCTGGGCGTCGGCGGACTGGGCTTGCGCTTGCGCACTCGCCAGCTCGGCCTCGGCCTGGCGCAGCCGTGCCGCATAGTCGGCATCGTCGATCTCGACCAGCAAATCGCCCTTCTTCACGATCTGGTTTTCCTCGATGCGAACTGCGACAACTTGTCCGGCCACGCGTGTAGCCACCGGGACAACGTCGGACGTGATCTGGGCATCGTCGGTCTCTTCCTCGCCGGCGGTAGCGATGAGGTACGCGGCCACGCCGAAGAGCACGGTGCCGATGACCGCGGCGAGAACCACGAAGGGTCGTCGCCTATTGCGCGGTCTGGGCGTGGCAGCGCCGTCGGGAGGGCCGTCTAGCCGATGCGTGGGCTGCGGGGATTCGTTCATGTTACATCTCCACCTGAACCTCGGGCCCGGTACTGGCGGCGGTTGCCCGCTGAGGCGGGCGCCTCAGAAAGTACACCAAGGGCAACACGCACAAGAACGAGAGCCCGGTGAGCAAGAAGACCTGTTCGAAGGCGATCACGGCGGACTGTCGCGCCAGCGCCCCAGCCACCACGCGCAGGGCGCCGTCGTGGGCCGCCGACGCGTTCATGCCGGTCTGCTCGAGCATCCGCTGGGCGCCGTATAGGCGCGGCAGGAGCGTGGGCGAGCCGTTCACCACATGGGTGCCGAGAACGGACCGGACCACAGTCATGTGGCGCGTGAGCAGAGTGGCAAAGATCGCCAGCCCGGTCGAGCCGCCGATGAATCGCACCACCGAGTTCAATCCGGCCGCGTCGGCCAGCTTGTGGCGCGGAACCCGGCTGAGCGCGGTCGTGGCCAAGGGCGTAAACAGGCAACTGAACCCCACGCCCTGTACCAGCAGAGCGCTGATGATCCCACCTTCGGAGGTGGCCAGGGTGTAGTGGCTCATCAGCCAGGTGCTGACCGCCACGCAGGTGACGCCGAAGCTAACCACCAGGCGCGGCGAAAGGATGTTGTAGGTGCGGCCCACGATGGGCGTGACCACCATCATGATGAGAGCGCGAGGCATGAGCGCCAGCCCCGATTGAGTCGCGGTGTAGCCCAGGACTTCTTGCAGAAACACCGGCAGCAGGAATGTAACTGACATGAGCAGCGCGAACATCACCCCGCCCACCAGCGTGCCCGAGGTGAATACGCTGTCCTTGAACAGCGTGATGTCCACCGCAGGAGCCGCCGCGGTCATCTCACGAATTATGAAGGTCGCTATCGCAATGAGCGATACCAGGCTGAGGCCGGAAATGACCTGCGAGTTGAACCAGTCGTCGCGATTTCCTTCCTCCAGGACGTACTGCAAGGTCGCCAGCCCGATGCTGAGTAGGGCGATGCCGATCCAATCCAGATTCGCCCGGCGCTTCGCCGCCATGGCCCGCTGGGCGGCGCGAATGTCCTCGGGTTCTCGCACGAAATTGGACACCATGGTCAGCGCCAGCACGCCGACCGGCACGTTGATGAAGAAGATCCACGGCCAACTGAAATTGTCCACGATGTAGCCGCCCAGGGTCGGCCCCACCGCTGGTCCGATTATCACCGCCATGCCGAACACCGCCATGGCCATGCCTTGTTCCTTGAGCGGAAAAGTCTGGCGCAAAATGGCCTGCTCGGTGGGCTGCAAGGCCCCGGCCCCCAGCCCCTGCACAAAACGAAATGCCACGAGAGTGGTCAGGCTGCGGGCCAGGCCGCACAGGGCGGACGACAGAATGAACATCGATAGTGCAGCCATGTACACGCGCTTCTGGCCGAAAAGATGTCCCAGAAACGCGGTTAGCGGCATCACCACCACGTTGGCGATGACGAAGCCGGTAGTGACCCAGGTAATCTCCTCGACCGTGGCCCCCAGCGATCCGCGCAGGTGCGGCACTGCCACGTTGACAATCGACGCGTCGATGGTGCCCATCAGCGTGCCGAAGGTCACCGAGACCGTGACCAGCCACTTGTTTACCGGCGGCGGTGCGCCCGTCGCGGGAGAGGTGATTGGGTTCGGTACGGGCGACAAACGAAATTCCAGAGGTCACAGAGGGAAAACGGAACGCCGCAAGATACTCCCAAGATCGGACTAGTCAACCATAAGCCGACACATCTCCTCCGTTGCTGAGATGCCGCAAGTAGCTCGCAGGTTACAGTTGGCGGCGGCCTTGCGGGCAACCCGCGCCGACTCTCGCGGTTACCCGGCTGGCTGGCTCCAGAGACTGCTAGCACTACTGATTGAAATTTGGACCGAGCTGTCGCGTCGCGAGGAGCCCTGGCTGCAACGAGCGACGAGAGAGAATACTCGACGTATTTGACCGAGGAGCGAGGCGGCAGACGGGGCCCACAGCAGCGACGGCGACGGGAGAATTTCAATCAGTAGTGCTAGGGACAGACGAGAGGTAGAGGTGTCGTCGGCGTGGTGAACGTCGGGTTCTGCGCGGCTGTGGTGGCGGTCAGCGTGCCCGGGTGCGCAGTGTGCCCGGTCGTAGTCACGGAGTCCGCCGCGCTGGTCGCGCCAGCAGCATCGTCGAATTTCCAGTAACCGACCAAGCCGGTTTCGTTGCCCACCAGCGGCTTCTTGTAGTTGGCCAGGATGTCAGCAGCGCTGCGGGCGACATTCCACACGCTGAACTCAGCAAATTCTCCGTTAAAGCAATTCTTGTTCGTCGGGTTGCAACCAATGTACAAGGTCGACTGGGTGGTCGTCTTGAGAACCGGGACGGTAGTAGTTGCGTTGTTCGTGATCTTGGCGACACCGTTGACATAGGTTACCAGCGCCTTCTGATCCCAGGTCATTGCTACGTGCACCCACTGGTTGGCTGACGAGTTGATTCCCAAGTCCGCGCCAGTGTCGTCGTTGAGCCCATTGGTAAATGGGTTCAGCGTCGCGTGATTGGTCGTGCTCCCAGTTACATTGTTGGTGCCGAAGTCGAGACCGAAGGTCTGGGCTGAGGTGGCTCCCGTGGCTGGGCCGATATAGTAGACTTCATTCTTCTCACCGACCCAGTCCGTGGTCTTGATGAAGGCCCAGAATTCAACGGTACGCGCCGAGTTCCCAATGGGCAGATCGGTGCTCATGTCCACTTCGACATGCGCGTAGGCAGTGTCGGCGGCCGAGCCGGTTGCATTGGCACTCAGCGAGAGCACTCGACCGGCGCAGGTTGCCGAGCCGCCGGTTGCGCCGGTGCTTCCGCCATTGGCGGTGGTACCACCTTGCGCGCTCGTTCCTCCCGCCCCGCCAGCGCTCCCGCCCGCACCGCCGGCGACCGAGCCCCCAGTTCGGGAACCACCTGCGCTGGCACCGCCAGAGGCAGCACCACCTGTCTTGCTGGCGCCGCCCGAAGCCGAGCCTCCGGTTGCGCTAACACCGCCCGTGGCCGAGCCTCCGGTTGCGCTGACACCGCCCGTGGCCGAGCCTCCCGTAGCCGCACCGCCGGTTGCGCTGGCACCGCCAGAAGCGGAGCCACCGGTTGCGCTGGCTCCTCCCGTGGCCGAGCCTCCCGTGGCTGCACCGCCGGTTGCGCTGGTACCGCCAGAGGCCGAGCCTCCGGTTGCGCTGGTACCGCCCGAGGACATGCCTCCGGTTCCACTTGCACCGCCACTTCCGGGGACAGCGCTGCTTCCGCCTGCGCTACTTCTTCCGCCCGTGCCGGTTGCGCCCCCGGACTGACTCGGGCTCTCCGTTTTGCCTGAGTTGCAGCCAAGACCGACGCCCGCCGCGCAGAGAAGCGCCAAGGCGGCCATGAGGTCAAACCGGAGTGTCGATTTTTCGATCCATCTATTTTGCATTGCATTCACCCTTCGCGAAGAGCAGTGATCCGGGTATTCGCGACCCAGGTAGGAGCGGAGCCTATCATGTCTCGCCGCCTGCAAGGGCCGCCATCGATCGAAACCAAGATCCCCCGCGCGTAACCCACCCAACATCTCACGGACCGTAGATCAAAGTTGGCTTTTCCACCAGAGAGAGCACAGAGGCCACAGGGCCGGATCGGAAACGGAAGGGTTGGCTCCTGCGTGGTCCGGCTTCCTTCTTCCCATCCGATCTCTGTGCTCTCTGTGCTCTCTGTGGTGGAAAAGCTAGCTAGCAACGGCTTGGATCGCGCTACGCGAGATCCTGGCTAGTTCCGTCTTCGCGTGCGGCGCCACACGAGGATCGCGCCCAGCAGGCCGAGCACGATGCCAGGGCCGCCGACAGGGGCGCTGCCCAGATCGCAGTCGCATCCACTCTGTCCAAGTTTGGCCGGCGTGCCGGCGGTGCCAGTCTGAGTGTTGGTCCCGCTTGCCGTTGCAGTCTGAGTCACGCCGCTGGTGGCGGTGCTGGTTGCTCTGTTGGTGACGCTGCCGGTTTGGCTGCTGGTTCGGCTACCGGTGACGGTTGCTGTGCCGATCCCCGTTCTGCCGGTGCTGGTGCCGATGCTGGTCCTGGTCGCCGTCTGTGGGGCGGTCGGCGAGCAGTCGAGCACTATCAAGCAGTCGCCGACGCCGTTGCACACTCCGCAGCTTCCGCAGGCTGCACCCTCCGGGAAGACGCAGGCACCGATGCCGTCGCAGATTGACTGGCAGGGCGCGGTGCCCTTGCCGCACTCGTTCTCAGGATCGGCTCCGACGGGAAAGGGGCCGCAGGCACCGACCTTGCCCACAAGCTTGCATGAAACGCAGGTCCCGGTGCAGGCACTATCGCAGCACACCCCGTCGCTGCAGAATCCGCTCGCGCACGCGGCAGCACCAGCGCAGGCCGAGCCGTTGGCGGCCTTGCACGATCCGGTGGCGTCGCACGCCTGGTCACCCGAGCAGCTACCCGCCACCTGGGTTCCCGCGGCCGCCAGCACGCAGGTGCCGAGCTTGCCTGGGACGTTGCAGGACTTGCACGGCCCCGAGCACGAAGCCGACTCACAGCACACGCCGTCCACGCAGTTGCCTGAGGCGCATTGGCTGGCAAATGCGGCCGTGCACCCCGTACCGTTGCCCCAGCCAGTCACGCTGTACTCCCAGGTCTCATCCGTCGCCATGCCGTACAGCATGCCACCGAACAAAACCATAACCCCGCGCTGGTTGTCGAGGGCCATGGCCGCATACGAGCGGTCCGAGGGCTCGCCGGCCGGCGGTCGCGCGTACCAAGTCGGGCCGCTGCTGTCCAACTCCCAGGTGGACATGTTCATGTTGCCGTACATCGTCGTGGCCGTGCCGAGCAGCACCACGCGGCGCCGGATCGAATCGTAGCTCACTGTCGCGTCGTAGAGCCCCCCGTTCAGCATTTCCCCGGTCACCTTCTGTGACCACGCGCCGCCCGCAGGATCCCACTCCCAGTAGTCACCTGCCGAGGAGCCATAGCCGTAGCCGGGGCCGTAGTAGCCGCCTGCGGTCTCCAACAGCACCAACTTCTTGCGTCCCTCGTCAAAGACCATGGTTGGGTAGGTTCCGCCAGTGGGCATGGAAGCGAGCAAGGTGGGTGTGCGATTGGTCCAGGTGCTGCTGGCGCCGTCCCATTCCCAAACGTCGTTCTTGTTCGGGTCCGTGTACGGGGGATACATTCCAGCGTTGGGATCGTACCCGGCGTAGAGGATGATCTTCTTTCTCGCGCTGTCCGTCGCCATGCCGTGCCCGCTCCGCTTCGAGGGCGAAACCGCTGGGAAAAGCTGGGTCCACTTGCGCGTGCCGGTGTTCCACTCCCAGGTGTCGGCAAAAACATCTGGCATGCCGTAGTACGTGTAGGTCGCGGCCGTGCCGCCGAAGACAATCAGCGATTTGCGCGCGGGATCGTAGGCCATGGCCGCGTCCGTGCGCGGCGGGGGTTTGATGTCCGCTGGGCACTGGACCCACTTGTCACCGTTCCACTCCCACAGGTCGTCGAGGTTGTTGCCCATGGCGTCCTGCCCGGCGTACACATAGACCTTGCCCGTGACCGGGTCCGCGGCCATGGCGTGCGAATAGCGCGTTCCCGGCGAGTTGCTGGGCGCCGAGCGGTTCACCCAGGTGGTCGTCGCCGGATCCAATTCCCACACCTCTCTGGTCGCGCCGGATGAACCATACCCGCAGTACGGGTCGCCGGGGAAGCAGATCGGTCCACCGGTGCTTCCCCCCATTCCACCGTAGCTTCCCCCTGCTCCACCGTAGCCTCCCTGGTCGTTCACTAGTCCGGCAACGAGATACAGCCGGCTGGCCGACTTGCTAGAAACCAGCGACGACCATTGCCTTTGGGTTGGCCAACTCGCGCTGCCGGAGGCCTGCTTTCCCGTCCAAGTGCCGGCCACGATATCCCAGTACCAGACATCGTTCAGGCTGCCGCTGGTTGTCATGTCGTAGCCGCCGAAGATCACAGCCTGGCCCTTGGCACTGTCGATGGCCATGCCATGCGCAAAACGCGGGCTGGGCTTGTTGCCCGCGCTGGTGCGTTCCGTCCAGGTGCCGGCTGCGCTGTCCCATTCCCAAATGTCCTGCATGGGTGTGCCGCCCGCGGAGGCCGACGTGACCTCCATGCCACCGAACAGGTAGGCTTTGTTGGTTTGACTGGAGTACGCGAAACCGGAATCGACGCGCGCCGAGGGCGAGCTGGCCGTTGTACGCTGGGTCCAGGTGGCGGTGGCGCCGTCGTATTCCCAGGTATCGTCAAAGGCCAGGCTGATCGTCATGATATCCCCGCCGAACTGGCTGCGGCCGCCGCCGAACAACACAATCTTGCCGGCCTTGCTATCGAAGATCATGCCGTGCTGGCTGCGCGCGCTGGGCTTGGCGCCTGGGCCAGACTTGTCCGTCCACACTCCGGTTCCCGGATCCCACTCCCAGGTATCCTGGTAGTCATAGCCGCTGCCCGCACGGCCACCGAACAGAACAAACTTGTTGCGTATTGAATCGTACGCCATCGCTGCGCCGGTGCGCGCCGCGGGCGCGGCACCTGCGATGGTGCGAGCCTTCCAGGCGCCCCCGGCTGGACTCCACTCCCAGGTGTCCTGCTGGGCATTCATCGGTGCGTTGGGGCTACTCGCCATCCCGCCGAACATCACCACCACCTGACGAATTTCGTCGAAGGCCGAGGCTTGAGCGTATCGCCCGTCCGGGAGGTTGTTCGCACCGACGCGTTTCCAGATGGCGGACTCCGTGGGGGGCACTGCCCCAAGGGCGGATGTGGTGGACTCGGTCGGCGCGTTCGCTTGGTCCACGCAGGCAGTCGAAAGGAGCAGAACGAGGACTACGTGGCGACCTTTCATCGTGATCCTCCTGGGTATGAGCTGACGCTGGCAAGCAACATAACACGGCTGGAATGCTTAGTGTGAGCAACAGGCATGCCACCGGAAAGTGCCCATCTTTCGTGGGATCGGTGGTGAATTGCAGAAGAAACGAGTGCAATGCGCGACACGAGTGTCACGATCTAGACACGACTACGGGCAGGCGCCCGACTGAAGCACGCCCACGCCCGCCACCGCCGCCAGACAAGCATTCCCGTATAGTTTTCGGTCGCAGCCACACACCGGATCCGGGTCGTGGGTACAGGCCTCTGGCCGCCGCGCGCAGTTGATTTCCGTGCCGGAGGTTCCACAGCCATCGCCCTGCCGGTACGGGCAGTATTGATCTCCGGGGCAGGTACCTGTTCTGCCTCCGCAGCGGATAGGGTTGCTCGCATAGCCTTGGCAGGGGCCAACGTCCGAGATGGCCATTCCGGCCTTGGCTGCCAGGCAACGGCTATCGTAGTTGTTGCCATCACAGCCGCAGACGGTGGCTTTGTCTGCCGTGCAATCGGGGGCAATCGCACTGCACACCGAGGAGGCGTCGGTCCTGCCGCAGTCGTCGCCCGGCTCGAAAGCGCAATACTCACCCGCGCCACAGTCACCCTCCCAGAAGCCGCAGGCCTTGCCGGAAGCAACAGGCGGCGGGTTGGATTCGCAGGCTTGGTCGCTGCGGGCCCAAATCGATCCGTCTGCCGAGCAGGTGTACTGGTTGCAACCGTCGCCTGCAGGGACTGCGGCGCCCGGAGTGCAGTGCAGGGACTCACAAGCAACCTGGGACGTGTAGGCCGGCGCATTCTCCGGAGCCTCGCCGAGATTGTCGTAGCGACAACAACGGCCCGAGGTGGGGTCCCGCACCCAGGCCACCTGGTCGCCGAACTCACCGGTGGATGGCCGGGGCGCTGGGCAGGCCAGCTCGGGACAAGGCTCTGTCGTGCACTGCCATGCGCCGGATGTGCAGGTGCACAGATTGCAGCCATCCGACGCAATCGCCGTCGTCGCCTCATTGTCACAGCTGGAGCCGTGGCTCGCCAGCACCCCATTTCTGCCGCAGGCGCTGGGCAGGAATGCCAGGAATCCGAGAAGGGCGAAAGAGGCAGATCGCATGGCGCCACTGCATCGCAGGAACCGTGCCAACACTGCGCCTTCGCTAGTTGCTCAGCGAAATCGCAGATCACTCGAAAGATGCTGCTCCAGACAGGCGACATGAGCAGGACAGGAGTGTCGCGCCGGCGCGTCGTTCGGGGATGAGCAGCGGGCGTCAGTTGGCGAGCTGGCTGCTTGCCTTGTGCGGCGCAAAGGTGTCTTCCCAGTGGCGCCGGTATTCGTCAGAGGCGACCTGCGCCGGCCCGAGCGTGTCGCGCATAGGTCGCTCGGCGGGATGAATCACCTCGACGTCGAACAGCATCGGGAGTTCAGCACGCCGCCGCATTCGCACCAACTCCTGACCGCACAGCGACTGCCCCTCGGCGAGTGGGCGAGCTTCGCCCATCTGCAGCTCGCCCTTGCGCACCCGCATATACCGGGCACCTTTCTCATCGTCGGTGGGGGCATAGAGCAGGGCCACATCTTGGTCGGGCCGATTGGAGAGCTTCCTCACCCCTATATTGTTACCCGCCCGGGGCATCTGCGCAACATGAAGACCCGTTCGGAACGTCCGAACCCTGCCTCTCCGACTCTGTGGCCCCCTCTCACCTCTGCGTTCTCGACGGCGGGTAGCTGTCGAATCCCAGTGGCAAATCGAGCCCTTGACGTGAACCAGAGCGTCGCGCGATACGAGGGTGTCAAACCTGGCCCCTTTTTCCGGCGGGCCAGCCAATTCCACAACTTGTTTGCGAGGTACCCAATGACGATGTCTTCTTCTGTTCGCGCTCTCGTTCTCGTAGGCCTTTCTACCCTTGTCTTTGGATGCGCCTCAGGTGCAACCTGGAGCCAAGTTCGCACCCGGCCGTCTTACCAGCCGCCGAAACAGGTGAAGGTGGCAATCGTGGCACGAACCGCTGGCGACTCCTACATGCCAGACGCGATCAAGGAGCTGCAGAACTCGATGGCCAAGGAGCTGTCAACACGTGGCATCACGGCCGCGTTCATCCCAGCCCCCGATGGCTCCCCGTTGACCCAGCTGGATGTCGTGGAATGGGACGAAGGCTCCCGCGCCGCCCGCTACTTCGGCTTCGGCGGGGAAGGCCATATCCTCGTGGTCGTGAATAGTCCGTCTGCCGATGGTCAGCCTGGCTACAGCGGCAGCGTTCGCGGCTTTGTTCGCGGCGGAGCATTCGGTGGGGATGCCACCATCGCGGCCTCTGAGGCGGGTTTCGCCATCGCCAAGGCGATCGCCACTGGCAGCGCCGAGTAGGTCAGCGCGAAAGGTCGTGGCCGCCAAGCGGAGCAGACCGCTCGGTCATATAGTGCTCGAGGGACGTTTCCGCGGAAACATCGGATTAGGCGCGATCGCAGTAGGCGTTTTCCGTTGGGGTGGGGACAGTGGCGCTCGCGGCGGCGGGCTGGCTTGCGCGCTTCACCTCGCGGGCGCGGTCGAGCGCGCGCATCACCAGGTCGGCCTCATCGGGATGGAGCGTGATCTCCAGAGATCAGCGAACAGTGAGCACGACCTTTCCCCGCGCGTGCCCTTGTTCCAAATACCGTATGGCCTGAGCGGCCTCGCTCAGCGGATAGGTCCTGTCGATGACAGGCGTGAGCTTTCCGGCCTCGATGAGCTCCTTCAAGGTCAAAAGGTCCTGTTGGCGCTCTTTGAACATGAGGCCGAGGAGCTTCTGCTTGGTGAAGAGTGCGCGCAGGGGCGCGAGAATCTGGCGTTGAAAGCCGCCGAGCCAGCGGTCTCCGCCTTCGCCTCCCACGACGACGATGGTCCCTTCGGCAGTGAGGGCCCGGCGAAGTTGCGACAACGGCCGCCGGCCCGCGGTATCGAGGATAAGATCGAAGCGGCGGGCCCCATCCGTGAAGTCCTCGCGGGTGTAGTCGATGACCTCGTCCGCGCCGATATCCCGGACCAGCTCNNGGTTGGATCTTGCCCACGTCGCGAAGGCCGTTGAGGGCCGTCATGCCGGAGATGGGCACGGCCGCGGCCTGCTCAAAGCTGAGGTTGGCGGGCTTGTGCGCGAAGAGCGCCGGTTTGGCGCAGACGTACTCCGCGAACGAGCCGTCGCAAATGCCGTACACCACGTCACCCGGCTTGAACTGGGTAACATTCTTTCCGACCGCCCCGACAGTCCCGGCGACGTCCCTGCCTCGAATGCGGATCTTAGGCGTGCTGAAACCGACGCCCATGATGCGGACGAGGTAGGGCAGGCCCGTCATCAAGTGCCAGACGCCCGGGTCGACACCCGCCGCGTGCACTTGGATGAGCAGGTCGTCATCCCCGGCCACCGGTTTTTCGATGTCGCGGAGCTCGAGCACGTCGGCCGAGCCGTACTAACGAAGAATGGTGTCAACTACCTCCCTTGGAGCGATCGTCGTCGCTGACGAGGCGGCGGAACTTGGCTGCCAGCACGGCGCCGAACGCAAGCACGGCGCCCCAGCGGGTGGCCCGGCGGT
>PMBS01000332.1 GCA_003153015.1 Myxococcales bacterium
GACACGGCCACTCCTTCGTTGCCGCCACCTGCATGCGGCGACGATGCCCCGGTGATTCCACTCGAGACCCCCGCCTCTGTCGGCTGGACCGAGGCCAAATCCATCCGGCTGGTGACCGCCGAGTTTCCCCTGACTCTGGAACTCGGCGGCCGCCTGGGCCCCATCGACGTGGAATACGAGACCTACGGCGTCCTGTCCGCGACGAAGGACAACGTGGTGCTGGTGGCGCATGCCCTGTCAGGCGACGCGCACGCCGCCGGCTGGGACAAGAACGCGGAGAGGACAGGGCGGCTGTGGCGCACGCGCAAGCCGGGCTGGTGGGAGGCGATCATCGGGCCAGGCAAAGCCATCGATACCAATCGATACTTCGTCATCTGCCCCAACGTCCTGGGCAGTTGCTACGGAACAACGGGCCCATCGTCCACCGACCCGGCGACTGGCAAACCCTATGGGCTGCGCTTTCCCAAGGTCACGGTCGGCGACTGGGTTCAGGTGCATGGACTGCTGCTCGATGCGCTCGGCATCGAACGGGTCAGCGCGATCGTGGGCGGCTCGCTGGGCGGCCAGCAGGCGCTAGAGATGGCCCTGCGTTTCCCCGAAAGGGTCGAGCGTGCCGTGGTGCTGGCTGCCAACGCCCGGCTGTCAGCGCAAGGGTTGGCTTTCAACGCCGTTGGGCGCTACTGCATTCTCAACGATCCCAATTTTGCCGGCGGCGACTACTACGGCCATGACCTCCCAGGTTCTGGCTTGGCGGCTGCACGCATGCTGGCGCATATCACCTATCTGTCTGACGAGGGCATGCATCGAAAATTCGGCCGCCGGTTGCAGGGTGATCGGCCGGCTCCCGACGGCGGGTTTGGCATCGAGTTCGCGGTGGAGAGTTACCTCGACTACCAGGGGCGCAGCTTCGTCGAACGCTTCGACGCCAATAGCTACCTCTTCATCACGCGCGCCATGGACTACTACGACGCCTCGGTTTGGGGCAGCGGCGATCTGACCGAAGCCTGCCGGAGGATCAAGGCGCGTGTGCTTGTGGTTTCTTTCGATTCGGACTGGCTGTATCCGCCCGCGGCCTGCCGCGAGCTGGCCCTGGCGCTCGTCAAGACCGGCAAGCAGGCCACCTACGCCAGAGTGTCCTCGCCCTACGGTCACGACTCCTTTCTCGTCGAGTCCCGCACAGTCGGGCGTTTGGTGAACAGCTTTCTCTCCCATTAGAAGCCCATGACCCACGCACAGGATCCCCGCATCGACCCCTCCCTGGTGGCCAGGCGAGACGTCGAGCGCCTGCCGCCTGGGCTTTTCGAGTGGCGCATTGCCGAGGTGGCCTCCATCCAGGCTTCTCGGCACGCTCGCGAAAGTTCCCCACAGCCCACCAATCTCCGCTGGCAGGATGACATCATCACCCGCGAGATTCAGCCGGGCGCCCGCGTGCTGGACCTGGGCTGCGGCGACGGTCAATTGCTGGAGCGGTTGCAGCGCGACCGCCAGGTGCGCGGTCAGGGCGTGGAGATTGATGCGAAGGCAGCACTCGGCGCCACGGAGCGCGGTGTGCCGGTCTTGCAGGCCGATCTGAGTGAGGGGCTGAGCTGGTTTCCCGATGGCAGCTTCGACGTGGTCGTGCTGGAGGAGACTCTGCAAACTCTGACCAATCCTTGGCTGATGCTGGGTGAAATGTTGCGGGTCGGACGCAAGGGCATCGTTTCGTTCCCCAACTTCGCCCATTGGCGGGTCATTGTCGATCTGGTCGCCCACGGCCGCATGCCAGTGACCGAACGCCTGCCCTATCACTGGTACGANNACAGTCTTTCGGAAGGTTCTGTTCGTTCCCTTCGCCCGGAGGACAACCTCCATGCGGAAGAGGTTCTTGTCGTCGTCGAAAGGAGATAACCCCATGCCCGCGATTTTTTCTGACAATTCCCTGTCCATCGGCCGAAGCCCCCTCATCAAGCTGAACCGCCTGGCCGCTGGCACCAAAGCCACCGTGCTGGCCAAGATCGAAGGCCGCAACCCTGCCTACTCGGTCAAAGACCGCATTGGCTTGGCCATGATCCGCGACGCCGAGGAGCGCGGCCTGCTCAAGCCAGGCAAGGAGATCATCGAGCCCACCAGCGGCAACACCGGCATCGCGCTGGCTTTCGTGGCCGCAGCACGCGGCTACAAGCTGACCCTGACCATGCCCGAGACCATGAGCCTTGAGCGACGGCGCGTGCTGGCCGCCTTTGGTGCCAACCTGGTGCTGACCCCTGGCCCCGAGGGCATGCCGGGCGCCATCCGGCGCGCCGAGGCCACTGCCGCCGCCGAACCCGGTCGCTACTTCTTGCCCCAGCAATTCAAGAACCCCGCCAATCCCCTCATCCACGAACAGACCACCGGCCCCGAGATCTGGAGCGATACCGATGGAGCCGTCGACGTTCTGGTCTCGGGCGTGGGTACCGGCGGAACCATCACCGGAGTCTCGCGCTACATCAAGAAAACCAAGAAGAAGGCCATCACCTCAGTGGCCGTCGAACCCGCCAAGAGCCCCGTCCTGACCCAGTTCCGCAGCGGCCAGCCGCTCAAGCCCGCGCCGCACAAGATTCAGGGCATCGGCGCCGGCTTCGTACCCGACACGCTGGATCTGACCGTCGTGGATCGAATCGAGCAATCCACCGACGAGGAAGCCATCGAAACCGCCCGCCGTCTAACTCGCGAGGAGGGCATCCTGAGCGGTATCTCGAGCGGCGCCGCCACCGCCGTGGCCCTGCGCCTTGCCAAGTTGGACGAGTTCGCAGGCAAGACCATCGTGGTTGTGCTACCCGACTCCGGCGAGCGCTACATCTCCACTGTGCTGTTTGAAGGCATCGGGTAGCCGGGCGCGCCTCACCTGCGGTATTGCGGCCACGCCTGGATGGCGGGCTGTGATACCGCAGCGTCTAGCGCCGCCACTTCGGTCAGTGCCTCCTCCACGAAGCCGCTGGCCTGCAACACACGGATGCCGCGGGCCTCGATCAGCAACCGCTGTGGCGTGGTGATCCGAGATAACACTAGCGTTCTGCAGCCGCGCACAGCGTGAAGGATCACGCGCAGGCGCTCGATCTGCCAGCCGGGTCTGGAGAAATCGGCTGGCCGCACCTCGATCCGGCGCTTCTCGACCAAATGCAACCGCCCTTCGGCCGCACTGAACACCAAGACCCACGCTGGCACATTCGGTGTCAGGGGCGAGGTCTGGCCGTCACGACTGACCACCGCCACCAAAGGCTGGGGGGCGCCTGCCGACAAACTCAGTCTTCCGTTTGAGTGACTGCTCGCAGCACCGCCCGCCAAACCCGTCTGGCAGGCTCCAGAGAGATTCCCCGGCCGTTTCACCGCCCATGCTGCGCTTCTCACGTTGGCGTCGCTCGCGATCTCCGCGCTGTCTTGCATGTTGGCAAGTATGTCCCGGTTTCAGGACAGCGCAAGAAAAATCACATGGCCAGCGGATGCCGGCGGTTTCCGTAGGCAATCCGCACTCCGATCCGTCTCGACGTTGCCTCGACGGCTGTTATACTAGACACCATGTCTCCCACGGAGGACGCTGTTCCATCCCGGGCTGCGCTGCTGGGCTCGCCCGTGATCGACGCCCGGGCGCCGCGCTTCAATCGGGCCATCATATGGGGTGCGGCGCTGACGGCGTTCTTGCTCGGTTGGTGGCCACTGCTGTCGCTGGCAGCGCTGCAGCTCGCGCTGACCCCCCTTCGGCCCGCGGTTCGATATCAATCTCGGCGGCGGCGTGATCGCGGGCAGCAAACTGGTTGACTTCCTCCACTCGCACTTCCTTCCGAACTTGCGCTAACGCCGCGCCAACCGCCGCTGTTCGAGCAATTCTACGACTTCGGCCGTCGAGCCGAGCGCC
>PMBS01000172.1 GCA_003153015.1 Myxococcales bacterium
CTACTATCTGCGGGCGCGCTATTTCGTGGCGACCATCCGGGTGAAGAAGGGCGATCTGGCGGGAGGGCTCATCGCATTCGATACCGTCGCGCGCAGCCAGCCCAACTCCGACGCGGACAAGGAAGTTCAGGATCTGGCCCGCTTGGCGCTGGGACGCCTGTACTACGAACGGGCTGAGTTCGACAAGGCACGCGAGGCCTACACCAGCATTGCACGCCAGTCCAAGTACTTCGAAGACGCCATGAACGAACTGGCGTGGACCGCCATCAAGGCCAAGGACTACAAGGCTGCCTACCGGGCGCTCGACCTGATGCTGCTGCAGAACCCGGACAGCCCGCAGGCGCCGGAGTTGCGCCTGCTCATGGGGAACCTGCATGTCCGCATGGCGAACTTTGCTCTCGCCAACGACGCCTTCTTGCAAGCACGCGATCAGTTCGAGCCCATTCAGCTGCAGCTCAAGGAGACGCAGACGCGAGCGGCCGCAGACGCCCACTACTTTGAGAACCTGATCGGAAAGGGTATGGAGAAGTTCGACATCGCGGTTTTCGTGCCCGCCAAGGCGGTCAAGTGGGTGAAGGCCGAGCCCGACGTCGCACGCGTGCTCGCGCTTACCGAGGATGTGGGTGATCTGCAGCGCGGAATCAATGAGTCGCGCGAAGCCTTGAACCGTCTGGAACTGGCGGTGAACGGGCAACTCCAGGTAGGCATCTTTCCCGATCTGGCCCAGGCCCGCACCAGTTCGAGCGAGGTCTTGAATCAACTGGTGAGCATGCGCGAGCGATTCGTAGGCCTGATGCGTTCCTTGATTTGGGACAAGCTGACGCCCGAAGAACGGGCGCGTCTGGACCAGGTGGGCAAGGAACGCACGGCGCTCGAGGCGGAACTGAAGGATTTGCCGCAGTCGGCCGAGAAGCTCAAGAGTAGGGAGAAGCAAGCCCGCGGCGATCTGCAACGGCTCGATGCGCGCGCCTCCGAGTTCAACGTGGAGATTCAGGGCATGGATGCCGAGTTGGTGGCCATCGAGCAGTACTTCATCCGATCTCGGGCCGACCAGAAGATCAGGCCCCAGGATCTGACCCAGCCGGTGGAGAGCCTGCGGCAAGTGATCACCGAGCTGCGCGAAGCGAACGAGCGTGTGCGCAGCGAGATTGCCGAGGCGGCGCGTGAGGCCACGGTCGCAGCGGCCACCGGTGACAGCGATCGCAACGCCATCGCGCTGCTCATCGGGGTGATGAAGCGCGAGCGCGATGTCTTCCAGGGGGCGCGTATTCGGCTCTCCCCGAGCGATCAAGCATCGTTCGACGCCATCGCTAACATCCTGGCCCGGGCCGACGGCGTGCAGGCGAGACTGGCCGAGGTCGACAGCCGGGTGGACGCCGCAGCGCAGAAGCGCATTGCTGAACTCAAGCGCAAACTCACTGACGAGAAGAGCGAGTTGGAGGCTGCCAAGACCAAGCTGACGGGCATCCTCATCGAGTCGCAGAGCCTGGGCGGCGGCTTGGCCTACGCCATGCTGAGCAAGATAGCGGATCGTTTCTACGACCTGGTGGTCCAGTCCGACGTGGGTCTGGTCGACGTGGCCTGGGGTCTCAAGGACGAGCGGACCGGCGCGGTTTCCAAGCTGATCAACCAGCAGAAGCTGGAACTCAAGGCGGTCGAGGATGATTTCCATTCCTTGCTGGAGGAGGAAAAGTGAGAGGGGAGTTTGAAATGGGAACCCTGAGAGGGTTCCCAAACCCTCCCGCGATGGTCCGCGGCGAGCAAAGCTCGCCGGCTCCCCACGGCCTTGAGATGGGAACCCTGAGAGGGTTCCCAAACCCTCCCGCGATGGTCCGCGGCGAGCAAAGCTCGCCGGCTCCCCACGCGATGCGCCTGCTGGGCGCCGTGGCCTTGCTTGCGCTAGCCTTGCTTCCCGGCGCCGCGTGGGCGGCGGGCAGGCCT
The DNA here is from genome assembly GCA_003153015.1 of Myxococcales bacterium. GTDB lineage: Bacteria > Myxococcota_A > Polyangia > Fen-1088 > Fen-1088 > Fen-1137. Next base: position 1,942 of record PMBS01000172.1, read on the forward strand.
TCCGCACCGGCGCGACCGGTGGGGTTGCCCGATGCAAGAATCCTCGACGAGCTGGCGCAGGACATGACCCGCTTCGCCGACGAGGTCAAGGGCTATCGGACTGCGGCCAATGGCATCATCAAGCGCGCCTACGCCGACAAGATCAACGCCATCCGGGCCAAGTACGAGCCGCAAATTGCCGGCAATGAAAAGGAAGAGAAGCAGCGTCGCATCGACGCCATCGCCGTGCTGGAGGGTTTCCTGCGCAGGTACCCCGCGGACCGCAAGTGGACGCCCGACGTGATGTTCCGCCTGGCTGAACTCTATTATGAGAAAGCCGCGGACGACTTCCTGGTGGCCCAGGAGTCCTACCAGAAGGCGCTCGATTCGGACAATCCGCCTACCACACCCTCGCCCAAGCCGGACTATGTCGCCACGGTGAACCTGTACCGCCGCCTATTGGTAGAGTTTCCCAACTATCGGCTGCTGGATGCCACCTACTACCTGCTCGGCTTCTGTCTGGGTGAGATGGGGCAAGAGGCGGAAGGCAAGCAGGCTCTGCTCGCCCTGGTGTGTGCCAACCACTACCGGCCGCTCGATCCGCCGCCTCCGCCCGCCAAGTCCACCGGCATGAACAAAGGCCCGCTGGCTGATGCCTACAAGGATTGCACTCCCATCAAGAAGGATTCCAAGTTCCTCGCGGAAACCTGGACCCGCGTGGGTGAAATGCACTTCGATGCTGGCGAGTTGGCGCTGGCCATATCGGCCTACGGCCGGGTGCTGGCTTTCAAGGACTCGGCCTACTACGACAAGGCCATCTACAAGTTGGCTTGGTCGTACTATCGCGACAACCGCTTCCCCGAGGCCATCCGCGAGTTCGACAATCTGGTCAAGTGGGCTGACGGCAAGAAGGCGGCGGGCGACAAGTTCGGCTCGGATCTGCGTCCCGAGGCGGTCCAGTACCTGGGCATCAGCTTCTCGGAACCAGACTGGGACGGCGACACCCTGCCCGACAAGGAGACCGGGCTGGAGCGGGTGCAAGCCTTCTACAGGGGGCGCGAGAACGAAACCCATGTCAAGGAGGTCTTCCAGCGCCTGGGCGACATGTACTTCGACATGACCAAGTACGACGATGCTGTCGCCGTGTACAAGGTCATCCTGCAGAAATGGCCCTATTTTGCTGAGGCCCCCACCCTGCAAGAGAAGATCATCAAGGCGCTGGAGCGCAGTCGCAACTTGGTCGCCGCGGCCAAGGAGCGCGAGGTCTTGGGGCGGACCTACAGCAAGGGCAGCGATTGGTTCAAAGCCAACCACGACAACCCGGAGGCGCTTGCGGTGGCGGCGCAGCTCGCCGAGGACGCCCTGCTCTCCGCCGCGACCGGGGTCCACGCCGCGGCCCAGGCCTGTAAAGCCAAGAACCAGGGCGACAAGACCAAGCTGGAAGAATGCCTGCAGACCTACCGAACCGCAGCCGAGCTGTACGAGAAGTACCTCATCGCCTATCCGACGTCGAAACGCGCCTACGAGTTCAGCTACTTCTATGCCGATGCGCTCTACTACGGCGACAAGGTGCCCGAATCGATTCCCGCTTACATCGTCGTGCGCGATTCGAACCTGGACAACAAGTACCAGCAGGACGCCGCCCTGCAGATAATCAAGGGCTACGAAGAGATCATCGACAAGATGAAGGCGGCCCGTACCATCGAGGATCCGCCCATTCCCGATGAGAAGAACACCAAGCCGCCGGTGGTCCCGCTGGCCATGCACGACCTGTACAAGAAGTACATGGCGGCGCTCGACTGGTACGTGGCCAATCTGCCCGACGACCGCACGCCTGATCTGCGCTACGCCTCGGCCGTTCTCATGCTCACCCATCGCCAGTGGCCCGAGGCACGCGCCCGCTTGGGCGAGATCGCCGATGCGTACTGCGGCAGCAAGCCCGAGGTCGGGTTCAAGGCCTACGACGCCATCCTGACTACCTATTTCATCGACTTCAGCATCAACGACGAAGAGGCCAAGGACTGCGCGCTGGGCCGCTTGCTGGATGTTACCGACAAGTTCTCGCAATCGGCTTGCAGCAAGTCGGCCCAGGCCAAACCGTACCTGGCGCGCATTGCCGAGATCAAGGCCTCGGTCAAGTCCACCGTCATCAAGAAGCGTCTCGACAAGGCGCTGGAGAATGAAGAGAAAGGCACCAGTTCTCAGCTGGTCATGTGTCGCGAGGGGGTGGGCGGCATCGCCATCGTGACCGGCGCTGCGGCGCCCTCACCCGCGGGCGTGGGCAAGCCGGCGGCAGGCGCAGTTGCCCAGCCCGGGAAGCGCAGCCAGCTCAGCACCGACCTCGACGAAGGTCTGGCGCTCGACTTGATGGATCTGATCGCTGCCAATCCCAAAGACCGGGACGCGCCCAGCAACCTGAACAACGCCTGCGTCATCTACGAGAAGATCTTCAAGTACGGCAAAGCCACCGAGTGCTACGAGCGACTGGCAAACGACTACCCGGACAATCCCCTGGCCAGGGACGCGGTGTGGAATGCGGCCCGCAACCAGTACCGCTTCTTCGAGTTCGAAAAGGCGGTCAACGGCTATCTCAAGATCGCGACCGATCCCAAGTTCGCCAAGTTCGAGCACCGCAGGGAAGCAGTGGGTCTCGCGGCCCAACTGCTCGACAACGACCAACAGTACCCGCGCGCTGCCGAGCTCTACCGGAAGTATGCAGAGAATATCGCCGACAAGCCGGGTGACTCGGCCCAGGCCTTCTCCTTTGGCTGCAGCGCCCTGGAGAAGAACAAAGAAACCGCCAAGCAGATGAGCTGCCTGCACGACCTGATTCGCCGCTACGGCAAGCAGCAGGCCGCGGGCGAATACGTGGTGTCCGCCTATCTGAAACTGGCCACCATTGCCGAGCAGGGCCATGACAAGCGGGCCACCATGGCGGCCTACAAGCAGGTGCGTGAAGAGTTCATCGCGCGCCGGCTTCCGCCCGCCTCGGCCGCAGCCGCCGCAGCCGCCAAGGCTGACTTCCTCATCCTCGAGGAGAAATTCAAGGAATTCCAGGGCAAGACCCTGCGCCTTACCAGTGACCCGGGCCAGGTGCGCAAGGTGTTCGACGCGTTCACCGCCGAGGCCAAGAACCTGCAGGACGAGTACGCCAAGATCTGGGACTACAAGGACGCCACCTGGACCCTGGCCTCATTCCTCCGCCGCGGCGACATCTTCTACGAATTTGCCCAGAAACTGATCAAGGCGGCCGACAACCCGCCCGAGGAAGTGAAGAAGCTTTCCAAGAAGGCGTGCAAGGCGGATCCCGGGCTGTGCGGCGTGGCCGAGACTGAGTACAAGGATGCCATCTACCAGTTCGTGACCCCGGTAGAGGACGAGGCCAAGCGGCAGTGGAAATCCACACTGGAACGCGCGGTCAGCTTGGGCGTGACCAACGACTACGTGAAGAAGGCGCGGGAGAACCTGTCGAAGTACCTGCCCGACGAGTTCCCCTTTGTCAAAGATGAACGCATCGGGATCGAGTCCCCATGACCATGCGCACGCCTGTACTTGTCTTCCTCTTCACGGCTTCCGCCGTCGCCCCCGCCATGGCCGCCGCACCGGCTGCTCCGGCCGCGGCCGCGGCTGAGGCTCCGGCCGCGGCGGGTAGCCGCAAGCGGCGCGAACCACCTCCCGCCGTCATCCCGACCGCCGAAGTGGAGGCGGCCGAGCGGCTTTATCGCTCGCAGAACTACGCAGGCGCGGTGGACAAGGCCAAGACTGCGCTCAACCGCAACGAGCGCTACACGCCGGCCATGCTGGTCATGGCCAAGGCCTATTTCAAACTGGGCAAGAACGAGTGGGTCAAGACCCTGGGCGACATGATGAAGAATGCCGGCGCCTCGGAAGCCGAGCGGGCCGAGATCTACCAGATGCTCGCTTTCATGGAGATCGACAAGCAGAACACGCCCGGCGCCATCGAGATGCTGAAGAAAGCCACCGAAGCGCGGCCAGACAACGCCCTGCTGTGGAACAACCTGGGTGCCCAGTATCTGGTGGCCAAGAACTATCGGGAAGCGGTTCCGGTGTTGGAGAAGGCGACCCAGCTTCAACCCAGCTTCGCCAAGGCGCATCTCAACCTCGGCAGCGCCTATCGCGGGGTGAAGGAGTACGAAAAGGCGCTGGCCGAATACCAGCAAGCCCTGCAGCTCTTCCCCCGCTACGGGGACGCCGTCTTCAACTTGGGCATCCTCTATCTCGACGCCGACAAGATGCCCAATCAGGATGTCATCGCCAAGTTCAACGCTGCCATCGCCTACTTGCAGCAGTACAAGCAGATGGTGTCGAGCGTGGGCCAGACGGTTGCCCCGGAGGCCGACACTTACATCCAAGAGGCACAGGAAGGGATCAAGAAGGAACAGAAGCGCATCGAGCGGCAGAAGAAGCAAGCCGAGCGGGACCAGCAACGCGCAGCCAAGAAGGCGGCAGACGATGCCAAGAAAGCGGCTGGTCCTGCGCCCGGGGCAGCCGCGCCAGCGGGCGCGGCCCCGCCCACCAGCGCAGCTCCGCCCGCCGCGGCGCCGCGGCCTGCTGCCACTGCGACACCCGCTGCGCCGGCGCCCAGCTATGCCCCACAGGCTCCCGCTGCCGTGCCGCCTGCGGCCCCGGCTAGCCCAGCCCCGAGGAAGGCGCCATGAAGCGAAGACGTCTCGTGATCATGCTTGCGGCAGCTTTGGGCCCGCTGGTGGCCTGGGTGCCGGTGGCTGCGGCCAAGAAAGCGCGCGCCAAGACGGAGGCCGTGCAACCGGCGGAAGGTGGCGAAGCAACCAACGTCAAGGTCGAACGGGGGGCGGGCGGCAGGAAGGTCTACAAGATTCAGGGCGAGATCGTCATCGAGGGCAAGATCCAGAAGCCGGAGGCCTTTTACGTACTGCAGAAGTCGGGCATTAACTATGATTGGCACGAGCTGCGACAGGAGTTCGTACCCAAGATCCTGGACAGCGTGACGAAAGCACCGTTCTGATCGAACTAACTATCGAGGGAACCAGCCAATGGCGATTCAGACAGCGGCGAGAACGCCCCAGACGGGCCAGACATCTGGCACCGCAGCAAAGGTACGAGTCCTGCGCATCGGAATCGTTCAAGGTGGGCGGATCATCGAGGAACGCCTGATCCGAAAGCGCGAAAACATCTCGATCGGCTGGTCGAGCAAGGCGACCTTTGCGGTTCCCTCTGAGGCGCTGCCCAAGGAGTGGCTGCTTTTCGAAATCACGCCCAAGGGCTATATCGCGCGTTTCGCCGACGCCATGGATGCCCGCATCGCGGTGGGCAACGAAGTCATCTCGCTGGCGCAGCTCAAACAAGCGGGCAGGATTCGCCAGCAGGCAACCGCTTGGCTCCTGCTGCTCGACGAGCGGTCGCGCGGCAAGATCTCCGCCGGCGATCTGACCATTCTCTTCCAGTTCGTGACCCCGCCGCCGCCGCAGCCGCGCCCGCGACTCCCGGCTTCTGTGCGTGGGTCATGGACGACCGGGCTGGACTGGGTCTTTACCGTCATCGCGAGCGTGTCCTTCGTGGCCCACTTGGCGTTCATCATGTACCTGCGCAACGTGGACTGGCCGCGCAAGCCGGACATCGAGGAGATCCCGGATCGCTTCGTCCAGATGGTGGTGAAGGCCAAGCCTCCCGAGCCGCCCAAGCAACAGACATCCACCGACAAGACCGAGGACAAGACTCCTGACAAGGCGGTGGCCTCCACCAGTTCGGCAAAGCGAGCGCCCAAGAAGGAGATTTCGGCAGAAGACAAGGCGCGTATCGACGCGGAACGGCGTGCGCGACTGGCCGAGCAGGTGCGCAACACCGGTATCCTGAAGCTCCTCGGGGCCAGGTCGGACGGGTCAGGGTCCATCGCGGACGTTCTCGGAAAGGGCGATGTGGACCGTGACCAGGAGAAGGCTTTCCAAGGGGTGGGCGGCTTGACCGTGGCAACTAGCGACGCGTCGCTACGTGGGGTAAAATCTGGTACAGGGGGCTCTGGCAAAGTGGCTGATATCGGCAGCTTGCGCGGCGCGGGCACCATAGCTGGTGGCAGCACCGGTGCGGGCGCGACCGAGAAACGGGTTTCAGGTGTGGTCAAGAGCGAGGCGCCGGCGGTGGATGGTGAGCTGGATCCGGCCCTGGTTTCCAAAGAGGTCAGGGCGCGCATCGGCGCGGTCAAGGCCTGCTACGAGCGGGCGCTCAAGCGCAATCCCAACCTGAGCGGTAAGATTAAGGTGCGCTGGACCATCACAGCAGCTGGGACGGTGTCAGGTGTGGACATTGCGGATGACAGCATGGGTGATTCCGAGGTATCGAGCTGCATCAAACAGCTCGTGGCGCGCTGGCGCTTCCCAGCACCAGCGGGCGGGTCGGTAGAGGTGGAGTTCCCGTTTGTCTTCACCGCGTCTCAGTGAGGAGCTGTGGTTGACTCAGCGCCAGAAACATATATATTTCCTCACCCTAGCGGCTTGTGGTTTACCGCGTTAGGCGGGCATCGAACAAAAATCAATTTGTGAGGTCTCGAATGTCTAGGCGGGCAAGACTTATTTGGCTGTCGTTGCTGATCGGGCCAGTCGCTTTCGCGCAACCGGGATCCCCGGGCGCGCAGAGGCCGGCGCCAGGGAACCTTCCGCCAGCCGCGGTGGATATCTCGGTTCCGCAGCGCTCGACGTTGAGCGGCCAGGACATGATCAAGCAGGGCCGGGAGTACCGGGCCAACATGGACAAGGTGGCCGGTGAGCTGCAGGCCATGGTCGAGCAATCGCGAAAGCAGAAGGACATCATTCGCCTCAACTGTGTGATGGACAAGCTGGCGCAGGTGAAGGTCACCATGAACATCGGCGACGAGGCCATGCAGAAACTGCAGGAGGCGGCCGGCCGCAACGACGACGGGGCTGCCTTGCACGAATACACCCGGATGACCATTGTCAACCAGAAGGTCCAGGTCCTGCAAAACGAGGGTCAGACTTGCATCGGCGCGGAGCTGAACTACGTCGGGGCAACCCGAGTGGAAGTCGAGGCTCCTGATTTGCCCGAGGGAGTCACGGATCCCAGCCTAGAACCTCCGCCCTTGGAGCGTCCGCCCGCCGCCAGCACCTATAAGTAGGCCGGCCACTCCCCGCAGCTAGACCGTGTCGGACCAATACACCCCTAACCGTGCCCAACCAATCAAACCACCCATGAGGCTCCGGCTATCAACGCTGGTCGTTTCCCTTGTCTGCGGGGCGACCTCTGTCGCCTGGGCTCAAGTCATGACCAGCGCCTCAGGGCCAACTCTGGAAACGATGTCTTATGGGCTTGCTGGGATAAGCCCGCACAATGGACCCATCGGGGCCAAGCTTGGTGAAGGTGCTCTTCTGCATCTGGCGTTGGGCGCCGATATTGGCTACGACAGCAATGTTTTCTACGAGCACTACTCTCCGCACGGCGCGGCCGTCGCACATGTCACGCCTGCGCTCGATCTCAGCAACGGGGAGCGCGACGGGAGCGTGCCCGATGGCGTGTTCTACGACCTCGGTGCCAGCCTGACCTACCGTGAGTACCTCTCGGGCGGCGACGAGGTTCGCAAGATGCGCGCCTTCAACCCAAATCTGGGCGGCCTGCTGAGGTTTTCGTCCAGGCAGACGCTCAGCTTGTCGCTTTCCGACAACTTCGCCCGAACCGAAGATCCGCCCTATTCAGCCGGCGCGCCAGTTATCACCCACGATCGCAACATCGGCTCGATCGAGCTCAAGGTCGCCCCGGGCGGCGGCCGAATCCAGCTTCTGCTGCGATACAACAACGTCCTCGACCTGTACGAGACCAGCGGGTACGACAGGTACAACAACATGGGCAACGAGGGCGTGCTCGATCTGTCGTGGCGCTGGTTGCCCAAGACCGCATTCTTCATGCAGGTTGCCCAGGGGGCCGTGACTTATCTGAAATCGGACAGCGGTAGGGTTGCTTCCTACCCGTTCAGAGCCATGGCCGGTATGCGCGGGCTTCTGACCGAGAAGCTGGGTCTGAACCTCGGGGCCGGCTACACCAATGGCTTCTACGCTTCAGGCGATACCCCATCCGGCTTCGGCAACGTCGTGCTGGTGGGCGAAATCATCTACAACATGTCCCTGACCTCGAAGGCAGGGCTGGGTTATCGGCACGACTTCCAGAACTCTCCCTTCATAGGCAATTTCTACAATATGGACGCGGTGTATGCTGCGTTCCGAGAGTACATCGGCGGTCGCGTGGCCACGGCTGCCTATGGTCGCTTCGAGAACCGTGGGTACCAAGGGCTTGGGGCCCAGGGTCGAACCGATCAGGTCGTGATCGCAGGCCTAACCGCTGACTACGTCATCCAGCGCATCTTCTACGCCGGCGTCGGCTATACCCTGACCCTGGCGCGGACCAACAATACCGCTGCGTTGAACAACGGCGGCGTGGACTATACCAAGCATCTAATTGTCGCACGCCTGGGCGTCGTCTATTAGCCAAACGGCGACCCACCGAAGAGCGGCTGGGCGAGACAATGACCTACTGGGCGCACCCAACCGCAATCGTGGATCAGCCGGCGCAGATCGGCGAGGGCACCAAGATCTGGCACTTCTGCCATGTCATGGCCGGGGCCCGCATCGGAGCCCGATGTGTGCTGGGACAGAACGTGTTCGTGGCGGCGCGCGCGGTGCTGGGCAACGGCTGCAAGATCCAGAACAATGTTTCGCTGTATGACGACGTGATTCTGGAGGACGACGTCTTTGTCGCGCCCTCCGCGGTGTTCACCAACGTGAACAACCCACGCTCGTTCATCGAGCGCAAGCACGAGTACCGGACCACGCGCGTCCGACGTGGTGCCTCGGTGGGCGCCAACGCCACCGTGGTGTGCGGCCACGACATCGGCGAATACGCCTTTGTGGGCGCAGGCGCCGTGGTCACCAAGGAGGTTGCCGCCTATGCCCTGGTCACTGGCGTGCCCGCACGCCAGGTGGGCTGGATGTGCCGTTGCGGGGTGCGCCTCTCCGACGGAAGCGACCAGGTTCGCAAGTGCAAGGCATGCGGCCAGCGCTATCGCGAGACGGCCACGGCCGGGCGAAAATCCCTGCAGCCCGAGGCCCCTGGCGAAGCACGATGAAAGTGCCCCTGCTTGACGTGAAGGCGCAGAACGCCCCGTTGCGCGGCGCTTTGCTGGAGGCCATGACCCGCGTGATGGACAGCGGGGGCTTCATTCTGGGGCCCGAAGTGGAAGCATTCGAAAAGGAGCTGGCCGCGGCGCTGGGCGTGAGCCGGGCCATCGGTGTGTCGTCGGGAACGGATGCCCTGCTGGTGGCGTTGATGGCGCTTGGTGTGGGCCAGGGCGATGAAGTGGTGACCACGCCGCTCTCTTTCTTCGCCACGGTGGGCTGCATCGCGCGTCTGGGCGCGCGTCCGGTGTTCGCTGACATCGAGCCTGAGAGCTTCAATCTGGATCCGGCGGCCGCGGCAGCAGCCTGCGGGGCCAAGACCCGCGCCCTGATCCCGGTCCACCTGTTTGGCCGGCCCGCGGCCCTGCCCAAGGTCAACCTGCCCGTGGTCGAGGATGCAGCCCAGTCCATCGGCGCCTGCAAGCTCTACGGCATAATGAGCTGCTTGTCTTTCTTCCCCTCGAAGAACCTGGGCGCATTCGGCGACGGCGGCGCGGTCCTGTGTGACGACGCCCAGATGGCGGACAAGGTGGTCTTGCTGCGCGCGCACGGCAGCCGGCCCAAGTACGTGCACCGGGCGGTGGGCGGGAATTTTCGCCTGGATGCCCTGCAGGCGGCCATCCTGCGGGTCAAGCTGCCCCAGCTTGCCGGTTGGACTGCGGGGCGGCGGGCGAATGCCGAGCGATACCGCCGCTTGTTCGCAGCCACGCCTGGGATACCACCCGAGCTACACCTGCCCGAGGATGTGCCTGGCCATATCTACAACCAGTTTGTGATTCGCGCGCCTCGGCGGGACGGCTTGCGCGACCACCTATCCAAGCAGGGCATCGGGAGCGAGGTGTACTACCCGCTGGCCTTGCACCTGCAGCCCTGCTTTGCTGGATTGGGCTATCGCGCAGGCGCCTTCCCGCACGCGGAGGCGGCCACCAGGGAAGCGCTGGCGCTGCCCATCTTCGCCGAGCTGACCGAGGAGCAACAGGCCTTCGTCGTCACGCAGATTGCGGGATACTATCGATAGAGGACACATGGTTCGCGTTGCTGTCATCGGAGCCGGAGCCTGGGGCATCAACCACGTGCGCGCTTTTGCGCGTACCAAGGGCGCGCAACTGACCCTGGTTTGCGATGCCGCGGAGGCGTGCCGCGAACGAGCCCGCGCCTTGGCGCCGCACGCGCGCCTGGGCAGGGATCTGCGCGAGGCGCTGGAGGCTGACGATGTGGACGCGGTTGTGCTGGCCACTCCCGCCAAGGATCACGCCGAGCATGCGCGCCTGGCTTTGCAAGCGGGCAAGCATGTGTTCGTGGAGAAGCCGCTAGCCCTCTGCGCGGGCGATGCGCAGGCGGTGGTGGCCCTGGCTGATAGCCGGCACCTGACCCTGATGGTTGGTCACTTGATGCTGTACCATCCAGCAGTGGCCTATCTAAAGACCATGATCAGCGCGGGCGAGCTGGGGCGAATCTTCTACGTCTATTCCTTGCGGGTGAACCTGGGCCGCGTGCGCCAGGACGAGAATGCGCTGTGGAGCCTGGCCCCGCACGACGTGTCCATGATCAGCCACCTGCTGGACGACGAGCCCGAATCGGTGAGCGCGCGCGGGGGCACCTATCTGCAGCACAACATCGAGGACGTGGTGTTCGTGAACCTGAAATTCCGCAGCGGGGTGAGCGCCCAGATCCAGGTTTCCTGGCTGGATCCGCGCAAAGAGCGCCGCCTGACCATCGTGGGCTCGCAGAAGATGGTTGAGTTCGACGACGTCCATCCGGTGGAGAAGCTGCGCATCTATGACAAGGGCGTCGACCGGCCGCCGCCTTTTACCGAATACGCGCAGTTCCTTTCCATTCGCAACGGCGACATCCACATTCCGCGGGTGCCCATGGTCGAGCCCCTGGAAGTCGAGTGTTGCCACTTTATCGAGTGCGTGGTGCAGGGCAAGCGCCCCCTCACCGACGGCGCGTCAGCCCTGCGCGTAGTGCGCGTGCTGGAAGCTGCCCAGCGCTCGCTGGAGAACCGCGGCGCACCCGTCGACGTGTGAGCCCATGCCTGCCCGGGCACCGGTTTCCCTTGTCAGAGCGGTGAGCTCGCGCAGCTCCGCAGCGACGGCAGGGGCAACTCTGTACCCGAAGGACCCAACCCTGTAGAATCGCGCCTCTTGTCCCTCAGGCATCGCGAAGCATGATCAAGATCAGCGACTACATCGCCCGCAGGCTGCATGAGCTGGGATGCAGGCATGTCTTTATGGTGACGGGTGGCGCCGCCATGCATCTCAACGACTCCTTTGCCCGCGCATCATCGCCATACCAGGTGGTTTTCTGTCATCATGAGCAGGCGTGTGCCATCGCTGCCGAGGGCTTGTACCGCGCAGCGGGAAAGATCGGCGTGGTCAACGCAACCAGCGGGCCCGGGGGTCTCAACACGTTGACGGGCGTGATGGGCCAGTGGACGGACAGTATCCCGGCCATCTACGTTTCAGGACAAGTCAAGCATGGCACCACCCTGGATTGCTGCCGCGATCTTGCCTTGAGACAGCTTGGAGACCAGGAAGCCGACATAATCCCGGTCGTGTCGTCCCTGACCAAGTATGCGGTCAGCATCAAGGATCCAGGTGCCGTCCGCTACGAGCTGGAGAAGGCGTTCCATCTCGCCACGGTCGGGAGAATGGGGCCGGTTTGGCTGGACATTCCCATGGACGTGCAGGGAGCGATGGTGGACGAGACGACGCTGCCGGCCTTCCTCCCACCCGTTGAAGTGCCAAACCCATGCGACGTGAGCGCGGTGGTCGAACTCCTGCGTGCAAGTCGGCGGCCGGTGGTGGTCGCGGGTCACGGTATTAGGCTCGCGCGACAGGTCGAGACCTTGCAGAGTGTGCTTGGCATGTTGCGCATTCCTGCGCTGGCAACCTTCGGTGGGTTCGACCTGGTTGCCAACGATCACCCATGCTACGCGGGACGTATCGGCACACTCGGAACGAGGGGAGGCAACTTCTCCCTGCAGAATGCAGATCTCGTGTTGCTGCTTGGTACGCGCAACAATGTCCGCCAGGTCAGCTACAATTGGGAGAACTTCGCTCATCGAGCCACGACCATTGCTGTGGACGTCGATTCGGCAGAATTACAGAAGCCGACTTTTCGTCCCACACACGCCGTACACTCCGATCTGGCCGACTTCCTCCCGCGTTTGCAGGCGGCACTCGCATCAGAACGCACACTGGGCGACTACTCGGACTGGCTTCGCTGGGCTAAGGAGCGGACGGCCCGCTACCCAGCGGTTCGGCCGGAACACCGCGTGGTCGCCGAAAGAATCCAGCCCTATCCGTTCTTCGAGCAGTTCACTCGGCAGCTTCCCGACGATGCCGTGGTGGTGGCTGGCAACGGGACCGCGTGTGTCGTGCTGTTCCAGGCCGGTGTCGTCCGGGCAGGCCAGAGGTATTTCTGGAACAGCGGCTGCGCCAGTATGGGGTACGATCTTCCCGCAGCCGTTGGTGCGGCGTTGGGAGTGAAGCGAGATGTTTGGTGCCTGGCTGGTGACGGCAGCCTTCAGATGAATCTGCAGGAGCTGGCCACGCTGTCGCACAACCGTTTGCCCGTCAAACTCCTGGTCCTCAACAATGGCGGATACGTTTCAATTCGGCAGACACAGACGAATTTTTTTGGTGCCCACTATGGTTGTGGGAATACGTCTGGCCTCAGTTTCCCAGACCTGGAACGGCTAGCAGCAGCGTACGATCTGCCGTACCTGTGTTCGAGCCGACTGGAAGAGGTCGAGGCACATCAGCGCAGGGCGGCGGCAATTGCCGGCCCGGTGGTGTGGGAGGTGAGGTTGACCTTGGACTATACCTTCGAGCCCAAGCTCTCCTCAATGCGTCTGCCTGACGGCAGAATGGTTTCAAAGCCGCTGGAAGACATGACGCCTTTCCTGGAACGCGATGAATTCCTCAGTAACATGTTGGTGCCGGTGGATGAGCCATGACGCAAGCCCCACGAGGCGAGCGGAGTGATGGAGAAGCATTCAGCCGATATCGATAGACTGGTTGCTCCATCCCTTGCAGCCTTCGTCACGAGGGAACTACACTGATGCCTGCCCAAGACAGGTGCCGGGCATAAGGAGAGGACATTCCGATGAATCCAATAGAAAGACGGATGGTCGAGCAGCTCAGGGAACTTCGAGAAAACCACCACGTGGTGGGCGTCAAGGCGGAGTTTGAGGCTGAGGGCACCAGGCTGGAAGAGGCACTTCGCCTAAAGGAAGTTGTCACTAAGGCCGGCCTGGACTTGACAATAAAGATTGGCGGCTGTGAGGCTCTAAAAGACTTCTACGACGCACGCGCGATTGGGGTCACCCACATCGTCGGTCCCATGATCGAGTCAGCCTATGCCCTGAAGAAGTACCTGGGGTCAGCGAAGATCGCCTATCCCAAGGACGAGGTAGATTCGGTCAAGTTTCTCGTCAACATCGAGACGATCACCGCCTGCGACAACATCGAAGAGATCCTGAACAAGTACGACATTTCCGGGCTCTCTGGGCTCGTCATCGGGCGCGTGGATCTTACCGGCTCGCTAGGTTTGGCGCGTGAAAACGTCAACGACCAGCGAATCTTCGACATCGCATCGCGAGTGGTGGCAGCGGCTCGTGCCAAGGGTCTGGAAGTCGTCGTCGGTGGCGGGGTTTCGAAAGAGACGATTCCATTCCTCAAGCGCTTCCCCGCCGGTGCGATCGCGCGCTACGAAACCCGCAAGGTGATCTTTGGCTGTCCGGCTGCCCTGCAGGACGGATACGACGTGGGAATTCTCAAGGCAGTCGGCTTCGAGCTGATGTGGCTGAAGAACAAGCGCAGTTTCTACGGCCTCATCTTCAAGGAAGACGAGATCCGAATCGAGATGCTGGAGAAACGCTACAAGAGGCTGATCGAAGAGGCGGGTGGGAGTGCTGGCTGAACAGAATGCAGACGAAAGATCCATTCGCAACATGCTAGCGGAGCAGGAGACAACCGTCTGGCCGCTCCTCATCCTTCTTTCACCACGAATAACTGTACTGCATCCTCCAGCGACTGCGCTACAAAATCCGGAATTATGCTGGCGCCATTCTTGTCGCCTCCGCGTTTGCGGTCAATGAATATTGACGGCGACCCAAAGCTGTTGGCCATGGCGATATCCGCCTCTAGGACATCGCCGATAACGGCAATCTGACCGGGCACAAGTTTGTGACGCCGGGAAATCACCTCCAACAGAAAAGGTTCTGGTTTGCCGATCACGTGATCGACACTCCGTCCAGCGGCTGCCTCCACTGCGGCAACCATAGCGCCGCAACCAGGCAGAAATTCCCCATCCTCAATCGGGAAATTGCTATCCCGATTACATGCAACCAATACAGATCCGGCCAAAGCCGCCCGCAAGCCTTGTGCAATCTTCTCGTAGTTAAATTCCTGGTCCAGGCCTATCACGAGATACGGGTTCCTCACGTCATCCGAAACACGCAGGCCCAAATCGGTCAATTCCCGCTTGAGGCCCAAAGATCCCAAAACAAGAACCCCTGTGGCCCTCCTTTCCCTCAAGAAGACGCCCGCTCCATACCCTGATGTAAAGACCTCCTCCAACCCGGCCTTCACATTGAGGCGACTCAACTTATCTACAAGGTCTAGACGGCTCTTCCCGGAATTATTGGTGAGAAAAAAAACCTTCTTCCCAAGGTGCCTTAATCGCTCGACGGCGCGGTCGGCGCCGGGTACCAACCTCGCCCCCTCATAGACCACCCCGTCCAGGTCAATGGCGACAGCTTTGATCCCAGTCAACCTATCACAGCTCTCCCTTGCGACCACGAATCATGCCTCAGCTGTGCGCTCTTTGAGCACGCGAACACTAGAATTGCGATCACGCAGCTGCATCATGACATGCGAACCTTTCAGACCGGTACCGCATAGAAAACCAGCTCAAAGCCGTTGTGCCCATGCGACCTCAAATAGTATCTGTAGTTGGCGCCAGCAGAAGCGCTGGGTCGACCGCCGCTCCTGACCAGACTATCGACCAATAGAGGTATTCGCCACATATCCTCGGGGCAATGGTAGACACAGATCGCCAGACCAGGATGGTGATCAGAAATAATCCTGCGCGCTCCCTGAAGAGCATCGAACTCCGCGCCCTCAACATCCATCTTGATCAAGGTGGGAACGAAAGATGGGAGCGCCTCGTCAAGCGAAACGCACTGCACCATCGCAGTCCCGCCTGTAGAGAGACCGCTGGCCTCGCCCCGTTCCGAGGCAAAACTCAACTGGGCGGTAGCGGAGGACACGCCACAAGGCCAAAGCACAACCTGCTGAACGGTAGCCGCGGGCGACGCGACGAAGCTAGCCAGCCTTCGAAAATTGCCCTGGTCAGGCTCGAAAGCAGCTACTGCCTGCATGGCAAAGCCCGCCCTAAGAAAAGCGGCAATCGTGTCGCCATCGTACGCACCACAATCAACTAGCCGGATGGGTTGGCGCCAGGTCGGCAGGTCTGGCGGAAAGTACTGGTTTTGCGGCTCGGGCTCAGGAAGCAAAGAGTAATCACCGGCCAGGCGGAATCTGAGCGTATCGACATAGGTCTTCCGACTGGTTTCATCGGCCCACAATTCATAGACATCCGCAATCGGTTCGGCAAATTGCCGATAAAACTGCGGCTTGGCCAACCAATAGCGTGCGCCCAGCTTCTCAGAGCAAGAGTCATACAGCTCAACCAGGGTGATGATCCTGGGAAAGCCCAATCCGTGGAGCTTCGCGATTAAAGATGATGTCGAGACCTCGCGATTGTGAATTGCAAGGACCAAAACCGTACGGTCCCTCAGATCCGACACAAAGAGCGGATCCTCCGGGGTGAAAACCGACACGTCTCCCGGGAGCGGAGCCGCCGGAATCCGATGGTCCATGAAGCCCGCCGGATGAAGGCCCTGCTCAGCCAGAATGCGGTACACATCCCGGCCCACGGATCCCGCGCCATAAACGAATATCCGAGCATCGGCTCCCAAGCTCAGTGGCTGACTGGCTTGGACCGCCTCTATCTGACGCAGCAACTCGCGCAATCGGAAATCCATTAGTTGGCCCTTAGAAAGAGAAGATCGTTGGGCAATCCCATTTCACGGATCTGTTCGGCAATCTCCTGTTGATGCAGAACCGTGGCAATGACAATGGGTGCGGCAAGCCCACGCGCCGCCTCCGGCGAAATGACAGACACACCTCGCAAGACTTTGCCCTGATTGACGGGATTGCTGTCCACAAAAGCAGCGATTCTTGCCGTCGCCAGCGAGGTCTCGACCAGAAGCTTCAGCGCCAACTGACCGGCTCCCCAGACGACCACCGGGGTTGACCGCGGAAGGATCCTTCGCAGCTGCGCGTCTATTTCATCCAAGAGTGTCCGCGAGGCTCGAACATACCGGACAAGGCTGGCTTTCAAACCTTCGTCCCTCGGCAAATCTGGCATGGCGGAACCCGTCCCGGCCCTCCTCCAAAAACCAAATATGGCTGGGTAGTCCGTGTCCTTCGAGGTCGCCACGAGCTTCTCCCCCCCGGTCACCATCCTGTATCCGCTACGGCTCATCAGTCTTTGAAGGCTGAGCAAGGAAAAGTGATTGATATGCTCGGTATTGAAATCCTGAAAGGGCGCATAGAGGTAGTCAACGTAGCGGACGGCGTCGGGGACTTCAACGTACACAGTACCGGTTTCGGCCAACACGCGGCCGATCCACTGAGTGGCCTCATTCAGGTCCTGAACATGTTCCAGCGTGTGCGACAGGACGGCGCAATCAATCTTGCTGCGCGGAAACGGTCGCGAAAAAGTCCCCGGATAGGCCTCGATACCCCAGCTGCGGGTATTCTCCACACAGGCTGGCGAGGGATCAATGCCACACAGGCTCGTACAGCCAGCTTCGCGCAGGGCCTTGAGCAGACCTCCATTCGCGCATCCAACGTCCAGAATGCGAGCGCCGGGGTCGCGAAGGAGGTCCACGATCTGCCGCGCAGTTGCCTCAAGCCGCTTCCGGTCGAAAGGATCCTCTCCACTGCCAGAGCTGGTCCTGAGGTCCTGGTATTTCGAAAGCTCCGCGTAGTAGGAATCATAGGCTGCCTGGCTCACCTTGGTATCTGCATAGACGAATCCGCAAGTCCGGCAGCTCACCACGTCATACCCGCCTGACAGCGGATGTCCCTGCGGCAGCTCAAAACGCTGCGTATGCAAAACCTCCACGCGAGCCTCACCGCAAATGGGGCACGGCCGATCCGCAATCTCTTTCATCGGATGGAATCTCCATGAAAAGCGATTGTGCGAGCAATAGAGTCGGGGAGCGAAATCCAGGGAATCAAACCCAATTCCCGGCTGACACGCGCCGTGCTCGGCACGTATCGCTCAGGCGGTTTGCGCGGGTCGGGCCTACCCCTAACGACGACACCCACTGCGGGACTGAAGCTCGCGGCTACCATGTGCGCCAATTCCACAATCGAGACGCTTTCCTCGGATCCGACATTGTAGGCCCGTCCGCTCTGGCCACGAAGCAGAATAGTCAACAGCCAGATCGCCAAGTCGGCGGCATAGAGATATGAGCGATAGGAGGTGCCGTCACCCTCGACGACAATCGGGCCGCCCCTCAGCCCATCCCGAATGAAGTTGCCGATGGCAAAGTGAATTTGCAAAGGTAGGTGCGGCCCCACAAATGCGAAACACCGGGCGATCCCCGTGTCGATACTGTGTTGCTTCGAGAATAGGGTACACAGAGTCTCAGCGGCGCGCTTTCCTTCTCCGTAGGCAGAGCGCGGGTCGGTCGGGTCAGGAGCACCGGGGTAGTCCTCGGGGATGTGGATCATTTCCGGGGGTTGTTTGCCATAGATCGCGCCGGAACTGGTCAGCAAGAATCTCCGCACACCACAATGGCGTGCAAATTCCAGGACATGCCGGGTTCCCTCCACAATAGTGTTGAACATGGTCAGCGGCTCCTCGGCGTTCAGCTTCGCGCTCGACTCCGTAGCCGCGTGGATGATGTGCGAAAACGCGCCAGTTGGAAACTGGAAGGAGCGAACATCACCCAGGTGGAATTGGATGGCAGGATGGCCGGCCACGGAAGGTGCCCTGTCCCGGAATGCGTCCGGGTTGCGTGTCAAGACCAACGCCGAAACGTTCAGACGGAGCCGGTCATTCGCCCAGACCAAGCTCTCCAGCAGCCAGCGTCCGAAAAAGCCCGTACCGCCGGTAATAAACAGCCGCTGCCCGCGCAGCTCATCCCACAGAACGCGCGTGTGTTCAAGGACGTGATCCAAGTCTTCTCGCGGTGGCAATTCCCTTCACCTAGCCCTGTCCTTCTACAAGATCAAGCCTCACATCTCCAGGGGATGATACCTCCGCTACCGAAATCGTCTGGTGAACCACCGCCAACCGAGGGGGCGGCACCAGATGGGCTGCTGCGGTGCACCGCAGGTCGCGACCCGCTTCCCAAAGATCGCGCGGCTCCGGCCAGTCCCAGAAAGCGCATGCTAGATGCGTAAGCAAGAGCCAAGGAGTATTCCATGAACTACTTGATCACGGGCGGCTGCGGTTTCGTCGGCAGCAACATCGCGGCGTACCTGCTAGAGCGCGGCGATTCGGTGGTCGTGTTCGACAACCTTTCGCGATTGGGCGCAGCCGCAAACCTGGCTTGGCTGCGCTATGTCGCCCCTGACTACCCCGATGGCTTGGACGAAACCATCGGACTGGATTCCCAGACCCTCCTGGATTGGCAACCGAAAGTCAGGCGAGAAGAAGGCGTCCGGAAGGTGCTGGCCTGGTTGCGTACGCAACCACAGTCGTTTCCGCAATCAGCAACAGCTATCCGAAATTGACCTTTTCTCTGATGACAACAAACGGTTTCCTCCGTACCTGCGAGTGAATCGCGCCGACATACTCGCCAATAATCCCCAGAAAGAAGATCTGGATCCCGGAGAAGAATAAGACCAAGAAGATCACCGCAGCCAGTCCGGGTAGCTGGGCTGGCCACACGAATAGCTTCAGGAGAAAGTAGACGAACGCCCCAAGAAAGCTCATCCCGGAGAGAAACAACCCCAGGTAGGTGCAAAGGCGTATCGGCAAATGCGAGTGGCTGATCAAAGCGTTGATCGCAAAATCTATGAGGTAGTTGATGCGGCTCTTGGAATAGCCGCGCGGACGGCTTCTCCGGGTATATTCAATGCCGAGCTGCCTAAACCCGATCAAGGTCATGTAGCCGCGGGTATAGGGCTTGAAATCATCGATCTTCACAAGCTCGTCGACTACCTTGCGGTCGACCAGTCGAAACGAACCGGCATTGAGCGGAAGCTTGTCTCCGGAGAATCCACTGATGATTCGGTAGAAGAGCTTCCGACAGGACCGCAGGACAAAGTTGTCTTTGGTCTGGGTGCGGACACCGTAGGCCACGAGGTATCCCTCTTCCCATTTCTTGATGAACTCCAGGATCAGCTCCGGCGGATCCTTCAGATTGGCCTCATACGGCACCACCGCATCGCCAGTCGCGTGCTGGTAGCCGACCAATTCAGTCTTGATCGGGCCGAAATTTCGCGAATAGCTTACGATCTTCACCCGCTTGTCATGCGCAGCTATGCCTTTGAGTATTTCTAGGGTGTTGTCGCTGCTGCAGTTGTCCATGAAGATGTGTTCATAGTCATACCTGCCCTGCAGTCTGTTCTCGAAAACGTCCCGGATAGTCTGGTAGACCTCCTGAACGGTCAATGCCTCGTTGTAGACACCCGTTATGACCGAGATCTTCTTCATTTGGCCTCGTGCTGGAGCTGGGCAGTGCTCCCCGCCGCCTCGTAGTCTGCGATGTCGGCCAGGCACGCATTGCACATCGACCCGGCGACGCGCGCCGCGGGAGCTTTCTCATAGAAGCGGCGGTACCAGAGCGCCGCACGCCGCACGGCTTCACTGACCGACCAGCGTGGCCGCCAGCCCAGCAGGGTGACGGCCTTGTCGATGCTCAGGCGCAAGAGCCGCGCCTCGTGCGGCTGCCCGCCCAGGCTTGCGTCCTGCCAGGAGCCGGAGCCCCACGCAGCAACGAAGAGGTCGACGAGTTCGCCGACGGTGACGACCTCGAGACTCGACGGCCCGAAGTTCCAGGCATCCGCCAGGCGCGCCCCGTCGGGGGTGGTCAGCATGCGCGCCGCAAGCAGCAGGTAGCCGCCCAGGGGTTCGAGCACATGCTGCCAGGGCCGCAAGGAGTGCGGATTGCGTACCTGCACCGGCTGACCGCTGCCTAGGCTGCGCGCGCTGTCCGCCAAGATGCGGTCTTGCGCCCAGTCGCCGCCACCAATGACGTTGCCCGCGCGCACCGAGGCGAGCTTGACCCCGTGCTCGTGCACGCGCTCGGGCGGAAAGAACGAGTGGCGGTAGGACGCCACCACCATCTCGGCCGCGCCCTTGCTTGCGCTGTACGGATCCAAGCCACCCAGGGGATCGGTCTCGCGATACCCCCAGGTGTGCTCCCGGTTGTCGTAGCACTTGTCGCTGGTGACCACGATCACCGCGCAGGGCCGGCCGAGGGCGCGCACGGCGTCCAGCACGCTCGCGGTTCCCACCACGTTGACGTCGAATGTCTCGCGCGGCTGCTCGTAGCTCAGGCGCACCAGGGGCTGTGCCGCCAGGTGCAGCACCACATCAGGGGCGCAGGCGCGCATCGCTTGCGCCAGACGCGCACTGTCGCGGATGTCGGCCTCGTGATGGGCACAAAGCACCCCGCGCACGCCAGCGGCGACGAATGCGCTCGGGTCGGTGGAGGGCGCCAGTGCGTACCCGGTCACGCGCGCCCCCAGGCGCGACAGCCAGAGCGAAAGCCACGAGCCCTTGAATCCGGTGTGCCCGGTGACAAGCACCGACCGCTGCGCAAAGGCGGCGGGCAGCTCGCGCAGCGGATCGGTCATCGCCACACTTTCCAGGGCGGCTTGCCGCTCGCCCACAGCTCGTTGAGCCTCTGGTACTCGCGGTAGGTATCCATGGCGTAGAAGAACCCGTCATGCAGGTAGGCCATGATTTCGCCGTCGCGGGCCAGTTTCTCCAGCGGCTCGTGTTCGAGAATGCAGGAGTCTTCGCTGGAGAGATAGTCGAACACGCGGCGCTGGAACACGAAGAAGCCGGCGTTAGCCCGTTGGCCCGTGAGCTGTGGCTTTTCGATGAACGATGTCACCCGGTTGGCCCCATCCACCTCCAGCATGCCGAAGCGCGAACTGGGCGCAATGGTGGTCATGGTGGCGAGCTTGCCGTGTCCGCGATGGAAAGTCAGGACCTTGCCTATGTCCAGGTCGGCCACCCCGTCCCCGTAGGTGACCATGAAGGTGTCCCCGTCCACATAGCCCTGCACGCGCTTGATGCGCGCGCCGGTCATCGCCTGGGGACCGGTCTCGGCCAGCGTGACCTCGTATTCTTGTTCACTATGCGCGTCGTGGTGCACGATCTGGCGCTTACGGCCGAGGGAGATAGTGAAGTCGTTGTTCATCTCCTCGTAGTTGAGGAAGTAGTCCCTGATCACGTCGCCGCGGTAGCCCAGGCAGAGCACGAACTCGCGGAAGCCGTAGTGGGCGTAGATCTTCATGATGTGCCACAGAATGGGCCGGCCCCCGATTTCGACCATGGGCTTGGGTCGAAAGTCGGTTTCTTCGCGCAGCCGCGTTCCCATGCCTCCGCACAAAATGACCGTCTTCATCGCTGGTTAGCCGAACAGTAGACCGACGACCGGCCGCTGGTCAATCCCAGGCGTCGGCGCGAACCTGGGCCAGCGGCACGCCGGCTGCGGCCAGGCCCGCCTGGAACAGACGAAGCATTTGCGGCGGCCCAGACAGGTGAAAGGTCGCGGAACCGGGCTCGCCGGCGTCGCGCGCCGCACCCAGGGCGGCCTCGACCGAGAGCCGGCCCGCCCGCTCGCCCGCGTCGGCGTTCTCCTCGACAAACGCTTGCCAGCGCAAGTCGCGAAACCGCTTGGCAGCCTCGTCCAGCACCGCCCGATAGATGAGCAGGTCAGAGCGGCGGACGCCGTACAGCACGCGCACCGGCGCGGACGCGGAAGCGCCGGCCGAGGCGAGGAAGGACACGAACGGCGTGATGCCGGTGCCACCGGCGACCAGAATCAGCGGACCCGAGCCCTGCGACTCGATGATGAAGTCGCCGTAGGGCAATTTTACCCAGACCTCGTCGCCTTCTGCGAGCCGCATCATGCGCTGGGTGAAGCCACCTACCGCAGATACGGTGATGCGCAGACGCTCGCGCTCTTCCGGCGGGCTCGCGATGGAAAAGACGCGCGACTCGGGCCAGTGCTGCGCCGGATCGTAGGGATCGAGGGCGAGGTGCAGGAACTGGCCGGGACGAAATCGCGGCACCGGCCGCTCGGGTGCAAGCACGAAGCTGCGCACGCTGGGCGCGTGCGCCGCGATCTGCGTGATCTTGGCTCGGAGTTTGATCGGCTGTGCCATGTCGGTGGTGGGCGAACGCGAAGAATGATCCTGCGAGGCTGCTAAACGACTGATCGTGATGTGCGGACTGGGGCATCCGGAATGGGCCTG
Source organism: Myxococcales bacterium (assembly GCA_003153015.1). Classification (GTDB taxonomy): domain Bacteria; phylum Myxococcota_A; class Polyangia; order Fen-1088; family Fen-1088; genus Fen-1137. The sequence goes on from PMBS01000172.1 coordinate 24,623, forward strand.
GATCGCACGGCTCGCATACTTCTCCCTCTCCCTCCGGGAGAGGGAGAAGGTGGGGGTGCTGAATCGGACGTGAACCCATGCCGCGGACTCGTGGCACAACATCTGCGTCGCTTCAGCGTCTGGCCTAGAGAAAGAATCACCCTCACCCCCGGCCCCTCTCCCGGCGGGCTCGTCCTTACCCAAATCTTTGTTCGCACGTCTTGAGCGGGAGTCGCGTCGCGACAGAGGGNNGCTGCGCGGGGCGAGGCAATATGGCCGCCCGGCCGCCGAGTGTCCTATCTTCGCTACGGGTCGGCGTCAACTTTCTGCCCTCTTTTGGGTGCAGCAGATGCAGCTGTGTAGGTGGATTTAGTAGGAATTTGGGCAATGACGAGCCCGGCGGGAGAGGGGAGAAGAAATTGCTTGTCCTCAAGTCATGACCGGTCATTTAGCGCGCCATGAACCCCTTGAAGACGTCGACAACATACTCCAGTTCGGGCGCGGTGAGGCCCGGGTAGACGCCGATGAAGAAGGTGTCAGAGGTGATCCGGTCGGCGTTGCGCAGATCGCCCACCACCCGATGCTCGATGTCGCAGAACCCGGGATGCCGGAGCAAGTTGCCGCTGAACAGATTGCGCGTCTCGATCTTGCAGCTCTGCAGATGCGCGAGCAGCTCGTCGCGCGAGAAGCCCGCGCCCTGCGCCACGGTCAAGACAAAGGCAAACCACGACGGGTCAGCGCCCTCGGTCGCCTTGGGCAGGACCAGTCGATCGCCGTAGCCGGCCAGCGCCTGGCTGAGAAAGGCGTGGTTGCGCTTGCGGGCCGCGGTGAACCCATCCAGACGGTCCATCTGGGCACACCCGATGGCGGCCTGGATGTCGGTGGCCTTCAGGTTGTAGCCGATGTGTGAGTACACGTATTTGTGGTCGTAGCCCGAGGGCAGCGAACCAAGCTGCTGGGAGAAACGCCGGCCGCAGGTGTTGTTCTCCCCGCCTGCGCAGTAGCAGTCGCGGCCCCAGTCGCGGATCGAGCGCGCTACCTTGGCCAGGGTCTCGTCGTTGGTGGCCACCGCTCCGCCCTCGCCGGTGGTGATGTGGTGGGCAGGGTAGAACGACAAGGTGGCCAGATCGCCGAACGTCCCGGTCAGCCGGCCCTGGTAGCGCGAGCCCAGGGCGTCGCAGTTGTCCTCGATCAGCCAGAGGCCGTGCTGCTTGGCCAGGCCCTGGATGCGGGCCACATTCCACGGATTTCCCAGGGTGTGCGCCAGGATGATGGCCCGGGTGCGTGGTCCGATGGCTTCGGCGATCCGTTCGGGCAAGGCGTTGTAGCCGCCGATGTCCACGTCGACGAACACCGGAACCAGGCGGTTTTGCACGATGGGCGCGACCGTGGTTGGGAAGGCCGCCGCCGTGGTGATGACTTCGTCACCGGGGCGGAGTTGGCGCGCGCCCAGCTTGGGCGAAGTGAGAGTCGTGACCGCGACCAGATTGGCCGAGGAGCCTGAATTCACCATCAGGACGTCGCCCACCCCGAGGTACTCGGCCAGGCGGCCTTCGAAATCCTGGGAAAAACGCCCCGCGGTCAGCCAGAAATCGAGCACCGCGTCCGCGGCGTTGCGTAGCTCGGGCGGTCCGAACACGCGGCCGGCGTAGCGCACTATCGACTGCCCAGGAACAAACGGCGCGTGATCCTCACGGCTGCGCTGGTACTCCTCCACCAGATCGAGGATGCGCGCCCGCAGCTCTTGCGTGTTGCTCATGGGCCCTACCATGACCCGAGGCCTGGGACCTTGTCCAGCGCCGGGAAGGCTTCTCCTGGCTCAAACCGGCAGGGCGGCCAGAAATGCGGACGCGTCCAACACGCGCACGTCACCGGCGGTGCCCGCATCGATGGGCTCTCCCACCACCAGGAACTTGTGCCGCACGCCCAATCGGCTGGCGAAGTAGTGGATGGCAGGGCCGGGGTTGGTTTTGCTCGACTTGACCTCCACCAACAGCCACGGTTTCCCCTCGCGATTGACGAGAAAATCCACCTCGCGGCCTTCCTTGTCGCGCACAAAATGCAGATCCAGCCGCGGGTGGCCCCAATCCTGAGTGAACTGGCACCACTTCAGCAAGTGGCTAGCGATCAGATTCTCCAAGCGCGCGCCGGGCTGGGACACGGCTGACCAGTCCCATAGGAACACCTTGGGCTCGCGGCGCAGGGTTCGAGCCAGCCGGCCGGCAAACGGTCGCAGCAAGTAGATGTAGTAGAGCCGTTCGAGGTAGCTCACCCACAGGCGCACGGAATCCGTTGCGACCTGCAGGTCCTTGCGCAGTGAATTGAAAGACAGGGGTCCCCCGCATCGCTCGTCAAGCAGTTCCACGAGTTGCTCCACGTGAGAAATGAGCTGGATACGCGACAAGTCGCGCAGATCCTCACGCAACAAGAGATCCTTGCGCTCGCGGTGCCACAGCCGCAGACGTCGGTCGCTCTGGTCCAGGAAGGGTTCGGGAAACCCGCCGTAGTGGACGAGGGATTCGAACGCTTCGCGTCCGACGCGTTCTGGCTGCCCGGCAACGCTGGCGAGACGCCCTAGAGTGTCGTCGAGATGGTAGTCCGGCGAAGGGCTCTTGGGATCCAGCAGTTCGCGAACCGACAGCGGATGCATTCGGTACTGGTGATAGCGACCAAGCAGACTGTCGCCGCCGCGTTGATAGAGATCCAAACGGCCACTGCCGGTGACGAGAACATCCACCCGATCTTTTCGCGTATCCCACAGGCCCTTGAGGAAGCGCTTCCAGCGCGGGTAGCGGTGGATCTCGTCGAGCACGACCAACGGCCGTTCGCCCGCCTGGCCAGTCCGGTACTGGTCGACAAAGGCAAACGGGTCGCGGGCAAAGGCGGCTCGCCAGGCCGGATCGTCCCAGTTGCGGTAGAGGTCGGTCGAGTGCCGGATTTCCAGCAGCGCCTGCCCCAGAGTCGTCTTGCCCACCTGTCGGGGACCGACGACAAAGGCCATGCGACGCTGGCGAAAGTGATCCTGCAAGAGCAGGTGTTCAAGGCTCCGCTCCACATGACCAATTTCCAGTATCCTGGAAGAAAGTCAAGACCAACTGCCAGATGGCTGGAAGAAAGTCGTGCCGAGTCTTGGAAGGCGCGACCCGCGGTCGCCCAGCAAGTGGCGGCAGGCTACCGGGCGGCTAAGGCACCGAATAGGGGATGCGCACGCCTGGCTCCTTTGTCGAGAAGTCCTTGGCATTCCTTGTCACAAGCAGGCAGCCATTGGTCCGTGCCGTCGCCCACACGATTGCGTCCGGGAGCCGAATGCGAAACTTCTTTCGGATCTCGACCGCCTCTGCCGCGATCTCTACGGACAAGTGATGGACCATGAAGGTGGCGAGGAATTCTCGGGAATCCTTCTCCTCTTCAGGAGTATCTGCGCCAGTCATGACTTCCATCCAGGAGATGATGCTTATCTCGCGCTTCGCATACCGATCCAGTTCCCGTTTGGCCTTCTCGAGTCCTTGCAGGTAGTCGATAAGCACGTCGCTGTCGATAATCGCCCTCATCGATGGCTCCACTCATTCCGGAGCTTCTCGACGAATCTACGGCTTTCTATGTTCTTGTGCTTCCAGATTCCAAATCCCACGTCTTTTTGGTCAGGTTTCGATTCTTTGATCAGCCGATCGACAGCGCGGCGTACTGCTTCGGCACGAGAGATTTTCTGCTTCTCGCACAGGCGGGCGAGTGCCCTCAGTTGCTCATCCGGTAAGTCTACGATAGTTCGCATAGGCGTTATCATGCATCGTCATCATGATATCGTCAAGGCTACTTCAACGACGCAGGACTGCTTGCGCACGTGCTGGGTGTCGATGCCGCCGGGCTAGCACTTCAACCGGTCAGCAAGGGTGCACTGGTCGAGAACTTCGTCGCGATGGAACTGCTGAAGCTTGCCGCCAACTCGGAGGCGCGGCCGTCGCTGTTCCACTTCCGCACCAGCTCCGGTCAAGAGGTGGACGTGGTGATGGAGAATCGCCGGCGCGATCTCGTGGGCGTGGAAATCAAGGCAGCGGCCACGGTGGGCGACGGGGATTTCCGCGGCTTGCACGCCTTTGCGGATTTGGCCGGCAAGCGACTGCGGGCGGGCGTCGTCCTGTACGCAGGCCGGGAAACCCTGCCCTTCGGCGACCGGATGTGGGCCGTGCCGCTGGAAGCCCTGTGGTCTGAGAGCCGGTGATTGGCCCTGGGTTTCGCCGTTCCGCGCTAGTCCTTCGACGTTATGGCATGTATATACCGTCGCGTATATACTACCATCAAGGAGCTAACTATGCCATACGCCCGTGTTTTTCAGTCCGGAAACAGCCAAGCGGTTCGCCTGCCCAAGGAATTCAGATTTCAGGCAGACAGGGTCGAGATCTACCGCCGCGGTGACGAACTTGTGATGCGCGAAGAGCCGCTCAACGCGGCCGCAATCTTTGACGCGCTTGCCAGTCTGCCCACGGACTTCATGACAGAGGGTCGCGAGGACACACCGCCACAGGAGAGGGACAGCCTCTGATGAGCGTTCGGTACATGCTTGATACCAACATCTGCATCTACATTGCCAAGCACAACCCGCCCACCGTGCGCGAGCACTTCGCTCGCCATGCGGCCAACGAGTTCGCGATGTCCGTCATCACGTTGGGTGAATTGCGCTTCGGCGCTGAGAAGAGCCAATCGCACGAACAGGCGATGGCGACCATCCAGCAGCTCGAATCGCTGATTCCCCCTCGTGCGCTGCCGGAGGCCGCTGGCGAGCACTACGGCCAGATTCGCGCCGTGCTGCAAAAGAGTGGTGCGATCATCGGCAACAACGACCTTTGGCTCGCGGCGCACGCACGCGCTGAAGGATGGATTCTTGTCACCAACAACACTCGCGAATTCGCCCGCGTTCCCGGCCTTCAGTTGGAAAACTGGGCGGAAGAGACGCCCGCTGCACCAAGCGGCGGATAGAACCGGGAACACGTTCCTGCCCCGGGAAGGGCCAGCGCCCTGGGCCGCGCCGCTGGAAGCCCTGTGGTCCGAGTACCGGTGGTTGCCGCTTTCCAGTATCCTGACAGAAAGTCGGGTGGCCGAGTCTTGGGTAGGGGCGACCTGCGGTCGCCCGCACGGCTACCTGATCGTCCGCACGACAATGCCCGGCGCCTGGACCGCGGCCCAGGCACGGTCGGCGGTGTAGGCGGGAAGATGAAGCCGCTTGGCCAGCGCCAGGCAGGCCCGGTCGCCGAGAGACAGCCCGAGTTTGCGCGTGCTGGTCCATAGCGCGGCCGCGCACGCCGCATCTTCAGTATCGAAGGGATAGAAGCGCAATCCAACCGCTTGCAGGTCCGCCTCAAGGCCTGCCGTGGAAACGCCGGCGGCCGCGGATTTCTGCAGAATCTCGGACAAGTTCACCGCCGACATCGCTGCAACCGCCAGGACCGGATCGACCAACAGGTAGCCACGCTCGCGTTGCAAATAGGCGAGCAAAGCAGACGCATCCAACACCACGCGCGGGGCCTGCGCCTTGGGCTCATCTGGCATCGCGCCGGGCCTCGGACCGTCGATCGGCGATCAGCGACCCAGCCAGATCCAGCTTGCCCCGGGTCTTGGCGAATCGCTCTTGCAGCCCGGCCCGAGCGGCGCTGGGTTTTTCCAGCACGATACGGTCCAGCCCATCGGCGCGGGCGACCAGGGCATCGCCGGCTGACAGGGAGAGCGCCCTACGCAGGGACGCCGGCAGCACCAGCCTGCCCTGGGCGCCCAGCCTTATGTCCTTTGCGGCGATCTGTGCCATGGCAACTAGAGTGTGGCACATCGGATCTTGGTGTGCCACTTCCATCGCGTGGCCGGTGGGGGCGACCTGGGGGGAGAGGGAACAAGAATACCCATTCGGTCGTCGCAAATGTAGTTGCAATGTGACCACATGGGGCCTAGCTTGGAGTATGTCCATGCGGAACACAGCACAGCTTCCCAAGGAGAAGACCGCCCCCTTGCGGGAGGCAAAAGCGAAGCTGAGTTGCCTGACAAAGCAGGCCAAGGCTGGCACACGCGTCGTCATCACCAGCCATGGAACGCCCATTGCCGATTTGGTACAGCACGGAACGGGCGCCATGCCGATACGCCACCTCAAGCGCCCAGGACCCTTGCCCAAGTTGATTCGGTTGCGGGGCAAAGGGCCTTCTGCATCGGAACTGGTTTTGATGGATCGGGCGGGTTGAAGTGGCAGCTCCCCACGCCCGCTTCGCTCTCTACCTCGACACTTCCGCCTTGATGAAGCTGTTCGTGCAGGAGGATGGCAGTGCGCAGGTTCGAGCGCTGGCCAAAGGAGGCGGGGGTGCGGCCGTCTTGCTGGTGAGTCGGCTCGGCTACACGGAGGCCTCGGTCAGTTTGGCGCGCATGGTTCACCTCGGACGAATACTCGCCGCTGACCTGCCCCATCACTTGGGAATTCTTGAAAAGTACTGGGAGGAGTCTATCCAAGAGGTGGAACTCAGCGAGGATGTCTTGCGAGACGCCCGCCAACTTGCTCAGCGATTTCCGCTACGAACCTACGACGCCATCCATCTGGCCTCAGCCAGAGAAGCCAAGCGCCTTCTGAGCTGGTTCGACGGCGAGGTTCGCTTTCTTGCGTTCGACGCTGGCCTGGTTCGGGCCGCGCGGGCCCTCGGGTTCGCCATTCCGCGCTGATCGCGCCTTTCTTGGCCTTCGGACTACATGCTCTGCCGACGCTGGGGCACGTGCTCGGGCACTAGCAGTCCACGCACGGATAGATCCTCGTCCAGCTTCGGCCAGTG
>PMBS01000367.1:0-18563 GCA_003153015.1 Myxococcales bacterium
CCGGTGTCCAGCCAGGCCACGCCCCGTCCCAGTTTTTCCAGGTGAAGTTGGCCGCGCAACATGTATAGGCGGTTGAGATCGGTGATCTCCAGTTCGCCGCGCGGGCTGGGTCGCAGCATCTCGGCCAGCTCGACCACGCGCCGGTCATAGAAGTAAAGGCCGGTCACCGCGTAGTGGCCGCGCGGCTGCTGGGGTTTCTCCTCGAGGCTCACCACGCGCCCGTCAGCGTCGAGTTCGGCCACGCCATAGGCCTCGGGATTCTGCACGTAGTAGCCAAACACGGTGGCCCCGGATTCGCGGCCGGCCACGTCTTCGAACAAGCCGCCCAGGCCCGTGCCGTAGAAGATGTTGTCGCCCAGCACCAGGGCACAGGGCTCGCCCGCGATGAACCCGCGGCCGATGAGAAAGGCCTGCGCCAGCCCTTCGGGGTTGGGTTGCACGGCGTATTGAATGTGCAAACCCCAGGCCGTGCCGTCGCCCAGGAGTTTTTGAAACTGGGGTCCGTCTTGCGGCGTGGTGATGACCAAGATGTGGCGAATCCCCGCCAGCATCAGGGTGGTCAGCGGGTAGTAGATGAGCGGCTTGTCGTAAACCGGCATGAGCTGCTTGCTCACCGCCCGGGTCAGCGGGTGCAAGCGCGTGCCCGCTCCCCCAGCCAAGATGATGCCTTTTTGGACCATGGTCAGCGGCTCCCGTAGTTTTGTTCGATCCAGCGCCGGTATTCGCCGGTGCGCACGGAATCGATCCAGGCCCGGTTGGCCAAATACCAGCGCACCGTCTTGCGCAGCCCACTGGCGAAACTCTCGCGCGGTTTCCAGCCCAGCTCTGCTTCGATGCGAGAGGAATCGATGGCGTAGCGGAGATCATGTCCCGGCCGGTCCGGGACATAGCCGATGAGTCCGAGAAGCTCCGGCTCGGCTGCGCCGGTTTCCTCGGCCACCAGGCGACAGAGTTGCTTCACCACGTCGATATTGCGCTGCTCGCTGCGGCCGCCGATGTTGTACGTGCGGCCGTTCTGGCCCGCGCCGATGATCGCCCAGATGGCCTCGCAGTGATCCTCGACGTAGAGCCAGTCGCGCACGTTGAGCCCCTGGCCATAGACTGGCAGCGGCTTGCGCTCGAGCAGATTCAGGATCATCAGCGGGATCAGCTTTTCGGGAAACTGCAGCGGCCCATAGTTGTTCGAGCAGTTGCTCACCCGCACCGGCAGACCGAAGGTGCGGTGCCAGGCGCGCACCAGGTGATCGCTTGCCGCTTTGGACGCAGAATAGGGGCTGGATGGATCGTAGCGGGTTTCTTCGTCGAACCGCCCAGTCTCACCCAGCGAGCCAAACACCTCATCGGTGGAGACGTGATGGAAGATCCCCTGGCCTGGCGCCCAGATCTCGCGGCAGGCTTCCAGCAGATTGAAGGTGCCCTCGAAGTTGGTGCGCACAAAGGCGCGCGGCCCTGTGATCGAACGATCCACGTGGCTCTCAGCCGCAAAGTGCACCACGACTTCGGGCTGGTGGCGGGCAAACACCGCCCGCAGCGCGGAGAAATCACACAGGTCGACTCGCTCGAAGGCGTAGTTGGGCAGGCTCGCCACCGGGTCCAGGCTGCGCGGATTGGCGGCGTAGGTCAGGGCGTCCAGGTTGACGAACTGGTGCTCAGGGTGGCGGGGCACCAACAGATTAAGGAAATTCGCGCCGATGAAGCCGGCGCCGCCGGTTACCAGGATTCGCATGTTCGAGGGGTCGGGAGGCCATCTCCCGCAGCTACAACATAGCCCATGCCGCTGGCCCTGGGTATGGGATCTCCCTTGGTGCTACTCTGCGCGACGGCGGAGCTCGACGTGCCCCACGTAGGGATCGTTCCAGGTGGCGACCAGGCGTGGGAAGGTGCCGGTCAGATAGTCACGCAACTCGCGCTCCTTCAGCATGGCCGTACCGGGCACGACGATGGCGATGTCAAGATGGTCCTGCTCGAGCGCGCGCACCCAGTCGCCGGGCGTGCTCTCGTGGACCTTGAAACGGTGATTGTTGGTGTCGGCCAGATTCGCCCCGAGCACGCAGGAGCCGACCGCAGCGGCAAAGGGGCCGAGTGAGTACTCGCCGAAGATACGCTCGCCCGGCTGGCATTGGCCGCGCACCGCGCGCACGAAGGCGTCGATGGTCGGGGCGCTGAGCGTTTCGTGCTGCAAGTAGTAGGTGATGGCATTGGGCGGATGGGTGGAGTGGCTGGTGGGCGACCAGAAGAGCGCTCGCACAGTGCGGTTCACCGCGCCGGGGAGAAAAGGGCTGTCGCGCCAGGTGTAAGCCATCACATCGTTGCCCGCATCCTCTTGGCGCTCAGCGCTTATGCCCTGGCGATAGAGGAGCACGAGGGCGAGGGCAGCGGCGCAGGCGACGAGCGGCCAGAGGCGCCAGACGGGTCGAGGCGCATTCGCGGCGGAGGCCGCCGGGTGCCTGCGGGCTGCCTGCTGGCGCCGTCGGCGCTCGGTACGTGGCAAGGGCGGCTCATTCGGTGCGCGTGAACCCAGTCGCTCGCCGATGAAACGCAGGACATCGACGATCACGGTTGCCGTCATCAGCCCTGTCCACGGCATGATCAGCATGAAGTAGTAGGAGTAGTAGTCGACTCGGGTCGAGTAGAAGTACAAGTAGCCGCAGATGAACGTGGCGAAGATCATCTGCGCCGCCACCCGGTCGCCGCCCCAGAGATTGAGCCGGGCCGCCAGCCGACCGCTAGCGCCCGGGAGCGCGGTTTCCCCTCGCGCCCGACCGCGTAGCGCCCACATGGCGATGGCCCAGACGATGCCGGGCACAACCCCAATTGTGGCCGCGGTATTGAGGTAGGCGACGCTTCTGGCCTTGGCGTACCAGGAATAGCGAAGCGCTATCTTGTTGAGGTTGTAGCCGAAGACTTGGTACCAGAAGGCGTGGCCGGCCACACCGGCGAAAACCGCGCAGATGAGAGCGCTGGCAGCAACGTAGCTGCCAAGCAGGCGCAGCGATTCCTTCCAAGAGCGGAAGATGAGCAACACCGCCAGCATGAGGGCGAGCGGGGCGATGTAGATGCCGATGAAGGTAGCGACCGCAAAAAGCACTCCGGCGAGAATGGGGCGGCGGGCGAGCGCCTGGTAGGTGGCAGCCAGGCCGAAGGCAAGGGCGCAGTTGGCGCCCGTGAAGTGGGACGAGCCGCGCAGGACGTCGAAGGTGAACAGGAAAAGGGCGACTGCGAGAAGTGCTTCGATCCGGCCGACCAGGCGGCGCCCGAGCAGGTAAACGTGCACACCCGAAACCATGGCAGCCAGAGAAGGCACGGCTTTCGACAAGGCCAGCGAGTAGCCGAAGAGCTTGTAGAGCGCGCCCATGAGGTAGAGCTGCAGCGGCGGATGCGAGAAGAAGAAATCTCGGTAAGGCCACTCTCCCCTCGACACGAGCAGGCTCATGTAGAAGTACATGTGCTCGTCGCCCTTGACGAAATTGAGCGAGTAGAGCTTGAGCAGCGCGAAGCAAAGGAGAATGCAGCCCAGGCCCGCAACCGCTACGCCATGCTCGGTGGCGCGCAGTCGGCGAAGGATTGAGCTGGCCAGGTGGGGCATATTCATCCGAGTGGCTGGGGGCACTCGTCGCGCAGTTTGCAGCCGGCGCAGGGCTGGCCGCGCCAGATGGCATCGAAAAATGCCTGCACCTCGTCTAGCAGCAGGTCATCGCGACTGAGCAGCCCCAGTTCAAAATTCCGGCGGCCTTCGCCCTTGGCACCCAGGCCGGCCCCAGTCCAGTTGGCACTGCCCAAATACGCCAGGGCGCCGTCGACGATCACCGTCTTGACGTGCACGCGCGGGCACAAGCGCAGCTCGAACGAGCCACGCCGCCCTTTGCCGGCCTGCAAATGGGCGCAGCGGCGCAGCTCCTCGCGGAAGGGCCGCGAGGGTGTGCAGGCGTGCAGGATGCGAATCTCCACCCCCGCGACCACCAGTTCGTCGAACACCTCCAGCACCGATCGATACTCGCCACCGCGGGCGGTGCGGCGTCGCCCGGGCCGCGCGCGCGGGTCCTCGACCATCAGCTCCTTCAGGTTCGCGGTCGCGATCCACACGCTGCGCTCGGCATTCATCACCGCCTGCACCACCGCTTCGTAGTGTCCCCGCCCGCCCAGCAGGGCCAGCGAAACCGGGCGCGAGACGCGAATGAAATCCATGGTCAGGCGTGCAAGAGACTATCCGAATGTTCAGATGGGGAGCAAGTCGCTCCGTCGCGTCGGCGAAGGCGGGCTTTGCCCGCCAAGAGCCAGAGCCAATCCCTGCGGAGCGGCGGAGTGTATCGCGTGCTGACGACCGATCACCGTGATTTTGCGGCGATCCGGATTGGTCGCCACCTCACGCGCGCTCTCGAGTTGGTGCCATAATTCAATGTTTGTGGTCGCGCTGACAGAGAGTTCGGTTGGTACTGAGAATCTCGTTTGAGCGACGAGTGCGTCGCTAAGATTAGCTTCCTATGGTGTCCGCTTGGCTCGACTCGTCGTTGGTATCCCCCGCTGCCAATTCGCGCGGCCGCACCGCCACGGGATCGATCTCGTCGACCGGCTTCTTTCCCGCCGCGCCCAGCTCCTCCAGCTTGCGCACCGCTGGCTTGACCATGCGCTCGAACGAGCCCACCGCCGCGTTGTACGAGTCCGTGGCCCGGCCCAAAGCCGCGCCCAGTTTGCCGAAGTGATCGAAGAGCGTGGCCAGCCGCTCGTGCAGCACGCGCCCTTGCTCGCTGATCCGCTGCGCGTTCTCCGCCAGTTTTTCCTGGCGCCAGCCATAGTGCACCGCCTGCAACAGCGCAATCAGCGTGGTGGGGGTGGCGATGAGAACCTTGTTGCCCACGCCTTGCTCGATGAGGTCTGGGCTTTCCTGCAAGGCCGCGTGGTAGATGCCTTCACTCGGCAGAAACATCACCACGAACTCGGGCGCGCTTGGCAGTTCGTTCCAGTAGCTCTTGGCCGACAGCTTCAGCACATGCGCGCGCACCTGGTCAGCATGCCGGCGCAGATGCTCGCACCGCTGGGGCTCGTCGCCGGCAGCATCCACGGCGGCCAGGTAGGCCTCAAGCGGCACCTTGGCATCCACCACCACCTGATGACCATTGGGCAGGTTCACGATCAGGTCGGGCCGCAGCCGGCCGTCGTCCAGGGTTTCCTGTTGCACGAAATCGCAGTGTTCGACCATGCCGGCCAGTTCGACCACGCGCTTGAGCTGGATTTCGCCCCAGCGGCCGCGCATCGCCGGGGCACGCAGCGCGCGCACCAGGTTCCCCGTCTCCTGCGCCAGCTTGTCGTGTGAGGTCGCCAGGCCGGTGACCAGGGCGTTGAGCCGGCCGTAGGCCTGGCCGCGCTCCTTCTCGATCTCACGGATGTTGCCGTCCACCTTCTCCAAAGAATCGCGCACCGGTTTCAGCAGGGCCTCGATGGCCTTGTGGCGTGAGTCCAGCGAGGCGTCAGTCTCGCGGCGGGCGGCGCCGAACTTCTCGCTGGCCAGGGTGAGAAAGCCCTCGTTGTTCGCGGCCAGGGCTTGGGCTGCCAGCGCGCGGAAGGTGTCACCCAGCTTCTCCTCGGCGCTGTCCAGGATGGCCTTCTGTTCGTCCAGGCTGCGGTGCAGTTCAGCCACCTGGGTTTCTGCAACCGTCCGGTGTTTCTGTGCCTCGGCCAGCTCGCGCGCCAGCTCGCGCTCGCGCATCTCACCGCGGGACAGGGTCGCGCGCAATTCGTCCACGGTTGCCTGCGCGGCCCGCGCCCCGCCCTCGATCTCGCGCAGCCGCGCCTCAGCGGCACGCAGCCCTGCCTCCCCGCGCGCCCTCGCTCGCGCGGCAGCCAACAGCCAGCCCACCAGCGCGCCGGCGGCGAGCGCGGCCACGGCCACGACGAGCAGGGTTGCGAACATGGCCAGGAGCCTATCCGAATGTTCAGGTGGGGGGCAAGTCCCGATGCCACGGCTACGGCTTGCGCGTCATCGCCTTGAAGAACGTGTAGCAGAACGTACCGTCATTCTCGGCGGTACGCTTCAGGTCGGCGATGCCTCCATCCCATTCGGCCTTTGCGATCAAACCCAGGCGCTGGGCTGGCTCAGCCGCGCCCTCGACCATGGCGATGAAGGTCTTGCGGGTGAAGCCATCCACCCAGCCCGGGCGGCTGGCATCGGCGTACACAAAGCGCGGTGACACCTGCACGTCGTGCAGGCCCACTGATCGCAGCAGCGGATACAGCCGGCGCCCGATCAGCGAATCCCCGCCCGCGGCCGCTTGCGCTTCGCTCAAACACTCGATGGTGCGGCTGGCGCGTGGGCTCTGCGGGTGGAAAAACGCCGAGCCGTGATCGCCTTCAATCACGGTCAGCGAGCCGCCTGGTCGCAGCACGCGCAGAAGCGCGGCCAGGGCATCCTCGGGTCGGCGCAGGTGCTCCAACACGAAACAGACGAACACGTGATCGAAGCTGGCCTCAGAAAAAGGCAACCCAAACAGGTCCGCCTGCCGAAACTCCACGTTGTCCAGCCCCGCGCGCTCGATCGCCGCGCGCGCCAGCGCCAGCGACCGCGCGGACACGTCCACGCTGACAAAATGCGCGGCGGGACTTCGCCGCGCCAGAATGCGCGTCTGCGCCCCCACCCCGCACCCCGCCTCCAGCACGCGGCTGCCTGCCGGATACTGCGTATCGTGGTGAAGCAGATCCGCCAGGGTGCCTGCCTGATCCGCCAGGCGATTGGCCTCGTCTTCGGTGTAGCCGTGGACATAGTCGAGTGACGTCATGGGCGGGAAATGTAGCAGGGTCCAGGACAGGCGTTTCCATGTCAGAATGTCCGTCACCATGAGCCAATCCATCGCTGACTTTTTGCAGTGCCGGCGTCTGGCGGTCGTGGGCGTGTCACGCGCGCGCCGCAAGTATGGGAACTACGCCTACCGCGAGCTGAAGGCGCGTGGCTTCGACGTCATGGCGGTGCATCCCACATTGGCGAGCGTGGAGGGCGATCCTTGCTTCAAGTCACTGGCCGAGCTACCGCGTCCGGCTGACGGAGTCTGGGTTTGCGTGAAGCCTGACAAGGCGCCCGAGATTTTGCGCCAGGCAGCGGCGGCCGGAATTCGGCGGGCGTGGCTACAGCAGGGCGCCGAGAGCGAGGCCGCGGCCAAAGTGGCAGCCGAGCTGGGCCTCGACCTGGTGCAAGGTGAATGCATCCTGATGTACGCCCCGCCAGTGCGCGGATTCCACCGCCTGCACCGCGGGATCTGGCGCATGCTCGGCCGACTGACGGTCACCAATCGCTGATGTAGGTTAGCTCTTCCCCACAGAGAGCACAGAGAACACATCGCAGCCTGACGGCCGCAACCAAAGGGGTGAGGTTATTCATCTCGTCAGCCACCCGCCGTAGAGAACGCAGAGGGGACAGGGGGGTTCGGAGCGGCGGCAGGACCTAACTTCGATCCACGGTCTACGAGATGCTGGTTAGCACGACCTACTTCGGCGGGTGAGCAGAACCCTCCGCCAGCTTGGCCCACGAGTCGCGCAGGGGCACGGTGCGGTTGAACACGGGCTGGCCGGGCTTAGAATCCACGCTGTCCACGCAGAAGTAGCCCAGGCGTTCGAACTGAAAGCGGCTGCCAGGCACGGCGTCGGCCAGGGCCGGCTCGATTTGCGCATCGGACACCGCCTGCAATGAATTGGGATTGAGGCAGGCGCGAAAATCTGCGCCGCCTTCGCCGGGATTTGCCTTGGTGAACAGTCGGTCATACAGGCGCACCGTCGCCGGCTTGGCGTGCGCGGCGGAAACCCAGTGCGAAGTCCCCTTGACCCGCCGGCCGTCGGGCGCGTCGCCCCCGCGCGAGGCTGGATCCCAGGTGCAATGCAACTCTACGATCTCGCCTGCCGCATTCTTGACCACGCTCACGCACTTGATCAGGCAGGCCCAGCGCAGGCGAATCTCCGCGCCGGGCGAAAGCCGGAACCACTTCTTGGGCGGGACCTCGCAGAAATCGTCGCGCTCGATGTACACGACCTTGGAGAAGGGAATCTTGCGCGTCCCCATCGCGGGATTGTCGGGATGGTTGGCGGCCTCGAACCATTCCACCTGGCCCTCGGGAAAGTTGTCGATGACAATCTTGAGCGGCCGCAGCACCGCCATGGCCCGCGGCGCGCGCTTTTCCAGGTCCTCGCGAATCGCGAATTCCAGCAAGCCCACATCCACCATGCTGTCGTTCTTGGCCACGCCGATGCGCTCGGCAAAGGCGCGGATGGCCTCGGGCGTGTAGCCGCGCCGGCGCAGGCCGCTCAGGCTGGGCATGCGCGGATCGTTCCAACCCGAGACCAGCTTCTCCTCGACGAGCTGCAACAGCTTGCGCTTGCTCATCAAGGTGTAGGTCAGATTCAGCCGCGCGAACTCGATCTGGCGCGGCCGATAGCTAAGCGGCAGGTTTTCAATGGTCCAGTCGTAGAGCGGGCGGTGATCCTCGAATTCCAGTGTGCATACCGAATGCGTGATCCCTTCCAGCGCGTCGGAGATGGGATGGGCGTAGTCGTACATNNTACATCGGGTAGATGCACCACTTGTCTCCCGTGCGGTGGTGGGTCGCCTTCTTGATGCGGTAAAGCGGCGGGTCGCGCATGTTGAGGTTGGGGTGGCGCATGTCGATCTTGGCGCGCAGTACGCGCGAGCCGTCGGCGAATTCCCCCGCCCGCATGCGACGGAAGAGGTCCAGATTCTCGGCCGCGGAGCGGTTGCGAAACGGGCTGTCCTGGCCCGGCTTGTAGAAGTTGCCGCGGTATTCGCTGATCTGCTCGGCCGACAGATCGTCGACGTAGGCCTTGCCATTTTCGATCAGAATCTCGGTCAGCCGGTAGATCTCGTCGAAATAGTTCGAGGCATAGAGCGGCTGGCCATTCCAGCGGAAGCCCAACCAGGCCACGTCCTGTTCGATCGACTCGACGTACTCCACGTCCTCGGTGCTGGGGTTGGTGTCGTCGTAGCGCAGGTTGCACTTGCCGCCGTACTTGGCCGCCAGACCGAAGTTGAGGCAGATGGACTTGGNNTTGGCGTGGCCGATGTGCAGGTAGCCATTGGGCTCGGGCGGAAACCGGGTGTGCACGCGCCCCTGGTTCTTCCCCTGCGCGAGGTCGTCGTTGATGATCTCTTCGATGAAGTTCGTGGCTGAGGAAGGATCGCTATCGGGGCCGGTCATGGACGCAAAACTACGGGCATCGACCGGCAATGTCCAATTGAAGAGCGCGAATCGGAACCTTGGATTGGCGGGGAGCGGTGTAGGTGGCGGTGGCCGTGGCAGGGACGGGTACGGTGACAGAGGTCGTGGCGGTGCCAGGAGCGGTGACCGTGGCCGTGACGGCCTCGGGCGCATTGACCGGCGTAGGTAGGGGCGACCTGCGGTAGCCCCGCCGTGACATACGCCGCTCGCCAATGCTTGTAGTGGCTCAGGCGAACGGGACCAATCGCGAACCGCGGATCCGACGGTCACGAGTGAGCAACGGAACCCGATGTACTACGCTGGTAGCGGCTATTAGCTCGTCGGCAGGATCCCCGCGAAAGTCCAACCGGGTCGACTGTACACTGACCTGCAAGTCCAGTGGCCAGACGTGAATACCAGAGAACAGTCTTCCAACCTCGGCATCGTCCAAGTCAATCTCGATCCGTCCCAGCTGTACAAGTTTCGCCAGTTCCCAAAAGACGATCGCTGACATGCTCCAGGTGTTCGCTGCCAGAACCCTCCGCTCGCGGTCGGTGACGTCACCGCTCAGCGCGAATACCAGGACATGCGTGTCGAGGTTAACCATGGGCGTTCCACGTCACACCCGTGGACTGGATGTCGCCCTTGATGTGGATGCGGCCTTGCAGGGCTCCGATGAGTTCTGCCGACGCCCGCTCGGCCGGGAGAAGGCGCGCTACCGGCTTGCCATGCTTTGTGATCACCAGCCCGTCAGCGTCGAGGTGATCGAGGATGGAAAGGCATTGCTCCTTGAACTTGGCGGCGGCTACCCTCTTCATGACCGAAATATACGGCTGGTCACAAAATATGTCCAGTCCTGGTGGCCGCAACGCGATCGAACCAGCCGTTGCGACCGCCACCTTCGGTAGACGCGAAAACTAGATCCCCGCACCCACGGCCGCGGGCAGCGGCAAGCGAATCGAGAATACGGTGCCGGCTGCTGCACTGGTGACGAAGCTGACCTTGCCGCCCAGGTAGCGCTCGCCCAGCAGTCGCATGCCATAGGTGCCCAGCCCGTGTCCCGTCCCGGTCTTAGTGGTGAACGAACGCTGGAAGATGCGCGGGGCAACCTCAGGCGGGATCTCGCCCGGGTTGTGCACGTGGAACGCGATCACGTCGTGCCGATCCGGCTGGTCGCTCGCCTGCGCGCCGGTTTCCCATTCGCACCACAAGCGAACCTGGCCCCCGTCGGGCGTGGCTTCGAGGGCATTCTTCACCATGTTGGTGAGCACCCGGCCGAGCAGCACGGGATCGGTTTCCAACTCCGCGTCCGGGCAGTGATCTTCCACGCTCAGCGTGCACTGCTGGGCAGTCTCCGCGAACATGCCCCGCAGATCCGCGAGCACCGCCGCGGGCGTGACGGGGATTCGCTCGGCTCGCAGCGTGCCCTGCTCGGCATCCAGCAGCGTGCGCTGGAGCTGGATCTCGCGCTCGAGCTGGCCGACCAAACGGCTCACCCGCTCGCGTGCGCGGTCGAGACGCTCGCCACTCGAATGGTTGAGCAGGTGCGTCCAGTTGGCCAAGGCCGACAGCGTGTTGAGAATGTCATGGAAGAAAACCCGCTCCAGCGCTTGCCGGCGCTTCTCATGACTGATGTCGCGCAGGGACACCACGGTGTAGTCCTTGCCGTCGATGTCCACCTGGGTGGCGCGCACGTTCAGCTCCCGCGGCGTTCCGTTTACGCCATCGCCTGAAGTCAGCAGGCACTCTTGTTCGACGGTGACCCGATCGGCCTGTGATTGCGTGACGGCCTGGAAGGTCCCGCACGCTAGGCAGTGCTCGCCCGCTCCGCAGCCCTGCGCCTGCTCGGCTGCGCGAGGACACACGAAAAACTCGCCGGGCCGCAGCCCGATGGCTCGCCTTTCGTGGCGCAGGCTCTCCAGCAGGGGCGCGCGGTTGGTGGCCAGAATCTGCCGCTCCCGGTTGAGCACCAGCAGACCCGCGTCCACGGCCTCCAGCAGAGCACTCACGATGGGGCTTTGGCTCACCGTCCGAACATCTGCCTCCAACGCAGCACCGGTGGCGCGTTCGTGGGACACCACCGGAATCGGCGTCACGGACGCATTTTCAATGCTGGACTTCGCCACGGGCAGGTAGCCTCGTTGCCTCTTTGTTGACGGATCTCAAGTCGACAAAGCAAGGCTAGCACGAGGGCGTTGGGTTGCCTGTGACACCGCATCCGCTCTCGACGCCCGCTACGGCGCGGCCAGCTTTTCGGCCAGGCCCGAGGCGCGGGTCAGACTGGCAGCGGCGCCAGCAGACAAGACCTCTGCGCTGCCGCAGATCACGACCGCGTGCCGTGCCCGGGTCAGGGCGGTGTAGAGCAGCTCGCGGGTCAGCAGAGGCAGAGGCTGCTCGGGCAAGAGCAGCAGGACCTGGTCGTGCTCCGACCCCTGCGCCTTGTGCACGGTCAGGGCATAGGCCAGGGACAGGCCCTCACCCAATGCCTCGGGCGAGACTACCAGCCAGGGCGAGGCCGCCACGGTCGACAAGCGAAAGACCGCCATGGATCGGGCGGCATGGCCGGGCTGCTTGACTGACAGGATGAAGCCCTGGTCACCGTTCCACAGGCCGCGCTGGTAGTCGTTGTGCAAGACCAGCACAGGCTCGCCCGGCAGAAGCTCGCCGCCTGGTCCGGCGCATAGGCCATGCAAGAAGGCGTTGACCGGGTTGGCGCCGAAGGCCCGCTCGCGCGTCACGCAGAGCACGCGCTGGCGCGCAACCTGCGCGTGCAGGCGGGTCAGGCGGTCGTTGTCCTCTGAGGAGAATCCCTCAGGCCCGAGAACGTATTCATGTTCGACGAGTTGGTTCCACTCGGGCAGGGCCGCGATCGAATCCTGGTACCAACGCTCGAGCACAGCCTCGCGCTGCATGCCGGGGACAAGCTCTACCCCGTCGAAAGCCAACCCCGCGGTCGTGGGTCGCGGCGTGAGCAAGGCCAGAAGCCGGCCGGTATCTCCCGCGCGAACCGCTGCCGCACATTCGCTGATGCGACGGCCGCCAGCCTGGGCCTGGTCAGTGCGAAAGTTTCGCTGCAGCCGCACCGCCAGGCTGGAGAGGTCGCGAAACACGGCTCCTGCGTCGACCGAAGGCAATTGGTCGGCATCGCCCAACAGCACCAACACCGCGTCGTCGCGTAGGGCGCACAGCAGTCGATCCATGAGCGCCAGATCGATCATCGACCCCTCGTCGACGATCACCGCCCGTGCGGCCAGGCGATGATTCTGATGGTGCAAGAAACGACCGGTCGACGGCGAGTAACCGAGCAGCCGGTGCAGGGTCTGTGCTGCCGGGCCAGCGGACTGCAGGGCTCGATCCTCGGCAGACGGCGCGGCTAGCGCGGCCAGCCCGGCGTGAAAGGACTCTTGCAGGCGATTGGCGGCCTTGCCGGTAGGCGCGGCCAGCGCCAGCTCAGACGGGGGCACGCCCAGGCGCACCAGCCCGCGACCGAGCGCGAGCGCGATGGTAGTCTTGCCCGTGCCGGGACCGCCGCTCACCACGGCCAGGCGGCGGCCCAGGGCTGCCGCTACCGCGGCCTGCTGCTCGTCGCTCAACGGTGGCGTACTTGTAGCCGCGATCTCCGCGACCGTTGCTTTCACGGCCTGCGGGTCTGCGCCAGGCTGCGCCGCACGCGCCTTGATGGCCGCTGCCAGGCGAGTCTCGCAAGCCAGGACCCGCTGGTGATAGAGGAACTCGCCGTCGACAATGAGCGGCTTGCGTTCGCCCGGGGCCCCGACCAGCGCGGGCGCCTGGAGCAAGAGCCCTCGCTCAGCCGCTGCCAGGCGCATGCGCGTGCTGCCTTGACTGCCGCTGATGAGCGATCGCGCGACCAGGCTGACCAGATCTCGGCGCTCGGCCTCACCAATCCCGCTCGCAAGCTGGCCCATCTGCCAAGCCAAGAAGGCTTCTTCCTCGCCCAGATCGGCGTCGCGCAGATCCGAAAGAAGCCCTGGCGGATAGGCAACCGCGGGCGCCAGGCGCTGGCGGGCGGATCCCAGCGGAGACAGAGGCAACGTGGTATCTGATTTCATGTCGCCCAGGCTAGACTACCGTATCGCGACCTCGCCCGGATCGATGTTATCAACCCGACTTGCGGCGCCTACGCCCATGCGGCGGCCCTGGCAGGTCCGTGGTGCGCACCGCGGCGCCGCCACAAAGCTGGATCGAGATCCCAAGTGTGTCGCCCGCTCGGTTGCACAAATTGTACAAAAGCTAGGCGAGCGTTTGCACTTGAAGTACAAACCCGCGATGCCGAGGCCGCGCGATCTCGCGTGATCTGGCGGAATTTGGGACACTCTTACCTCGGCACGGCGTTTGCTGGAGTGCCAGCCAGAGTTGAGACATGAACCCATCGCCGCGCCCCCTCTTGGGCGAATCCGTCACCGGCCCGCTGTGATACCTTCACCCAGTCGGGCTCTCAGCGTACCCAAAACTGGAGATTTGAAATGTCGGCATTGCGCACTTCTGGCTTGATGATGGTTTCGGCTTGGCTTGCAGCCGGTTGCAGCGGGCCAAAGAAGATAGACGTGGGTGGTGCGTGCATACTCAACAGCGACTGCAACCAGCCCCTGGTGTGCACCATGAGCAAGTGCCACGACGCCTGCCACACTTCGGCGGACTGCCCTGTGGGACAGAGTTGCATCACGGCGACTGACCAATCGCGAGTGTGTCAGCTTCCCGTGGAGACGCATTGCCTGTACGCCAGCGATTGCCAGCCACCGCTCATATGCGCCGTGGATCAGCGGTGCCACAATCAGTGCCAGCGCGACGTCGATTGCCCCTCTGGGCAGATTTGCACCACCACGAAAACCTGCGCCGAGCCGAGCCAGGTGGATTCGAACAATAACCTAATCGGGACCGACGGTGGTACCTGCCCAATGGGAGCCGAGACTTGTTCCTGTTACCCAAATGATACGTGCAACGTGGGTCTGACCTGTGCCTCTCATCTCTGCGTGAGTTTTGGTGCGGGGGGTACCAGTGGAACAGGCGGTTCAATCAGTGCCAGCCCTGATGCTTCCGTAGATCTTCCCGTGGACGTGCACGGTAGCACCGGGGGAGTCAGCAGCACTGGGGGCGCGGGTGGCAGCAGCGATGCGCCGGGTACAGGCGGTTCAGTCACTAGCAACCTTGATGCTTCCCCGGATCTTCCTGTGGACATGCCAGTCAACCTCGTCGGAGGCACCACTACTTCAGGTGGCACCAGCGCCAGCGGAGGCACTACCGCTTCAGGGGGCAGCATCGCCAGTGGAGGCACTACTACTTCAGGTGGCACCAGCGCCACGGGCGGCATAGTCGGAGGGGGCGGCACTACCGGAGCAGGAGGCGCGAATGTTCTTCAACCGCTCCCGGGTCGGGTCCGACAGATCATGCCGCTCGACAAGAACTGGCTGTTCAACAAGGGTGACGCGACCGGTGCGAATTCAGCGACTCTCGCAGATTCCGGGTGGCGCCCGGTGAACCTCCCGCACGACTGGAGCGTCGAAGGGCCGTTCGATCCGAATGCCCCAATGACCGGAAGAGGAGGCTACCTGGCGTCGGGAATCGGTTGGTACCGAAATCATTTCACCCTTCCCGCAACCGTCACCTCGGACAAGCAGGTCTACATTGAATTCGACGGCGTCATGGCGAACAGCACAGTCTACATCAACGGGACTCAGCTCGGGAATCATCCCTACGGCTACGTGAGCTTCCGCTACGACATGACGAAGAACATCAACTTCGGCACAGAAAACGTGATCGCGGTCCGGACCGACACCGGCTTGCAGCCCGCTTCGCGTTTCTATGAAGGCGCTGGCATCTACCGCCACGTTCGCATCGTTGCAACCGATCCGGTGCATGTCGATCAGTGGGCCACGTATGTCCAGACACCCTCGCCCACAACTACCTCGGCAACCATCCACGTTACGACCTCGGTGGTCAATTCGGGCACGTCATCGCACAGCGTGAACGTGGGGGCCAAAGTCAGCGATCCGAGTGGGACCGGGACCACGCTTGTGGCCTCCTCGGGGGCTGCCCAGAGCATCGCCGCGGGCACATCGACCACCTTCACCTTGGATATGCCGGTCACGAATCACAAACTATGGTCCCCCGATGCTCCGAACATGTATGAACTCGTAACGTTTGTCGTAACCGGCGGCGTCACCGTGGACGACGACGTCACTCCGTTCGGGATCCGCAGCCTGGTGTACGACAGCACGACGGGCCTGAGTATCAATGGCACGAACACGAAGCTCAAAGGCGTGTGCCTGCATCAGGACTACCACGGGCTCGGGCTGGCAGCGCCGGCGCGGGCCATGCAGCGGCGGATAGCGCAGCTCAAGGCCCTTGGGGTGAATGCCATCCGCACGGCCCACGATCCGCCCAGCCCAGACTTTCTCGATCTGTGCGACCGGATGGGCATTCTCGTGATGGACGAGTTCTTCGACGTGTGGGTCGGACACAAGTACCAAGACGCTGGCGACTACGCCACCTACTTCAACATGACCGCGACGACTCCGACCGGAATGCCTGCGGTGCCCGGTACCCCGACCGGGGCACCGTGGTACCAGGTCGATGTTACCGGGATTGTCATGCGGGATCGCAACCACCCCAGCATCGCCCTGTACAGTACCGGCAACGAAATCGCCGACTTGATCGCCGTGCGAACTCCTATCCTGACCAGGATGGTCTCCATCTGTCACACGCTCGACCCCGGCCGTGCTGTCACCCAGGCCCTGGCGACTCCCCAGAACAGCGGCGACGTAACCGGCGCCACGAGGACCCTCCTGGACGTCTTCGGCGGGAACTACCAAACCAGCGACGTCACTACGGCCATGGGAATGGCACCTGCGCGCGCCGGCGTGCTCACCGAGATGGGCACGGGAACGACCACCTGGGCCACCGTCACGGCCAACCCGGCGCTAACCGGCGAGTTCGTGTGGACGGGCGCTGACTATATGGGCGAAAGTGATGGAAAATGGCCGTCATTCGGGCTCAGCCTGGGACTGATGGACTCACTGGGGGCTGTGAGGAGCATCGGCTACACCTGGTCGAGCATCTGGGGTGGGTCGGCGCAGACGGCGCCGCCCAGTGGAGCGGTAGCGGGGAAGGTCGTACTCACGGCCGATCACCCCACGCTGCTGACCGATGTGAACGACGTTTCGTTCGTCAAGGCCACGACCGTGGACGCCTCGGGAAACGTCGCGAGCAGCTCCACCGCTGCCATCACATTCGCCATCACGGGTCCTGGCACTATCGTAGCGGTGGACAGTGGCAGCATGACGCAGGAGTCGTTCCGCGGAACCTCGCGTAACGCCTTTGGCGGCGTGGCCTACGCCATCGTTCAGGCCACGGGCGCCGGAACCGTCACCGTGACCGCCAGTTCGTCGGGGCTCACCGCCGGCACGGCGACTATCACGGCCACCGACGGCACGTGGGTTCCGTGCTCCGGGACCTGTGACTAGCTATCCAACGGCTTGCCAGATCGCGCAAAAAGCGCGCGAGCGGCCCGTGGGCTTGTAGTCGGAGCCCTGGTTCGGTAAAAGAAGGGGCCGAAAGGAAAAACCACCGTGGAAAGCGAACACGAAGAGCCGAAGCAAGCAGCAGAGCCAGCACCCCAGGCAGCAGAGCCAGCGCCCCAGGCAGCGCCTGCCAGCAATACGCCGGGCGTCTCGCGCGGCAAAGTGATTCTTGGCTTGGCGGTCGCCGCGCTCATCATCTTCGCCGCCTACTTTGCCACGCGCAGGAGTCCCCTGATTTCGACGGCCGGGTCGCCCGCGACTTCAGCCTCGATCACGCTGGTGACCTCGGACCGCACCGACCTGGACTGCGTGTCTCGCAAGGGCATCAAGGGTTTCAATTGCGGGTTTTCCACTGAGATCGTCAACTGGCAGGGCGACGAGCAGAACAAGCTGAAGCCTTACTACACACTGGATCGGCACCTGTATCTGATTCCGGGTCTCTTCCTTGAGCCGGCCATCACGAAGCGCTTCCAGGCCGAGATCCCCAACAAGCCGCGCGAACAACTCAAGCGCTTTGCCGCCCACTGCCAGATCAAGGTGATCGGGAAGCTGACGGGGGTACGCACGCGCTGGGTTGCCAATGCCGCTTGGTCGAACCCCGAGGACATTGACGTCGCAACTGTGTCGGACTGCAAAGTCGAAGGCTGAGCGAGCGCTTGGCAGGATCTCGCGGTGGGGAGCGCCGAATCCTTGGCGCCGAGGAGATCCCATTTTCGAGAGGACATCCTGCAATGAATAGACGGGTGTGTTGTCTCATGGGTTTTTCCCTGGTCGCGACCGTCTCCGGTTCTGCGGTTTCCGACAGCAAGACCGAGCCGGAAGACGTCAAGCAGGTCAACGCACTCGTCGCCGCCATAGATGGCTCATTGAAAAAGGGCGAATACCCAAGCCTGGATATCGACGAGAAGACTGAGAGCGAAGGGAAGCCGCCAAGCTTCAAGCTCTACTATGACCCGAGCAAAGACCGGCTGGCAGCGGCGGTGGTATCCGTGGGCCACGAAACCTGGTTGAACGAGTTTCGCTACTACTACTACCCCGACGGAAAGCCGATGAAGTACACCAAGACCACCAAGGATCGTCCCGACAATCCGCCGAAGCAGGCCGTCATCTTCGACAAGCGCGGAAAGGTGTTGTGGAAGAATACCGATGCGCCCCGGGTTGCGGCCGACGAAATTTTTCGCTTCTTCAACAAGCTGGAGGAAATGCGCAAGGTATTTGTGGAGTACTGATGGGCGAGCGCAGCTAGTTCCGCCCGTGAGAATTTCAACCATGTTTGGGTCGTAAGAGAAAGTGATAGAGGCGGTCAGATCGCGATCTCCTGGAGGTTGAGCTTCTGGAAGTCGGCGCGCCCGACTCCTGCCGCGGCGGCCTTGGCGAGCATCACCACCTCTTTCGGCTTGCGGCTGTGCAGGGTCACGCAGTATGCGTCGACTGCGACCGGATCCGTGCCAGCAACGATCTTCTGCGGCTTCAGCAGATCGCCGGGGCCCGCGGGGCCATTGCTTCCCAGGACGACAGTGCCGTCAACCACGCACAGGTCCTGCCTGCGCAGGGTATTCAGCTCGGCGATACACTGTGAGAGGAAGTCCACATCCTCGTAGCCGGTCTTGCCGGAGCCGCTGTGGAAGAACGCGTTTGTCTCGTGATCGAGGCCGCCCATCATGTTCTTGAGATTGCCACTGAACATGGTTCCCACATGGTGCTTGGCGATCGGGATGTTCACCAGGACGTCCACGTCGAGCAGCTCGGGCCGAACCTTCCCCGATTTGAGCAGGACGCCTTTGGGGATCTTCGTCTCCACCGTCTTTCCCGAGCACTCCTTGATCGACTTGAT